>NZ_JBVVPS010000010.1:0-210739 GCF_055811355.1 Bradyrhizobium sp. WSM4873 | reverse complement strand
GAATCCCCAGATGCCGCTCTGAGTCAATCCGCCGCACCAGATATGTGCATGCCCTAGGGCCTTCGCCGGGACGACATCGCTGAGGTAGGCGCCACCACTTCATCAACACCGTCATTGCGAGCGCAGCGACAGCTCCAGCTTCGCAGCTGCCTTGGCTCCCTCCACCCGAATCGGCCACTGCTCGCCCAGTGACTTGCATTTTGCAAGTAACTTACCTAGCTTCACGCCATGCAGCCCAAATCTCCTTCCATCCAGGAATGTCCGGTCGGCCGCGCCGTGGAGACGGTCGGGGAATGGTGGAGCATCCTGATCCTGCGGGATGCCTTCCAGGGCGCAACGCGGTTCGACGAATTCAAACAGAACCTCGGGATTGCGCCGAATATCCTATCGCGGCGCCTTGCTCACCTCACCAAGACGGGCATGTTCGTCCGCCGCCGCTACAATGAACGGCCGCCGCGCTACGAATATGTGCTGACGGACAAGGCCCGGGACTTCTTCCCCGTGGTCGCGACCCTGCTCGCCTGGGGCAACAAGCATCTCGCGCCGAAGGGCGAAGCGATCCTGCTCGCGAACCGGCACGATCGTCGTCCGTTCGATCCGGTCGTGGTCGATGCCGCCGACATGCAGCCGATCACGCTCACCAATGCGGTCATCATCGCCGGTCCCCGCGCCAGCCGTCTCATGCGTAAACGGCTGACCTCGCTCAAAGCCATGAACCCGGCCGTCGCGCCGGCTGGAGACTGACATGCGTCGTATCGTCGTGACGGGAATGGGCGCGGTGTCGCCGCTTGGCTGCGGTGTCGAACTGTCGTGGCGCCGGCTGCTGGCCGGCCAAAGCGGGCTGCGCCCGCTGCCGGAATGGTCGCAGGCGCTGCCCGCACGCATTGCCGGCCTCGTGCCCGACAAGGCCGATGACGCGGACGGCGGCTTCGATCCCGCGCAGGCCGCCGCGCCGAAAGACCAACGCAAGATGGACCGCTTCATCCTGTTTGCGCTGCTCGCCACCGCAGAGGCGGTTGCGCAGGCCGGCTGGACGCCGCAGGACGCGGCAGCGCAGGAACGAACCGCAACGATCATCGCCTCCGGCGTCGGCGGCTTTCCGGCGATGGCGGAGGCGGTGCGCATCACCGAACAACGCGGCCCGCGCCGGCTCTCGCCGTTCACGATCCCCTCCTTCCTCGCCAATCTCGCCGCCGGCCACGTCTCGATCAAATACGGCTACAAGGGAGCGCTGGGCACACCGGTCACGGCGTGCGCCGCCGGCGTTCAGGCGATCGGCGATGCCGCGCGCATGATCCGCGCGGGCGAGACTGATGTGGCGATCTGCGGCGGCGCGGAAGCCTGCATCGACATCGTCAGCCTCGGCGGCTTTGCTGCGGCCCGCGCTCTGTCGAGCGGGTTCAACGACGCGCGCGCCTCGCGCCCGTTCGACCGCGACCGCGACGGTTTTGTCATGGGCGAAGGCGCCGGCATCCTGGTGATCGAGGAGCTGGAGCATGCGTTGGCGCGTGGCGCGACGCCGATTGCGGAGATCGTCGGATACGGTACGACCGCCGACGCCTATCACATGACATCGGGTCCGCCTGACGGCGACGGCGCCCGGCGCGCCATGGAGATCGCGCTCCGGCAGGCCAAGCTTGCGCCCGCGGATTTGCAGCATCTGAACGCGCATGCGACGTCGACGCCGGCTGGCGACGAGAGCGAACTCGGCGCGATTGCCGCGCTGTTCGGCCGCGACCGCGGCATCGCGGTGAGCGCGACCAAATCGGCCACCGGCCATCTGCTCGGCGCCGCGGGTGGGCTGGAAGCGGTCTTCACCGTGCTCGCCCTGCGCGATCAGATCGCGCCGCCGACGCTCAATCTCGAAAACCCTGATCCCGCCGCAGACGGCATCGACATCGTCGCCGGTGTGGCGCGCCCGATGCCGATGCAGCACGCGATCTCGAACGGGTTCGGCTTCGGCGGGGTGAATGCCAGCGTGATCTTCCGCCGGATGGGCTAAACGACGGGCCTTACAAACGACGGCCTTGCAATCGCGGCAAGCATCGCTACCAAAGCAGGATGATCAACACGAATTTCTGGCTGTTCCTGGCCGCCGCTTGTCTCATCGCCGCCGTTCCCGGCCCCGGCATTTTCTACGTCGCGGCAAGGACCTTGTCGGAAGGGCGCGCCAGCGGTTTTGCATCGACCGCGGGCACTGCGCTCGGCGGGCTGGTTCATGTGGTCGCGGGCAGCCTCGGCATCTCCGCGATCATTCTTGCCAGCGCCGAACTGTTTGCCGCCGTGAAATTCGTCGGCGCACTCTATCTGGTCTGGCTCGGCATCAGGACTTTTCGCAACGCTGGCCGCGCGCTGTCATTCGACAGCGAGCCCGTCGGCGACAAGCGCGCCTTTCGCGACGGCGTGCTGGTCGAGGCGCTGAACCCGAAGACCGCCGCCTTCTTCCTCGCCTTCATTCCGCAGTTCCTTGACCCCGCGGGATCGAACCCGACGCTGCAATTCCTCATGCTGGGTGCGATCTCGGTGACGCTGAACACGCTCGCCGACATCATGGTGGTGCTGATGGCGTCCGCGACACGCACGCAGTTGATCGGAAGGCCCCATTTGATGCGACGTCTCACCCAGGGCTCCGGCGTCTTCATTGCAGGGCTGGGCCTGTCGCTCGCACTGGCGCGGCGGCCCGTGAATGGGTAGCGCCACCATACCCGCCCCGCAAAGCCGCACTTACGAGTCTCACGGCCTGCGGCTGCACTATGCCGACTGGGGCAACGACGGCGCGCCGGTCGCCATCCTTGTCCATGGCGGCCGCGATCACTGCCGGAGCTGGGACGTCATCGCCCGGTCGTTGCAGCCGCATTTTCACGTGCTCGCACCCGACCTGCGCGGTCACGGCGATTCCGACTGGACCAAAGGCGGCAGCTACGCGCTGACGGAGTATGTGTACGATCTCGCCCAGCTCGTTCGTGCCATCGCGGCCCCTCAAGTCACTCTCATCGGCCATTCCATGGGCGGCATGGTCAGCCTGATCTTTACGGGGTCATTCCCCGAACAGGTCTCGAAGCTGGTCGTGCTCGACGGCGTGACGATGTTGCCGGATACACCCAAACCGCCGGTGCATGAGCGGATCGGCAAATGGGTCGGTCAGCTCGACAAGCTGCACGACCGCGCACCGCGCCGCTATTCGACGCTCGAAGACGCGGCGGCGCAGATGGTCCTTCACAACAAGCGGCTGTCTCGCGACCTCGCGCTGCATCTCGCCACCCACGGCGCGCGGCAGAACGAGGACGGCACCTATAGCTGGAAGTTCGATCCCTACCAGCGCGCCTCTGCGCCGCACCGGCTCTGGCCGGACGATCACATCGCGCTGTGGTCGCGCATCACCTGCCCGACGCTGCTCTTGAATGCCGGCGAAAGCTTTCTGGCTGGCGCGAGGGCCGCGGACCTGGAGCGCTACTTTCCGCAGGCGCGCGTCGAGACCATCGCCGGGGCCGGACACTGGCTGCAACATGACAAGCCGCAGGAGGTGTTGAGTGAGATCCGGGAGTTTCTCGGGCTGGCCTAGCTCAGCGTCCCCGCGTGCACCCACCAGCCGGAATGATCCCTGCGGATCTTCTCGGCGGCGGCATGCGCCTCGGCAGATGCGCCATAGATCCCAAAGCACGTCGCACCCGAGCCGGACATGCGGGCGAGCTTGACGCCGGCGGAGCCACGCAAGGCTTCCAGCACGTCGCCGATGACAGGCTCGATGCGCATCGCGGGGGCTTCGAGATCGTTGGCGACGGCCTCGAGCGTGTCGATCCAATCGGCAATGGAGGCGCCCTCGCCCGGCCAGGCCGGGGCGTCGAGGACGGAGGTGGCGCCGACCAGGAGTTCGCCGTTGCGCAGACCCAGTGCCTGAAACACATCCTTGGTCGCGACCGGCACGCGCGGATTGACCATCACGCAGGGCATGCTCGGCAGCATCAAGGGCAGCAGCTGCTCGCCGACACCGGTCATGTCGCAGGCGCGCGAGAACAGGCACACCGGCACGTCGGCGCCGGTCGCAAGCGCAACGTTCTGCAGCCGCGGGTCTTCGAGCGAAAGATCGTTGAGACGCGCCAGCAATCGCAGCGCCGCCGCGGCGTCGGCCGAACCGCCGCCGATGCCGGCCGCGACCGGGAGCACCTTGTCGAGCGCGAATGCGCCCAGCTTCAGGTTCGGGACGGCTTCGGCCAGGAGTTTGGCCGCCTTGAACACGAGGTTGTCGGCCATATCGCCGCAGGCCGCCGCGAGCGGCCCCGTCGTGGTGAGCTTCAGCTCGCCGCCGGGCTCCAGCGTGAGCCGGTCGGCGCAGTCGGCAAACGCGACGACGCTTTCGAGATCATGATAGCCGTCGGTACGACGGCCGACCACGCGAAGGCTCAGATTGACCTTCGCGCGCCCTTCTTCAATCAACGCCGGCATTGACGACACGCCCCCAACCTCAACTCACTCAGCCGCCCTTGCCGTCGTCCTTCTTCTTCTCCTTCTCCGCCTGCGCAGCCGAGGAGTTCGAATTGTCGTCGGTCATGCCGTTTGCAATCTTGGCCTCGATCTTCGGAAGCTCATCCGCTTCGGGCTTGAGGTCGCGGGCGTGGGCCCACTGGAACTTGGCTTCCAGCGTGCGGCCGACGCGCCAATAGGCGTCGCCAAGGTGATCGTTGATGGTGGGATCCTCGGGCTTGAGGTCGATCGCCCGCTCGAGGTTCTTCACCGCATCCTCGTAGTTGCCGATGCGGTAATAGGCCCAGCCAAGGGAGTCGACGATGTAGCCGTCGTCCGGGCGCTGCTCGACCGCCCGCTTGATCATCTTCATGCCTTCGTCGAGATTGATGCCCTGGTCGATCCAGGAATAGCCGAGATAGTTGAGGACGTGCGGCTGGTCGGGCTGCAGCTCGAGCGCCTTCTTCATGTCGGCTTCGGCCTTGCCCCATTGCTTTGAGCGCTCCTCGCAGATGCCGCGATAATAGTACCAGACGCTGTTGGCCTTGTCGTTGCCGGCCGGCAGCACGTCGACGCCTTGTGAATAGGTCGCGCCGCATTCGCCAAACTTCTTGCGGCCGCGCTCGATGTTGCCGAGCGCCATGATGGCTTCCAGATCCTTGGAATCCTCAGTGGTGACGCCCTTGAGGATCTTGATCGCCTCGTCAGTGCGGTCGGCGGAATCCAGATCGATGGCAAGCTGAATCTGGGCGTTGCGCTTGAGTGGCGAGGACGCCGGCACCCGCTCATAGACCTTTATCGCCATCTGCGGCCGCTTCACCGATTCATAGAGATCGGCGAGCGAGAGCAGCGCCAGGGGATGGGTGGGCTGGAGGTAGAGCGAGAGCTGCAGATAGACCAACGCCAGATCCTCGCCGCCGCGGCGGGTCAGTGTGGCGCCGATGCCGTAGAGTGCTTCTGCGGCGCCGGCTTGCGCGCTATCGACCAGCGGCGGCATCTTCTTGCCGGCCTTGGTGTCGCGCAACCCTTCCACGATTAGCGGATGGCGGGCGAGCTTCTTGTCGAAAGCCTGGTAGACCGCGGTCGCGGCCGCCGAGTCCTTGTTGCGCGACAGCCAGCGCGCATAGGCCTCGGTGACGCGCAGCATGGAATCGTCGAGCTTGTAGGCACGCTCGAACCGGGTGCCGGCGTCTTTCTCCTTGCCCGCGAGCTCGAGGATCATGCCGGCGTGGAGATCCTTGAACAGCGGATACCATTCCGGACCGGCCAGCTTGTCGATGGTGGCGACGCCGCCCTTGGCATCCCCCGCACCATAGGCGGCCCAGCCCGACAGCAGCGTGGCAACGAGATCGGTGATCGGACCACGGATCGACTGGTTGATGTTGGTCTGCGCGGCCGCATACTTCTTGAACTTGAGATCGTGCACGCCGACGACGAGGCGTGCAACGCGGTTAGTCTTGTCGATGGTCAGGATGCGCTCGGCGAGCTTGACCGCTTCGTCGATGTCACCGTCGGCGACCGAAGAGATGAAGGCGCGGTCGAGCAGCTCGTTGTTCTTGGGATCGGTGCGCAGGGCCGAGCGATAGAACGCGGCGGCGGAGGCCGCATCGCGCTCGACGCTGGCGTGGCGGGCGGCGAGATAGCTGCCGGAGGTGGTCAGCGCCTTCAGATCGTTTCGGGTCGGAAACTGCGCCGCCGTATCGGACGGATGATCCGGCGTCTGCGCCAGGACCGCGCCGGGGACCGTCGCCATCGCTGAGCCCATGAGGGCAATGGCGGCAACAGTCCAACGGTCGAAACGATTTGAAAGCATCAGGGCTCGCCTTGAGTTGGTAGTGCCTGGGTTTGCAGAAGGCCGTATCGCATGCGAACGCGGCCGGTGGCATGGGGACCCGGAACCGTCAGGCCGACAATGCCGCTTTTGGCGCTTCACCGCAAGGATTCGGGCCGGGCGATCCCCTCCGCACGGCCCAAATCGACCAAGTGGCCGGTCAAGAGCGCTCCAAGACGCCGCCAGTATGGCCGTATCGTGGCCACGACCCGCGAAGGCGGCCGGGTTCTCACGCGAACGTGCGTCACAGGGCGAAGATCACGCAACTTTGGTCACATTGGGCCTTGGTCACATGGATCGTGGCTTGATGACCCCAGCCTACATCGCCTCGTAGTTCGGACCGCCGCCGCCCTCCGGGGGAACCCAGGTGATATTGCCGTTGGGGTCTTTCACGTCGCAGGTTTTGCAGTGGACGCAGTTCTGGGCGTTGATCTGGAAGCGCGGGCCCGGACCTTCCTCGATCCACTCATAGACGCCGGCCGGGCAATAGCGATTCGAGGGACCGGCGAACACGTCGTGCTCGGAGGTCTTCTGGAGGTTCATGTCCGTGACCTTGAGATGGACCGGCTGGTCCTCCTCATGATTGGTATTGGACAGGAACACCGACGAGAGCTTATCGAAGGAAATCTTGCCGTCCGGCTTCGGGTAGGTCCGCGGTGCGTGGGTCTTGGCCGGATCGAGCGTCGCACGATCGGGCTTGGCGTGCGATTGGGTGCCAAACAGCGAGCCGCCGAACAGCGTATTGCACCACATGTCGAAGCCGCCGAGCGCAACGCCGAGCACCGTGCCGAACTTCGACCACAACGGCTTGACGTTGCGGACCAGGAACAAATCCTTGCCGACCGAGGAGGAGCGCCAGGCGTTCTCGTAGTCGACGATCTCGTCATTGGCGCGATCGGCGGCAATGGCGGACGCAACGTGCTCGGCGGCGAGCATGCCCGTGCCCATCGCGTTGTGCACGCCCTTGATCCGGGGAACGTTGACGAAGCCGGCCGCGCAGCCGATCAGGGCGCCGCCGGGGAAGCTGAGTTTCGGGACCGACTGATAGCCGCCCTCGGTGATGGCGCGCGCGCCATAGGCGAGCCGCTTGGCACCTTCGAAGGTGGAGCGGATTGACGGATGGGTCTTGAAACGCTGGAACTCGTCGAACGGTGACAGATACGGGTCATCGTAGTTGAGATGCACGACGAAGCCGACGGCAACGAGGTTGTCGTCGTAGTGATAGAGGAACGAGCCACCGCCGGTCTTCAGATCGAGCGGCCAGCCGAACGAATGCTGGATCATACCCTTCTGGTGCTTGGCGGGATCGATCTGCCAGACTTCCTTGAGCCCGATGCCGAATTTCGCCGGCTCGCTCTTGGTATCCAGCGCGAACTTCGCGATGAGCTGTTTGGTCAGGCTGCCGCGCGCGCCTTCCGCGAACAGCGTGTACTTGCCGAGCAATTCCATGCCACGGGTAAAGGAGTCCTTCGGCTTACCGTCCCGGCCGATGCCCATGTCGCCCGTGGCAATGCCCTTCACCGCGCCCTGCTCGTCATAGAGCACCTCGGCCGCGGCAAAGCCCGGATAGATCTCGACGCCTAGCGCTTCCGCTTTGCGTGCCAGCCAGCGGCAGACATTGCCAAGCGAGCCGATATAGCAGTGATGATTGTCCATCAGCGGCGGCATGATGAAGTTAGGCAGCCTGATCGCGCCGCCGCCCGTCATCCAGTAGAAGCGGTCGTCCTTCACCTGGGTCTTCAGAGGGCAATCGGAATCCTCGCGCCAGTCCGGCATCAGCTTGTCGAGCCCGGCCGGATCGATCACGGCGCCGGAGAGAATATGCGCACCGACCTCGGAGCCCTTCTCCACCACGACGACGTTGAGATCGGCATTGATCTGCTTCAGCCGGATCGCTGCAGCCAGACCCGAGGGGCCGGCGCCGACGATGACGACGTCGAATTCCATGGATTCGCGCGGGGGAAGTTCTTCGGTGCTCATCTGATCTCAGCCCTTGAGACGGTCCTTGGTCGATTGCGCCCTCTTGTTTCCGATTTTTCCGGGTAGGACAACCTCGGAAATGCGTTTCGCCGGGGTGCAAGGCGCCCCAAACTGGACTAATAGTCAGACTTTCCGATGATCCCAGAACCCGCACCCACGGTCCGAGAGCTTCTCGCCTTCTATCTGGAGGCCGGAGTCGATTGCACGCTCGCGGAGGAGCCGATCGACCGCCTGGCGGAATTGGATGTTCCACCTCCGGCCCCGCGCGCGCCACCTCCCGTCGAGGCTCCACGGCCGGCCGCCGCGCCGGCAGTGTTGCGCGGCGAGGCGGCACCGGCGCCCGACGTCGCGATCGCCTCGGCGCGCGAGGCCGCGCGCACCGCGCCGACGCTCGAGGCGCTGCGCGAGTTGATGCAGAGCTTTGACGGCTGCGCGCTGAAGCACACGGCGACACGGCTGGTTTTCGCCGACGGTAATCCGCAGGCGCGCATCATGTTCGTCGGCGAGGCACCGGGCCGCGACGAGGACATCGAGGGGCTGCCCTTCGTCGGGCGCAGCGGCAAGCTGCTCGATTTGATGATGGGAGCCATAGGCCTCAACCGCACCACCGCCTACATCGCCAACGTGATTCCCTGGCGGCCGCCCGGCAACCGCACGCCGACGCCGCAGGAGACGCAAATCTGCCTGCCCTTCATCCAGCGCCAGATCGAGCTGGTAAATCCGGACGTGCTGGTGACGCTCGGCAATCCCTCGACGCAGACGCTGCTGTCGACCCGCGAAGGCATCATGCGTACCCGCGGCCGCTGGTTCGACTACGAGACGGGCGGGCGCACCATCCGCGCGCTGCCGACCTTCCACCCCGCCTATCTGCTGCGCTCGCCGTCGTACAAGCGGCTGGCCTGGCAGGATCTGCGCGCGATCGCGAAGGTGCTGGCGCAAGGCGCGCCATAGCGACACACGCGGTGTCATTCCGGGGCTCGCGAAGCGAGAGCCCGGAATCCATCCATCCACCAACTGCCGTCCGATGGATTCCGGGCTCGCGCCGGACGGCGCGCCCCGGAATGACAAGCTACGTCCCCTTCGGCCGCACGATGGCCCAGCCGATACGCAGGAGTTGCTGGCGTCCGGTCACCAGCCATTCGAAGGCGCGCGGGACTTCCGGGACGATGCCGGGAAAGCGCGCGAGGATGTCCGGCGGCGGGGTGCCGGCGGTATCGGAGGCGCGCCAGACCACGACGCCGCCGGTCTCGCTGAACTTGGCCTGATTGATCCAGGGCGTGCGCGCGGGCTCGGCATCGATGAAGAGATGGGGCCGGCCGGAATGCAGCGTGATCAGGCTCGCAAGCTGGGTCTCGCCGGCGACCGCGCGCAGACGATGATTGGTGCGGCGGGCAAAGCTCTCGTCGAAGAAGTCCGAAATCGCCCGCGCCGGCATCGAGGTCGCGATCTCGTTGGCACCGGTCCACGGCAGGAGCAGGACGGCGAGCACGACGCCGATTGCGGGCGCGATGACGGCGGCCGCCCAGACCATCCGCAGCATCCTCGCGCGACGCATCGCGATGAGATCGCCGGCTCCCACGACCACGGCAAGTCCCGACAACACCAGCACGACGCCGGCGCCGCCGACGACGGCATCGAGGCCCAGCAGGCCCGAGATCAGCACCGCTCCGAGCGCCGGCGCCAGCGCGAAGAAATAGACGAAATTGCGCGCGAGCGGCTCGACCGGCGGGCGGTAGATGATCGGCGCCTCCTCGCTCTTAGGAACGAACAGGCCGGTGTTGAGGACCGTCAGCGCCGGGATCGCCGCCGCACCGAGCAGGAGTCCCCCGAGCAGCCACGCCGCGTGCAGCGCGCGGGCATTGAGCTGGGCGACCTCAGGCAAGGCCGGCAGGACAAGCACCTCGGCGCGCATCAGCCAGACGGCATAGGGCAATGCCAGCACGGCGACGACCACCAGTGCAAACAGCGGGTCGAATGCGCGCAGCGTGCGGCGGCCGCCCGCGGTTGCGAGTGCGAAGACGACAATCAGCAACAGCAGGAAGATCGCAGCCGGCGTCGTCAGCAGCAAGAGGCCGGCCTCGATCGACCAGGCAAACCAGGCGTTGCCGCGGCGCTGCCCGATGATCTGCCAGGAATGCAGCAGCAGCAGCGCCCAGAGCGGCCGCGCCAGCACCAGCGGGCCGAAGTCGAGTGCGGGCGAGGAGAAGGCCAGCAGCGTCATGGTCAGCAGCACGGCCAGCACTGCCTGCTGGGCGCCGACCACCGCGCGGGACAGATGATAGAGCGAGATCAACGTCGCGACCCCGCAGAGCTCCGCCAGGACGTAGACGCCGAACACGTGGCCGCCGGCGGCGCGATAGGCGATGTCGGCAAGCCAGACCGGCAAGGGCGGGCCCAAATCAGTACCGACCTGGTATTCGCGGCCGAAGGCCAGCAGGGTCGCGAGGCTGCCGGGCGGGCTGCGATAAAACACCAGCGCCACGAACAGCCACATCGCCGCCTGGAGCAGCACGGCGATCCAGACGATCAGCCGCGGCCGCGCGCGAATGAGCTCGATGACCAGGGAGGTAAACCGCATGCAACGTCCGAAAGATGCAGCCAACCCGTGAAGCCGGCCCTATTCGCTCACGATTGTTTTGATAGAGGGCGGCACGCGTCGTGGCAACCGAGTCTCGTCTAGAGATTTGCCGACGCGTCGACTTCCAGGCTCGTATCCACCTGTACCTCGATCTCGGTCACCGCAAACAGATCCTGCGCCTGCTCGACCGTCCAGGGCATGTGCTTGGCGCGCGCGGCGGCGACGGGGGCGAAGAAGCTGCGGTGGTGGACGGTGGGGCCGAGGCGGTTAAGCGCGTCGAGGTGCTCGGGCACGGCGTAGCCCTTGTGCTGCTCGAAACCGTAGCCGGGGCAGTCCTGCGCCAGCGCGCACATCAGGCGGTCCCGCGTCACCTTGGCGATGATCGAAGCCGCTGCGATCGACAGGACGATGCCGTCGCCGCCGATCACGGCCTCGCAATCGCATTCCGTGTCGAGCCGGTCGCGGCCGTCGACGAAGACGTGCCGGGGCTGCTCGGGCAGCGCCACCACGGCGCGCTTCAACGCCCACAGCGAGGCGCGCAGGATGTTGTCACGGTCGATGCGGGCGCGCGAGGCGACGGCCACCGAGACCTGGGCGGTGGCGCAGATCTTGTCGAACAGCCTTTCGCGCTCCTCGGACGTCAGGCGCTTGGAATCATCAATGCCGCGCGGGATGCGGTTGGGATCGAGAATCACCGCCGCCGCCACCACAGGACCGGCCAGCGGCCCGCGGCCGGCCTCATCGCAGCCCGCCACCGGCCAGACGCCGCGCTTGATCAGCGCGCGCTCGCGGCGGAAGCTTGGGGCGACGATAATGGCGCTCTTTGTGCCGGCCAGCGCCTTGGCGATTTTTTTGGGCGCAGCCTTCTCGTTCTTAGGCGCAGCCTTCGTGTTCTCAGGTGCAGCCTTCGTGGGCGCGCCTTTGGCCGGCTTCTTGGCGGATTGATCCCGAATCATGGTCGGGATCGTGCGCAAGCGGCATGGCCTGCGCAACCGGGAACCTCGGACAATTCCCGCTATTCAAGATTCAAGTCAGCCGCCCTATTCCGCCAGATGCACCCGCCGGTCCTCGCCGACGTCGATGCCGGGCGCGACCACGACTTCCCAGGGATGGCCGTCAGGATCGGCGAAATAACCGGAATAGCCGCCGTAGTCGGTCTCGTGTGCGGCCTTCAGCAGCGCGGCTCCCTTGCCGACGGCGAAGGCCAGCACCGCATCCACCTCCTCACGCGCGCGGCAGTTCCAGGCGAGCGTCATGCCGCGGAACGTCGATGGCCTCGGATGATCAGGCAATGTGGCGTCGGCCGCGAGCTGATCCCAGGGAAACAACGCGAGCACCGAACCGCCGGTGTCATAGAACGCAACGGCCTCGCCGGTCACCTTCAGCCGGCGCGAAAAACCGAGCGCATCGTAAAAGGCAATGCTGGCGCGGATATCATTCACGCCCAGCGTGATGACGGTGAGCCGCGGGATTGGAGCTGGCAGTTCCTGACTCATACGACGCCTCTCCCACTTCGTCGCTCAGAACAGGCTGAGCTGATCGCCGTTCCGCTTCGGCTTGGCAAAATGATCCGTCGTCAGCTTGGAGCGCCGTTTGTTCAGCCCGAGCCTGTCGCAGGCGATCTCGAAGCGGCGGCCGATCGTCCAGGCCATCGGGCCGGTGCCCTTCATGCGCTCGCCCCATTTCGCGTCGTAGTCGCGGCCGCCGCGCATGTCGCGGATCAGCGTGAAGACGTGGCGATAGCGGTCCGGATAGTTCGCCATCAGCCATTCACGGAAGAGATCGCGCACCTCGAGCGGCAACCGCAGCAACACGTAGGAGGCTTCCTTGACGCCGGCATGGGCGGCGGCATCCAGGATGCGCTCGATCTCGGAATCATTCAGCGCGGGGATCACGGGCGCGACCATGACGGTGGTCGGAATGCCGGCCTCGGAAAGCTGCTTCAGCGCCTCCAGCCGCTTCGGCGGCGTCGATGCCCGCGGCTCCATGGTGCGCGCCAGTTTCGGATCGAGCGAGGTCACGGAGATCCCGACCTTGGCGAGGTTGCGCCTGGCCATGCGTGCAAGAATGTCGATGTCGCGGGTCACCAGCGCCGACTTGGTGACGATCCCGACGGGATGGCCGGCGCGCTCCAGCACCTCCAGAATGCCGCGCATGATTTTGCGCTCGCGCTCGATCGGCTGATAGGGATCGGTGTTGGTGCCGATCGCGATCATCCGCGGCTCATAGCCCGGCGCCGCAAGCTCCTTCTCGAGCAGAGCCGGCGCCTCGGGCTTCACGAACAGCTTCGACTCGAAGTCGAGCCCCGGCGACAAGCCGAGATAGGCATGCGTCGGCCGCGCGAAGCAATAGACGCAGCCGTGCTCGCAGCCGCGGTAGGGATTGATCGAGCGGTCGAAGCCAATGTCGGGAGATTCGTTGCGGGTGATCACCTTGCGCGAGGTGTCGATCCCGACCGTGGTCTTGAACGGAGGCAGTTCTTCAAGGCTCTGCCAGCCATCGTCGAATGTGACGCGCGCCTCGGCCTCAAACCGGCCGCTGGCGTTGGACTGCGCGCCCCGGCCTCGCCTGCGCTGGCGGTCGATGGCGACCGCCAGCTCAGGGAAGTCAGAAGGCGCACCCGCCGGCTCGGAGGGCGCCGTGACCGGCGGGTGCTTGAGAGCATGAGAGGATGCTGGACTCATGAAGCCAAGATAGCACGCCAACGGAACAAATCAAGAACACAAACCAAAAACGTGAAAACAACCCCATGCACAGTAGAGCTGCCCAAACTTCGCGCGCCCGCTTTTGACTTCACGCAACAGTAGCGTCACGGCGATCCCGTTTGATGCTGCCGAAGGATCGATCTCGCCGGAACTCGGTTGGTGACGATCCCGGGTGAAGGTCGGCAGGAACATGACGAATCAACAACAATTGGCCGCCGCGAGCAGCGACCTCGATCTGCTCGATCGCTATTGGCGCGCCGCGAACTATCTCTCCGTCGGGCAGATCTACCTTCTCGACAACCCGCTGCTGCGCGAGCCGTTGCGGCCCGAGCACATCAAGCCGCGTTTGCTCGGCCATTGGGGCACGACGCCCGGTTTGAACTTCATTTATGCCCATCTCAACCGCGTCATCCGCGCGCTGGACCTGAACGTGATCTATGTCTGCGGTCCCGGGCACGGCGGCCCCGGCATGGTCGCCAACACCTATCTCGAAGGCAGCTACAGCGAGATCTATCCCGATATCGCGCGCGATACCGAGGGGTTGCGCAAGCTGTTCAGGCAATTCTCCTTCCCCGGCGGCATCCCGAGTCACGCGGCGCCGGAAACGCCGGGCTCGATCCACGAAGGCGGTGAGCTCGGCTACGCGCTGGTGCATGCCTATGGCGCGGCCTTCGACAATCCCGACCTGATCGTCGCCTGTGTCGTCGGCGACGGCGAGGCCGAGACCGGCCCGCTCGCCGCGTCCTGGCACTCCAACAAGTTCCTCAATCCCGCGCATGACGGCGCGGTGCTGCCGATCCTGCATCTCAACGGCTACAAGATTGCCAATCCGACCGTGCTCGGGCGGATGCGCGACGAAGAGATCCGCGATCTCTTCCGCGGGCTCGGTCACGAGCCGCTATTCGTCGAGGGCAACGATCCCAAATTGATGCATCGGACCATGGCAGACGCGCTCGACGTCGCGCTCGTCAGCATCCGCTCGATCCAGCAGCACGCCCGCGACGGCCGCAAGAGCGTCGAACGCCCGCGCTGGCCGATGATCGTGCTGCGCAGCCCGAAGGGCTGGACCGGCCCCAAGGAAGTCGACGGCAAGAAGGTGGAGGGTTTTTGGCGGGCGCATCAGGTGCCCGTCGCGAACTGCCGCGACAATCCAGCGCATTTGAAGATTCTCGAAGACTGGATGCGCAGCTACGAGCCAGAAAAGTTGTTCGACGCGAACGGCGCGCTCATTGCCGAGCTCCAGGCGCTCGCGCCCGGAGGCAATCGCCGCGTGGGCGCCAATCCACACGCCAATGGTGGCCTTCTGAAGAAGGAGCTGAAGCTGCCGGACTTCCGCAGCTTCGCCGTCGAGGTCGCTGAGCCGGGCGGCGTCGTGGCGGAGGCAACCCGCGAGCTCGGCAAATTCCTGCGCGACGTCATCCGCCTCAACGCCGAGGCCCGCAACTTCCGCATCATGGGCCCGGACGAGACCGCGTCAAACCGGCTCGATGCGGTGTTCGAGGCCACCGAACGGGTCTGGATGGAGCCGACAAAACCTTACGACGTGCATCTCGCCCAGGACGGACGCGTGATGGAAGTCCTGAGCGAGCATCTCTGCCAGGGCTGGTTAGAGGGCTATCTGCTCACCGGACGCCACGGCTTCTTCTCCTGCTACGAGGCGTTCATCCACATCGTGGATTCCATGTTCAACCAGCACGCCAAATGGCTGAAGGTGACCCGGCATCTGCCGTGGCGGCGACCGATCGCCTCGCTCAACTATCTGCTCACCTCGCATGTCTGGCGCCAGGACCACAACGGTTTCAGCCATCAGGATCCAGGTTTCGTCGATCTCGTCGCCAACAAGAAGGCCGACATCGTCCGCATCTACTTCCCGCCGGACGCCAACACGCTGCTGTGGATCGCCGATCATTGCCTGCGCACCTATGACCGCGTCAACGTCATCGTCGCCGGCAAGCAGCCGGCGCCGCAATGGCTGTCGATGCAGGAGGCAGCCACGCATTGCGATGCCGGCATCGGCATCTGGAGCTGGGCCGGCACGGAAGACGCGAATGGCGAGCCCGATGTCGTGATGGCCTGCGCCGGCGACGTGCCGACACTGGAAACGCTCGCTGCCGTCGACCTGCTGCGCAAGGCGCTGCCCGAGCTGAAGATCCGCGTCGTCAACGTCGTCGACCTCATGACGCTGCAACCCAGGGAGCAGCACCCGCACGGTTTGTCCGACCGCGACTTCGACGGCCTGTTCACGCGCGACAAGCCGGTGATCTTCGCCTATCACGGCTATCCCTATCTGATCCACCGGCTGACTTATAACCGCACCAACCACGCCGGCATGCACGTCCGCGGCTTTGCCGAGGAAGGCACCACGACGACGCCGTTCGACATGGTCGTGCTCAACGAGCTCGACCGCTATCACCTCGCGATCGAGGCGATCGAGCGCGTGCCGGGGCTCGCGACCAGGGCGGCGCACGTGAAGCAGCAATTCCGCGACAAGCTGATCGAGCATTCGCGCTATGTGCGCGAATACGGCGAGGACATGCCGGAAATTCAGGAATGGGTCTGGCAGAACAGCGCCGGCGGCAACACGCCGGCAGAGGCAGGCGATTGACGGCAGCCATGTCGAACACGGTTCTCGTTCTCAACTCGGGATCGTCGAGCATCAAATTCGGCCTGTTCGATATCTCGGCGGCCGGGCCCACCCTGCTCTGCAAGGGCCTGCTCGACGAGCACGAGACGAAGCCGCGGCTCGTCGTGAAGAGCCCCGAGGGCGAAGACCTGCTCGAGAATCGGAGGGAAGCGTCGGATGCAGCCAGCGATCACCTGTTCGCCGACGTGCTCGGCTTCATCGAGGATCGTTTCGGCGATCGTCGCTTGCGCGCCGTCGGCCATCGTGTCGTCCATGGCGGTCCGGACTATTCCGCGCCGGTCGAGCTGACGGACGATGTCACCGCAAAGCTGGAGGCGTTGACGCCGCTGGCGCCGCTGCACCAGCCGCGGTGCCTGGCGCCGGTCCGTGCCATCAGGGCCATCAGGCCCGACCTGACGCACATTGCCTGCTTCGACACCGCTTTCCACCACGGCATTGCGCCGCCCGCCAGCCGCTTCGCCATCCCGCGACGTTATGAAGAGCGCGGCGTCCGGCGCTACGGATTTCATGGCCTCTCGTTCGAATATGTCGCGGGACGGCTCGCCCGAATCGCGCCGCAGCTCGTACCGAAGCGCACTGTGATCGCGCATCTCGGCAACGGCGCGAGCCTGTGCGGCTTGCGCGACGGCCGCAGCATCGACACCACGATGGGGCTGACGCCGCTCGACGGGCTGGTGATGGGCACGCGCTGCGGCAGGATCGACCCGGGCGTGCTGCTCTATCTGCAACAGCACGAGAAGATGTCGGTCGAAGATGTCCAGCACCTGCTCTATCACGAATCGGGACTGCTCGGCGTCTCCCGCATCGCTTCGGACATGCGCACGCTGCTTGCAAGCAGCGAAGCTGCGGCACGGGAGGCGGTCGAGCTCTTCACCTTCCGCGCCGCGCAGGAAGTGGCGGCGATGGCGACAACGCTTGCCGGGCTGGACTGCCTGGTCTTCACCGGCGGCATCGGCGAGCATGCCAGGGAAATCCGCAGTGCGATCGGTGAGCGTCTCGACTGGCTCGGAGTGCGCATCGATGCGGCTGCGAATGATGCGGCGCGCGAGCGCATCAACAGTGGCGATAGCACGGTCGATGTCTTCGTCATTCCAACGAATGAGGAACTGATGATCGCACGGCATTGTGCGGCGGTGCTGCGGGCCGTCTGCTCGTGATCAACGGCGTACGGTCGGCGTTGCTTCCCTTCTCCCCTTGCGGGAGAAGGTGGCGCGAAGCGCCGGATGAAGGGTTCTTTCGTCGCTTACATATGCATGTGAGTATGCGGAGACATACCCTCACCCCTGTGAGTTTGTGTCTCATCGCGGTGCTGCCCTCTCCCGCAAGGGGCGAGGGCGCAGTCACGAGCATCTCGATCGCAGGGTAAATTGATCCGGCGGCCCGCGCATTCTAGTGCGTCCCCGACCAAATCTGGAAACACCCGATCGCGACCTCGATCACGATCAGCACCACCACCGCGATTTCGAGGCGGAGCGAGCGCTGGGTATCGATGATGTCGGTAAGCGCGTTTGCGGTCGCGGACACGGCGGCGAGCTTGCGCTCGAGCGTGTCCAGGCGCTCCTTCAGTTCGTACTCGTCTTCAAGGCGGGCATAGAGCCGGTCGAGTTCGGGTTTCTCCCAGAGCACGTCGGGTTTCTCGGCCACCGCAACACGGCCGGCGACGCGCTGCTGGACGAGAAGCGCATTGCCGATCAATTGCAAGATGCCTTTGCGCCGGGGCGGCGTGCGGCCCTGCTCGGCGAGCTTGCGCGCAAATGGCTCGATCACGTCGAAGACCGCGGCGACGCGGCGCTCGTCACGTGCGAGCGAGGTGCTCTTTGCAAGCGCGTCCGCGATCAGCAACAGCCGGTCGTCGGAGAATTTGGCGAGGCAGATCGGGCCGCCCGGCTGGATAGCCTCGGCGCTTTCGTCCTTGCAGAGTTGCGCATGTGCGATCTCTTCCTCGTAGGGGCTGAACTCGCCGATCACGCGGGGCTTCAGGCTGTCGATCAGCACTTTCTCCTCCGAAGGGAGGAGACCAATCAGCACCACGACGCCGTAGCGGAAGATGACCGCAAGGCCGGCATGGACGCGGAAGGCGGCCGGCGTCGATGAGACTGTCGCGCCCATTTCGAGTCCGGAGGGATTGATGCGTTCACCGAGCATCACGGCGCGTATCCGCAAGGTCGGTGCGCCGTCCGGCCTGGGAGATGTGGCTGGCGAGTTAACAGCAAGTTGATCGGCGTTCATTCGAAGCCTCTTCAGCAGCACCATTGCACGTTTTTCCTGTTCTCGCGCTCGTCCGCTATCGCATCCTCCTCTTGCAGGATTGCGAACGGCCGGTGCGCCGGGCAATGTTGCGGCACATCTCCGGACTAATACGGACAGGACAGGCTTGGGGCGACAGATTGGCAATATCGCGGCCCTGTACGGGGCATATTTGGATGCGGCAGCTGCAGCGGTTTACCATCGTATACCGAAGCGGGGCCGGAAAGTTGCACTCGGCAGCGTCACATGTTTTATGACTCCATCATAATGAGCTACGCTTCTCCCGAAGTGTGGACACTGAAGCTTCAATCATGCTGAGCGTCATCATTCCGACCGAAGGCGTCGAGCAGACCGCGGTCGCAACTCTGGCCGCGCTGGTACCCGGTGCCGCCGCAGGCATCATCCGGGAAGTGCTCCTGGTCGACGGCACCCGCAACGGCGTCATCGAGCGCGTTGCCGACGTCGCGGGCTGCCGTTTCATCGGCTTCGAAGGATCCACGCAAGGCGCCGCGCTTGCCGCCGGCGCACTCCAGGCCCGTTCGTCCTGGCTGATGTTCCTCCCTGCCGGCGCCGTGCTGGAAACCGGCTGGATCGAGGAAACCACCCAGTTCATCCAGTCGGTCTCGACCAGCGGCCGGGATCGTGCGGCCGTCTTCCGCTATGCGCGCTCGCCCTACGCAGATGCCGGTTTCCGCGATATCCTCCGGGCCCTGATGCGCAAGCTCGTTGGGCCCTTCGGCGATCAGGGACTTTTGATCGCGCGTGATCACTACGACCGCATCGGCGGCTACCCGCCCCAAGCCCGCCGCTCCGAGGCGCGGCTGCTGCGGCGGCTCGGTCGCTCGTCGCGCATCATGCTGCGCAGCCGGATCGTCATGGTCGGCTGAGGCACCTAGATACTTGCCAAAGTCAAATAATTATTTGACAATGGCAAATATCGAGGTGACCCATGTCGTTCAATCCTTCCAACGACCACATCGCAGCGGTCCGCGCCTTCAACCGCTTCTACACCCGCAAACTTGGCGTGCTCGACCAGCACCTTGGAAAAAGCCCGTTCTCGCTCAGCGAGGCCCGCGTGCTCTACGAGCTCGCGCAACGGGACGACCTTGCCGCAAAGGAGATCGGCAACGAGCTTGGCCTTGACCCCGGCTATCTGAGCCGGATCGTGCAAAGCTTCGATGAAAAGGGCCTGATCACCCGCAAGCCCCTGCCCGCGGATCGCAGGCAATACCAGCTCAGCCTCACCGCCAAGGGGCGCCAGACCTTTGCCAAGCTGAACCTGGGCTCGCAAAATGAGGTCGCCGCAATGCTGGCTCAGCTTTCGGCCAGCGATGCAACGCGGCTCACACAGGCTATGGCGACCATCGAGGCCGTGCTGGAGCGTCGAAGCCAGCCCGCGGCTTTCATGCTGCGCAGCCATCGCGTCGGCGACATGGGCTGGGTCATCTCCCGGCAGGCCGCCGCCTATGCGGCCGACTACAACTGGGGCATCAGCTACGAGGCCCTGGTCGCCGAGATCTGCGCACAGTTCATCAAGAACTATGACGCCGCGCGCGAGCACTGCTGGATTGCGGAAGTGGGCGGCGAGCCGGTCGGCTCGATCTTTCTGGTCAAGGCTACGGACCAGATCGCCAAGCTGCGCCTGTTGCAGGTGGAAAAGAAAGCGCGGGGACTCGGTGTCGGCCGCGCGCTGGTCCAGCAATGCATCCAGGGCGCACGCGAGAGGGGCTACAGCAAGATGACGCTGTGGACGCAAAGCATCCTGGTCGCCGCGCGTGGCATCTATCAAAGTGCAGGCTTCAAGCTCGTGAAGGAAGAGAAGCACCACAGCTTCGGGCAGGATCTGATTGGGGAAACGTGGGAGCGGGATCTGTGATGCTGCAACAGCGGGCGAGATGCGCATGAATGTGCCCTCGCCCCCCTTGCGGGAGAGGGCAGCGATGCTGGTAAACCCAAGCTCACTTGGGTGAGGGGTTGTCTCCGCAAGCATCTGTGCAAATGGACAGATACCCCTCATCCGGCGCCATAGCCGAAGCTTCGCTTCGGCGTTCTCTGAGAACGACGGCCCAAGGCCGCCTATGCCACCTTCCCCCACATCCGCCTTCGCTAAAGCTTCGGCGGACATGAGCGGAGAAGGAATGTCCAACTACACCGTCGCGCCCTGCGCCTTTGGCCGGCGCAGGTGCTCGTCCAATCGCGGCATGATCTCGACGAAATTGCAGGGACGCGTGCGGTAGTCGAGCTGGGCTTTGAGGATGCCGTCCCAACCGTCGCGGCAGGCGCCGGGCGAACCTGGGAGGCAGAAGATGTAGGTTGCGCCCGCGACGCCGGCCGTGGCGCGGCTCTGGATCGTCGACGTGCCGATCTTGGCGTGGCTCAGCATGTGGAATGCGATCGAGAAGCCGTCCATGCGCTTCTCGAACAAGGGCTCGATCGCCTCCGGCGTGACGTCGCGCCCCGTGAAGCCGGTGCCGCCGGTGGTGATGACGACGTCGACGCCTGCGTCCGCAATCCAGCGGCGGATGGCGGCGCGGATCGTCTCGACGTCGTCGGTGACGATCTCGCGCGCGGCGAGATGATGGCCGGCAGCGGCGAGACGGTCGGCGAGCGTCTGGCCGGACTTGTCGTCAGCCAGCGCGCGCGTGTCGGACACGGTGAGTACCGCGATGTTGAGCGGAACGAACTGTTTTGTTTCGTCGGTGGAGGTCATTGCAACTCACCTTCTTTCACCGCCCACTGCGTCATCCTGAGGTGCGCGCTCTTGCGCGCCTCGAAGGAGGGGCCACGGGCTCGCCATCCTTCGAGGCTCGCCAATTGGCGAGCACCTCAGGATGACGGATAACCCCTATTGGCCGCCGCCAAACGTGTTGCAGGCTTGGACGGTGCCCTGCTGGTAGCCGGTCATGAACCATTGTTTGCGTTGCGCCGCCGAGCCGTGGGTGAAGGAATCGGGTACGACGCGGCCCGTGGACTGGCGCTGCAGCGTGTCGTCACCGATTGCGCTCGCCGTGGTGAGTGCGGCGTCGATGTCGCCAGGCTCCAGGAAGTTCGGCCGCTTCTTCGCCTCGCGATTGACCCAGACGCCGGACAGGCAGTCGGCCTGCAATTCGACCTTCACCTGGAGTGCATTCGACTCTGCCTTGCTGCCGGCCTGCTGCTGCAGCCGCGTCACGCGCGGAATGATGCCGAGCAGGTTCTGGATGTGATGGCCGGCCTCATGGGCGATGATGTAGGCGGTGGTGAAGTTACAAGCGGACTTGCCGGAGCAGCCGCGAAAACGCGTCTCGACCTCGCGGAAGAAACCGGTGTCGAGGAAGATGGTCCTGTCGGGCGGACAATAGAACGGTCCCATCGCCGACTCCGCCCGGCCGCAGCGCCCGCCATTGGTGACGTTGCGAAACAGCACGACCTTCGGACCGGTAAAGGACTGGCCCGAGGCCTGGAATATCTCGCTCCAGCGATCGTCGATCTCGCCGAGGATGCCGGAGATCATGCTGCCCATCTCGTCGGTCGGCGCGCCGCGCTTGGCGTTGGACGACGATTGGCGATCGGTCTGGTAGGACGGCGCCTGGCCGCCACCGGTGAGGATCTCGGCGCCGCCGATCAGGATGCGCGGATCGATGCCGAAGGCGTAGCCGACCAGGCCGAGTACGATGATGGTGCCGATCCCGAGCCCGCCGCCGCCCATGGGGAGGCCGAACCCGCCTCCTCCACCGCCGCCGCCACCATCGTCGCGACGATCCTCGATGTCGTCGCTGCGGCGGAAATCATCGTAGCGCATGGCGGCTTCCCTCGGTCCTGGCTCAATTCGGCGCAAGAGCGCGAAAGCTCAACGCGCCACATACGTAAAATTTCCCTTGCGTTAATCAATATCCCGCTCGGCAATTATTGCCTAGTGCGACAGCATGGCAATGCCAGCAATTTTTTCCGGGCGTCGAGCAATTTTTTCCGAGAGAAATTTGGAGTCTTTTTGCGATCCGGTTACTCCCGCAACGCGAACAAATACGAAATACACTGCAAAACATGGAGAATGCGCGGAGCGAACGGCGTGCAAGGCGCGAAGTGAGGGCTGTTCACGAAAGCCACGGGTTAAGTCGATTTTTACTTTGCCGCTTCAATGTAACGGTCAGTCGGTTGTTTGGTCCCGCGTCGCCGACAGCGTCGCCTGAGTCAGAGTTCTTGAGTCATGGTAGAGTCGCGTCGCGGGGCGTCTGCAAGGGCGCCCCGCACAAATTTTGAGTCTCCTTCGCACAGCATCGTCCTCGGCGATTGCGTCGCAGAGATGTCGAAGCTTCAGGCTGGTTCGGTCGACCTGGTGTTCGCCGATCCACCCTACAATCTCCAGCTCAAGGGCGATCTCAAGCGCCCCGACGAATCCCATGTCGATGCCGTCGACGACGACTGGGACAAGTTCGATTCGTTCTCCGCCTATGACGATTTCACCCGCGCCTGGCTGCTCGCCGCCCGCCGCGCGATGAAGCCGTCCGCGACGATCTGGGTGATCGGCTCCTATCACAACATCTTCCGCGTCGGCGCGATCATGCAGGACCTCGGCTTCTGGCTCCTGAACGACATCGTCTGGCGCAAGACCAACCCGATGCCGAATTTCCGCGGCCGGCGTTTCACCAATGCGCACGAGACCATGATCTGGGCCGCGCGCGACGAAAAGGCCAAGGGCTACACCTTCAACTACGAGGCGCTGAAGGCCGCCAACGAGGACGTGCAGGCACGGTCCGACTGGCTGATCCCGCTCTGCACCGGCGAGGAGCGCCTCAAGGGCGCCGATGGCAAGAAAGTGCACCCGACGCAGAAGCCGGAAGGCCTGCTCGCGCGCGTGCTGCTGTCGTCCTCCAAACCCGGCGACCTCGTGATCGACCCCTTCAACGGCACCGGCACCACCGGCGCGGTCGCAAAGCGCCTCGGCCGCTCCTATATCGGCTTCGAGCGCGACAAGACCTATGCGAAAGCGGCTCAAGCGCGCATCGCCGCGGTCGAGCCGTTGCCGGAGGCAAGCCTCGCCCCGTTCATGACGGCGCGCGAGGCGCCGCGGGTTGCGTTCTCGGAATTGATCGAGCGTGGCATGATCATGCCCGGCACCAAGCTGTTCGACGCCAAGAAGAAGCTCGGTGCGCTGGTCCGAGCCGACGGCGCCATCATGTTCGGGGACAAGGTCGGCTCCATCCACCGCATGGGCGCGGTGGCGCAAGGCGCGCAAGCCTGCAACGGCTGGACCTTCTGGCACATCGAGACCAAGAAGGGTCTCAAGCTGATCGACGAGCTTCGCGCCGAGATCCGCGCCGGCATGGCGGCGGGGTAGCCTTTCTTTCGTATCCCGGAGCGCACCTCGTGGCGCGACCCCGGAATGACGAGACTGGTTGAACACGGCCGCCGCCGGGACTAGATTAATCTCCTGCGCCCCGTCCTGACCGGTCGAGCCATGCGACGACAGTCCGAGACATTGCTGCTGGTGCCGCTGCTGCCGATCTTTCTGGTCGGCATGTTTCCGATGTTCCTGATCGCGCTGCTGGGATTCTTTGGCCTCGCCTTGTTCGGCGTGCTCGTGGTCTGCGTCGGGCTCGCCAGCAGCAACGAGGCCCATGACAGCTTCAATCACGACGTCATCGTTCACGGCTACGCGCGCGGATCGGACCGCAAGGCGCGGGCCTCCGACATGCATATCGCCACCCGGCTCGGGCTGCGCCTGGAGCTCGTGGGCGCGGCCATGGTCATTACGGCGGCGATCGGCCTTTGTTACGCCGGCTGATCTGCGTGACGCGCAGATACCGCCCGGCAAACTCGCCGGTTGCCCTCCCCGATAAGGTTCAGGCAAGACAAGGCCGCTTGCGGACATGTTGCTGCCTCCACTCTCAGCCAACAAACACAGGGGAGATGCCCGATGCTCAAATTCTATTTCAACGGTTCGCCGAACCCGACCAAGGTCGCACTTTATCTCGAAGAGGCCGGCCTGCCCTTCGAGCCGGTGAAGATCGACACCCGCAAGGGCGAGCAGTTCACGCCGGACTATCTGAAGATCAATCCGAACGGCAAGGTGCCAGCGATCGACGACAACGGCACCATCGTGTTCGATTCCAACGCCATCCTGCTCTATCTTGCCGAGAAGACCGGCAAATTCTTGCCGGCCGCCAATTCTCGCGGCGAGATGCTGTCATGGCTGATGTTTGTCGCCACCGGCGTTGGTCCGTATTCGGGCCAGGCCGTGCACTTCAAGCATTTCGCGCCGAAGGACCAGAACCACGATTACGCGCATAACCGCTACCAGTTCGAGACCGATCGCCATTATAAGATTCTCGACGGTCACCTCAAAGGCCGCCGCTACATGGTCGGCGACAGCTATTCGATCGTCGACATGGCGCTGTGGGGCTGGGCGCGGATGCTGCCGTTCAAGCTCGGCGACGATGCCTTCGCGCGATATCCGAACGTCAAGCGGCTGGTGGACGAGGTCACGGCGCGGCCTGCGGCGACGCGCGCGATCGCGCTGAAAGACAAGTTCACCTTCAAGGCGGAGATGGACGACGAGGCCCGCAGCAACATGTTCAAGCACATGACGGCGAAAGTCGCCTGACCGCGCCAGGTCACAATGCGAGGCCACGCGCATGCGCGTGGCCTTTTGTTTTTGAGGCTCAGGCGGCGTGGACCGAGTTCAGGAAGTTGGCGACTTCCTGCTTCAAGCGGTTGCTGTCGGCCGACAGCGAGCGTGCCGCCGAGAGCACCTGCGAAGAGGCCGAGCCGGTCTCGGACGCGCCGCGCTGCACGTCGCCGATGTTGGACGATACAAGCTGCGTGCCCTGGGCCGCCTGCTGGACGTTGCGGGAGATCTCCTGCGTCGCCGCACCCTGCTCCTCCACGGCGGCGGCGACCGTCGACGAGATCTCCGACAGCCGCTCGATGGTGCCGCTGATTTCCCTGATCGAGCCGACCGATTCCTCCGTCGCGGCCTGGATGCCCGAGACCTGCTGGGCGATCTCGCCGGTGGCCCTCGCGGTCTGCTCCGCGAGCGCCTTGACCTCCGAGGCGACCACCGCAAAGCCGCGGCCGGCTTCACCCGCGCGCGCCGCCTCGATGGTGGCATTCAGCGCCAGGAGGTTGGTCTGGCCGGCGATGGTGCTGATCAGCTCGACCACGTCGCCGATGCGGGCTGCAGCCTTGGACAGCTCGCTCACGCGCGCGTTGGTCTTGCTCACCTGACCGACGGCTTCGCCGGCGATGCGCGCCGATTCCTGCACCTGGCGCGCGATCTCCGTCACCGAAGAGGACAACTCCTCGGTCGCGGAGGCGACCGCCTGCACATTGGCCGAGGCTTCCTGGGAGGCGGATTGCACTTCGGTGGAGAGATCCTGAGCGCGCCTCGCGGTCGCGGTCAAGGTGCCGGCCGAGCCCTCGAGCTCCTGCGATGCCGAGGATACGGTGTCGACGATCTCGCCCACCGCCTGCTCGAACTGACTGGCGAGCCGGGCCATGTCGGCCTTGCGGCTCTCGGCCTGGCGGGCCTCGGTTGCCGTCTGCTCGTGGCGCAGCCTTTCGGTCTCGATCATGTTGGTCTTGAAGACGTCGATCGCCTTGGCCATGTCGCCGATCTCGTCGGCCTTGCCGCGCGAGGGGATCTCGACGGCGAGATTGCCCCCGGCAAGCAGCCCCATTGCGCGCGTCATCGAGGTCAGCGGCCCCACGATGCTGCGGGCGGTCAGGAAGGCGACGACCAGTCCGAACAGGACGGCGAGGCCCCCGGCGATCCCCTGCAGCGAGGTCGTGCCGTCGATCACGGCATCGGCCGCGGTGCGCGAATCGTTGTAATCGGTCTTCAAGGTGGTTTCCGCGACCTTGAGCTTGGCGATGCTCGCAGAGATGAGCGGTGCGAGATCCTTGTGGTAGATCTCGTCGGACCGCAGCATCGCGGCAGAGGTCGTTTCGAACGCGGATTTGTAGATACCGAGGGCGGTCTTCACAGGCGTCAGAGACGAGCGAAGGTCCGCCGCCTGCGGGCTCCTTTCGACGGCTGCCAGCCGCTGCACCGCCCTGTCGACATTGGTTCTGAAGGCGGTGGGCCCGTTGGTGTCGCGCAGAGCGAGGAAGCGCCAGTTCGCGATTCGAACCAGCAGGACCCGGGACTCGAGGTCCGCGACGAGCGACACCGTGTCGTCGTCAGCGGCGGCGCGGGCCACATCGACCAGCTTGGCCATCTTGACGGTCAGCTCTTCGCCACTCGGCAACAGCGTCGCCTTGCCGGTCCGGGCCTCGTTGACGGCGTCGCCGAGACTGTCACGCAGGCTTTTCATTTTGGCGATGTCGGCGATCAGATCGTTGTAGAGCTTCCGCCGATCCTCCGAGAGGGTGCCCTTTGCTCCGAGCTGCAACAGCCCGGTCGCCGCGTTCTCTCGCTCGGCAGCCTCCCGCATCGCAGGCTCGTTGGCGTCGTAGACGTAGCGCAGATTGGCTCGCTGGATGGCCTGAAGATGGGTCGATATCTCCAGGATGCGCGCCGTGCTGTCCGACAATTTGGAGAGTTTTGCGACCTGATCCTGGACGGACTGCAAATTCCAGATGGCGACCACCGCCATCACAAGACCAACCGCCACCAAGGCCATGAAACCCGCGTACAGGCGTCCCCTGATCCGCAAACGAAACTTCGGCATTCCCACTGTCCACTCAGAAGCATGTGAATTCGGGCGGACGAACAACTCCGGCCATTGTCGCGCCGCCCTGGCAGCCGCGCGTCGCGTCTTTCGCGACCCACGCTGCACCGCGACACAATGGGGGACACTCGTTAATTGAACCTTCAAATTTTTCGCGCGCGTATGCGCCAGGCGGCACAACATCTGCTGATTTTATCGGCAGGTGAGCAAGGTTTTGGTGCGAAACCCGCAGCGGCCTGCATGCCGCTGCAGCCTACCGGCCTGCGCGACCAACACGCCCCTCGCCGACCGCAGCGGACGGCACCGGCCGGCGGACGCGACGCCGCTCGATCCGCTCAGCTCGCGGTCCTCACGATCGTTTGCGGAAACGGGCCGAGGGCCTTCTCGGTCAGCACCGAGTCGCAATATTCTCGGATCTCCTTGATCTTGCCGTCCTCGAGCCGAAACACGAGACAATAGTCGTTGTCGTAGCGCACGCCTTCTGGCGTGACATTGTCGCCCTTTGCTTCGACGACGACGATATCGCCGTCGGCGATGAAGCGGTGGGCGACCGTCCGTGTCCGGTCGACAAGACGGGTCCGCACATAACCGTGCAGATCGTTGAGGATCGCCTGTTTGCCCGAAAAGGTGCGCGACCAGGAGTACTGGCCGGTCACGATCCATTTGGCGTCGTCGGCAAGACTTTCGGTGAACAAGCCGCGGTCGCGCGCAGCCGGATCGAGGCTGGCGGCGGCTGCAAAGATATCCTGCATCAGTTTCTTGTTGGCGCTCGCGTTCATGGCGGCATCTCCCTTGGTGAGAACAATCGAGATCATCGCCGCCGGCTCTAAATTCTTCAAATCGATAGTGGATATGATATCTATTCGCTCTATGAATTTGAATTCGCTCGACCTCAATCTCCTGACCGCGCTCGACGCACTGTTGCGCGAGGTCAGCGTCAGCCGCGCCGCCTTGCGGATCGGGCTGTCGCAGCCGGCGGCGAGTCATGCGCTCCAGCGTCTGCGCGACATCTTTGGCGATCCGCTCTTGGTACGCGCAGGTGCCCGGATGGAACTGACGCCGCGGGCGCAAGCCTTGCGCGCGCCGCTGGCGCAGGCGCTCGATCAGGTGCGCGGGCTGTTCCTATCGGATGAATTCGACGCGGCGCGCAGCGAGCGGCAATTCCGCCTGATGATGCCAGATCTCGCGGTCGAGCTGTTGATGCCGCCCTTGATGGAAAAGGTGACCCAGGCCGCGCCCAATGTCCGAATCGACGTGGTGCCGTGGCGGGGGCCTGCGATCTTCCACGCGGAGTTCGCCCGCACCATCGATCTCGTGATCTCGATCGGCAACGCCTTCAAGGGCTTTCACCGCCAGCTGCTCTACACCGACAGCGACGCGCTGGCGGTACGGCGCGGCCACCCCGTGGCCACGAAGCTGAAGCGGCGCGAGATGTTTCTGGCCGCACGCCATGTCGGCGTAATCATCCGCGGCCAGCCGGAGGACCTGATCGACACCTGGCTACGCACCAAGGGCATCGACCGGCACATCGCTCTCGTCGTCCCGGGTTATCTCGAAGCGCTGCACGTCGCCGCCCGCACCGACCTCGTCGCCTTCGTGCCGCGCCGGCTGATCGCGGCGCTGTCGAAGCAGCTCGGCCTCGTCACGGTGACGCCACCGCTCGACCCCGGCATCGACGAGCAGTTCATGTTCTACCCGACCCGCGCACAGATGGATCCGGGCTCGATCTGGCTCAGGCGGCTGATGCTGGAGACGGGACGGCAATTGGAGAAGAAAGCTTCTTAAGAGGCGGCTTCACCAATCTCGGTGTCGTCCCGGACAAGCGCAGCGAAGCGGAGCGCTGATCCGGGACCCATAACCCCAGGGCGTAGTTTGACGAAGACTGGTCGTTCGGTACTTCAACCGAGCACAATCGATAGATTCCGCGGTATGGGTCCCGGTCTGCGCTTGCGCTTGCGCTTGCCCGGGACGACATCGAGTTTGTCACGCCTTCTGCGCGTCCATCACCTTGCGCACGGCGGGACGGTCGGACATGCGCTTGAAATGATCGGCGATCTTCGGCGTCGCGTTGATATCGACGCTATCGCCTTCGAGCCAGGTCGACAGGGTGTAAAGATAAGGATCGCAGATCGTGTACTGTTCGCCCATCACCCAGGGTCCCTTGTACATCTTCTGCTCGATCAGGGCGAAGCAGGCGCCCATGGTCTTCGGGATCATCGCCTTCATGTCGGCGAACGAGCTTTCTTCGCTCGCCCAGCGCGCGCCGCGCATCTTGTGGGCATGGTTGATGTGCACGGTCGAGCAGAGGTAGGAGTTGAAGGACTGCACCTGGGCGAAGTCGAAGGGATCGTCGAGCGGCGCGAGCTTGGCCTTGGGGAACGTCTGCGCGAGATAGGCCAGCATCGCCGGGGTCTCGGTCAGGACACCGCGATCGGTCACCAGCGCGGGGACGCGGCCTTTCGGGTTGATCGCGAGGTACTCCGCGCTGTTCTGCTGGTTGGTCTTGAAGCTCAGCCGCTCGGCCGCGTAGTCGGCGCCGGCTTCTTCCAAAGTGATGTAGGTGGCGAGCGCGCAGGTGCCGGTGGCGTAGTAGAGCTTGAGCATGTCGGACCTCATGGGAAAGCCGGAAGTTAACGGCTGCGGGCCCCGAGGTCCATAGCATGGCGTTTTCGGTGCTCTTGCTCTTCGCAGTTGCCCACCGGCGGCCGGCTGTGCCAAGACGCCCCTAGTTGGAGGGCTTTCCCATGACCGTACTCATCGCCGGTGGCGGCATCGGCGGGCTGACGCTTGCGCTCAGTCTGCACGGAATCGGCATTCCCGTGAAAGTGTTCGAGAGCGTCGCCGAGCTGCGGCCGCTCGGTGTCGGCATCAACGTGCTGCCGCACGCCGTGCGCGAGCTGATCGAGCTCGGGCTGATGGACAAGCTCGATGCCGCCGGCGTGCGCACACGTGAGTTGGCCTATTTCTCCAAGCACGGCAAGCCGATCTGGAGCGAGCCGCGCGGGCTGGAGGCCGGCTATAAATGGCCGCAGTTTTCGATCCATCGCGGCACGCTCCAGCAATTGCTGCTCGACACCGCGATCGAGCGCCTTGGCCGCGACAACATCCTCACCAGCCATCATCTGACCGGCTGGAGCGAAACCGCCGACGGCGTGCGCGCCGATTTCATCGACAAGGCCACCGGCAAGGCCGCGGGGACTTACGAAGGCGCGCTCCTCATCGCCGCCGACGGCATCCATTCCGCGGCGCGAGAAAAACTTTATCCCGACGAAGGCCCGCCGATCTGGAACGGCCGCATCCTCTGGCGCGGCGTCACGCCTGCAAAGGCGTTCCTCACCGGCCGTACCATGATCATGGCCGGCCACGAGATCCTGAAATTCGTCTGCTATCCGATCTCGAAGGCGCCGGACGCCGCGGGCAACCATCTGATCAACTGGGTTGCCGAGCGCCACATGCCGCCGACATATCAATGGCGGCGCGAGGACTACAACCGCACCGCGCGGCTGGAAGAGTTCTTGCCCTGGTTCGAGAGCTGGCAGTTCGACTGGCTCGACGTGCCCGGCCTGATCAAGAACTGCCCGCATGCCTATGAATATCCGCTGGTCGATCGCGATCCGGTGTCACAATGGACTTTCGGCCGCGTCACGCTGATGGGCGACGCCGCACATCCGATGTACCCCATCGGCTCCAACGGCGCCTCGCAGGCGATCCTCGATGCCCGCACCATCACCCGCGAGATCCTGGCGCACGGCCCGACGCAGGCGGCCCTGCTCGCCTATGAGGCCGAGCGGCGGTCCGCAACCACCAGTCTCGTCCTGCTCAACCGCAAGAACGGCCCCGAACAGGTGATGCAGCTCGTCGAGGAGCGCGCGCCCGACGGCTACAAGGTCGTCACTGACGTGCTGTCGCAACAGGAGCTCGAGGATGTTGCCGCCAACTACAAGCGCGTCGCCGGCTTCCAGGTGGAAGCGCTGAATGCGAAGCCGCCGATCGTGAGCGCGGGTGCGCGCGCGACGAAATGAGTATTCGCACGAAGCGAGACGCACGTTGATGGGCCCTCGCCCCTTGCGGGAGAGGGCAGCGACGCCGGTAGACGCGGACTCACTCAGGTGAGGGGTCTGTCTCCGCGAAACCAACTCGCATTAGAACTCGCTGAACCAACCCCTCATCCGGCGCTTCGCGCCACCTTCTCCCACAAGGGGAGAAGGAAGGAAGAGTGCGCGGCAGCTATTTGCCCACCACCCTCGCCGCTTCGAGCAGCCGCTCGCTCGCGCTTGCCGTCGCCAGCACCGTTCCGTCTTCCGCCGTCAGCCTGGCCTCGACGAATGCAATCGTCCTGCCGAGCTGCGTCACCTTGGCCTCGCCGATAATCGGTCCGGGCTTGGCGGGCGCCAGGAAATTCACGGTCATGCTGATGGTAGTGGTGTAGAGCCGGCCCTCGCTCATCACCAGCACGGCGGGGCCCATCGTGTCGTCCAGCATGGCCGAGAGCATGCCGCCCTGGATGAAGCCGGCTGGATTGCAGAACTCCGGCTTGCCGTCGAAGGCGAGCTTGATCCAGCCTTCCCCGGGACGGGCATCGAGCAGGCGCCACCCCAATAGCTCGGCACAGGGTGGCCTGGGAAAGTTGTCCAGCGCGGTCTTGATCATGCGAGCCTCCGTTGCCGGCCACAGCTAACGCAGGCCTGCTGCCAGCATCTTGTCAGCAGGATGGGCTGCTAGGGGTCCAATCCATGCGCAATCACCTTACGCATGACGTTGGGCAATGCTTCGTCGGCCAGAGTGGCGATGGGCACCCAGCGCATGCCGGCGGGTGCCCGCGTCCGCGCTTCCACACTCGCCGTGTAGACCACCAGTTCCAGCGGAAAATGCGTGAAGACGTGGGTGACGACGCCGACCTTGCGCTGCCAGCGCGACAGCCCCTTCAACTCGGGCGCCTGCTGTTTTGCCTTGGCGTCGTCCTGTCCGGCCAGCCAGTCCGACCCCGGCACCTCGGTCATGCCGCCAAGCAGACCCTTTTCGGGGCGGCTGCGGACGAGAAGCTCGTCGCCGCGCGTGACAACGAAGGCCGCGCCGCGCCGTAACGCGCCGCTCTTCTTCGGCGCCTTGCGCGGAAACGTTTCCTGCGTTCCCAGCGCGCGCGCCGTACAATCCTCATTGAGTGGGCATAGCGAGCAGGCCGGCTTTTTCGGCGTGCAAATCGAGGCGCCCAGATCCATCAGCGCCTGCGCGCTGTCGCCGGCGCGAGAGTCCGCAAGCAGCGTCGCCGCCAACTCCTGAATCAGCGGCTTGGCCTGCGGGAGATCTTCTTCAACTGCAAAGAGCCGCGAGACCACGCGCTCGATATTGCCGTCGACCGGCATGGTGCGGCGGTCGAACGCGATCGCCGCGATTGCTGCCGCCGTATAGGGCCCGACGCCCGGTAGTGCGCGCAGACCCAGTTCGGTGTCGGGAAAGGTGCCGCCATGCTCGCGCGTCACCGCAACCGCGCAGGCATGGAGATTACGAGCGCGAGAATAATAGCCGAGCCCGGCCCACATCCGCAGCACGTCCTCCTGCGAGGCCCGTCCGAGCGCGGTGACATCCGGCCAGCGCGCGACGAATTTTTCGAAATAGGGCCCGACCGCCTTCACCGTGGTCTGCTGCAGCATGATCTCGGACAGCCAGACGCGGTAAGGGTCGGATGCCTCGCCGGGCGCAGCGCGCCAGGGCAATCGGCGGCGGTGGCGGTCGTACCAATCGAGCAGCGCGAGTGGGCGCGACGAGGTCTCCGGCTGAAGCGGTTCCGATTTCGCTTTAAGGGCGGATTTGGGGCTCATGCTCGCACTGTAGCGGCAATGCACCGATCTCTCCACGTCATGCCCACGCTGGGCGCGGGCATCCACGTCTTTCTTCGCGGCGAAGAGCCTGTGGCCGACGCCCCGGAGTGCTATAAGGTCCCATGTCCAAGCTTCGCCCCATCAAACCAGGGCCCATCAGCGCCAAGCCGCTGTCGCTCCTGCTCAACGACGTCTTTGCCGAGGCCTATGCCAAGCAGGGATTTGCTGCCCGTGAGTTGGTGACGCGGTGGGCGCAGATTGCCGGGCCGGAGATCGCGGCCCATGCCGAGCCGCTCAAGATGCAATGGCCCCGGCCGGTCGAGGGCCAGCCGCAGGAGCCGGCAACGCTGGTGCTGCGGGTCGAAGGGCCGATGGCGCTGGAGATCCAGCACTCCGCCGATGTGATCCTGCAGCGGGTCAACCGGTTCTTCGGCTGGAGCGCGGTCGGCAAGCTGGCCTTCCGCCAGGCTCCGCTGTCGCGCGCCCGACGGCCAACCCGGCCCGACCCGCCGGATGCCAAGTCGGTGGCCGAGGTAGCTGAGCGCCTGGGCGACATCGAAGATGAACAATTGAAGTCGGCGCTGGCGCGCCTCGGGGCCGCCATCAAGCGAAATTGAGCCTTATTCTGCGGCCAAACTGGACCTGTCCTTGCCGCTCGCCATTGCCTCAAACGACGTTTCAAGCTAGCGACAGGCCGTCTGAATAGGAATTTCGGGCGACACCACGCCAATCCGGGAGCCGACCTTGATCATCACCCGCCGCGCCTTCAACACGATGCTGTCGCTGACCGGGCTTGCCGCGGTCGCCGGGCTCTCACCGCTGCGGTTCATCTCGGAAGCTATCGCGCAGGCCGCTGGCGACGTCGCCAAGCCGGTGTCGCTGCCCGACATGGCGCTGGGCCCGAAGGACGCCGCCGTCACCATCACCGAATACGCCTCGATGACCTGCCCACATTGCGCGGCCTTCAACGAGCAGGTGTTTCCCAAGATCAAGTCGGAATACATCGACACCGGCAAGGTGCGTTACGTCTTCCGCGAGTTCCCGCTCGACATCAAAGCCGCCGCCGGCTCGATGCTGTCACGCTGCATCGCCAATGGCGACGCGCCGAAATACTTTGCCGTCACCGACATGCTGTTCCGCCAGCAGAACGATTGGGTGGTGAAGAACACCACGGAGACCCTGACCCGGATCGGCAAGCAGGCCGGCCTCACCCAGCAGCAGGTCGAGGCCTGCCTGAAGGACCAGGCGCTGCTCGATAAGATCGCCGCCGACCAGAAATATGCCAGCGACGTTCTGAAGGTCGATTCGACGCCGACGTTCTTCGTCAACGGCGAGAAGATCAAGGGCGAGACCTCGTTCGAGGAATTCGCCAAGAAGATCAATCCGCTGCTCAAGAGCTGATTCGCTCGTCAATATCCTGATTCGCATCTCGATAGCCGTATCTTTCCCGGCATAAATCCCTTGGGAAAAGCGGCTTTCGCCGGTTGCCCTCGCGGCACACCGCGGCCATTGTCCAGCCGCATGAGGCGCCTCGCGCGACTCGCCCGGATAGCGACACTGCCTTCCATGGTATTGTCCCGGCAGGGGGATTCGCGCCTGCCAACAGAGATGCGTGCTTATGAAAATCACCCGCCTGCGCCTTCATGGCTTCAAGTCCTTCGTTGAGGCCACCGACTTCGTCATCGAGCCTGGCCTGACCGGCGTGGTCGGCCCCAACGGCTGCGGCAAGTCGAATCTCGTCGAGGCGCTGCGCTGGGCGATGGGCGAGACCTCCTACAAGTCGCTGCGCGCCGCCGACATGGACGCGGTGATCTTCGCCGGCTCCGGCAATCGCCCCGCGCGCAACCACGCCGAAGTGACGATGACGATCGACAATTCCGATCGCACCGCGCCGGCGGCGATGAACGACAGCCAGCTGCTCGAAATCTCCCGCCGCATCGAGCGCGAGGCCGGTTCGGTCTACCGCATCAACGGCCGCGACGTGCGCGCCCGCGACGTGCAGATTCTGTTCGCCGACGCCGCCACCGGCGCGCGCTCGCCGGCCCTGGTCCACCAGGGCAAGATCGGCGAGATCATTCAGGCCAAGCCCGAACAGCGCCGCCGCGTGCTGGAAGACGCCGCCGGCGTTGCCGGCCTGCATGCCCGCCGCCATGAGGCTGAGCTGCGGCTCAAGGCCGCCGAAACCAATCTCACCCGCGTCGAGGACGTGATCGGCCAGCTCGCAGGCCAGATGGAGGGCCTGAAGAAGCAGGCCCGCCAAGCCGTGCGCTATCGCGAGGTCGCGGCCAAGGTCCGCAAGGCCGAAGCAACCCTGTTCCATCTGCGCTGGATCGGGGCCCATGCCGACGTCAACGAATCCGGCCAGACCCACGATCTCGCGGTCCGCGAGATGGCCGAGCGTACCCAGCACCAGGCCGAGGCCGCCCGCATCCAGGCGATCCGCGCCGCCGAAATGCCGGCGCTGCGCGATGCCGAAGCGCGCGCCGCGGCGGGGCTCCAGCGCCTGACCAACGCCCGCGAGCTGCTCGATCGCGAGGAAGAGCGCGCCAAGGAGCGCGTCGCGGAACTCGAGCGGCGCCTCGCCCAGTTCGAAGGCGACATCTCGCGTGCCCAGCAGCAGACCATGGACGCCGATGTCGCGCTGCAGCGCCTCGACGCCGAAGATGCCGAGCTGAAGGAAGAGATCAAGTCGCGCGTCGAGAAGCGCTCCGGCGTCGACGAGCGTGTCGCCGAAGCCGAGGCGGTGCTGACCGAAACCGAGCAGCAGTTCGCCGAGCTCACCACCGCGCTCGCCGACCTCACCGCCAAGCGCAATCAACTCGAAGCCAACGTTCGGACCCACCGCGACAAGCTCGCCCGGCTCGACCAGGAGATTTCGAACGTCGCGACGGAAGAGCAGAAGCTGACCGAGGCGACCGGCGGCTTCGGCGATCTCGACGAGCTGACCGCGACCGTCGAGAACGCCGAGCAGACACTGGCGGCCTCGGAAGCCGCGGCTCAAGCCAGCGAGGCAGCGCACGTCGCCGCGCGGCAGACGCTGGAATCCTCGCGCTCGCCGCTCGTCGAAGCCGACAAGCGCGTGCAGCGGCTCGATACCGAGGCGCGCACGATCTCCAAGATCCTCAACGGCGAGACCAAGAATCTGTGGCCGCCCATCATCGACGGCATCACCGTCGACAAGGGATTTGAAAAGGCGATCGGCGCGGCGCTTGGCGACGATCTCGACGCCCCGGTCGATCCGTCCGCACCGATGCGCTGGACCAATGCCGGCGTCACCGACGGCGATCCGGAACTGCCCGACGGCGTCGTGCCGCTCGCCCGCCACGTGCAGGCCCCGGCCGAGCTGACCCGCCGCCTGGCGCAGATCGGCGTGGTGCCGCGCGAGCGCGGCGCCGAGCTGGTCTCGCAGCTCAAGACCGGCCAGCGGCTGGTTTCGCCCGAAGGCGACGTCTGGCGCTGGGACGGTTTTGTCGCAGCCGCCCACGCGCCGACCGGCGCAGCACGGCGGCTTGCCGAGCGCGCCCGCCTCATCGACATCGAGAACGAGCTGGAGCAGGCCCGCATCGACGCGCAGATCAAGCGTCAAGCGCTGGAGAACGCCGAGGCCGAGCTGCAGATGGCCGCCAGCACCGAAGGTGCAAGCCGCGAAGCCTGGCGCGCAGCACAGCGCGAGCTCAACGTCGCGCGCGAGCGGCATGCCATGGTCGAGCGCGAGATCAGCCGCCACGCCGCGCGCAAGGCGACGCTGTCGGAAGCCCACAGCCGTCTGGCCGCCGACCGTGCCGAAGCCGAAGCCGCCTGCGAATACGCTGAAGCCGGGATCTCCGAGCTGCCGTCGAGCGAGGACACCGAAACCCGTCTCGCCGCCGTCCGCAGCGACATCGAAGGCCATCGCCGCATGGCCGCGCAGGTCCGCGCCGAGGCCCAGGCGCTGGCGCGCGAAGCCGAGCTGGCCGACCGCCGCGTGCAGGCGATCCTCGCCGAGCGCACCGAGTGGCAGAACCGCAAGGAGAGCGCCGCCTCCCATATCGACACCATCCAGGCGCGCATCGCCGAAGTCTCGATCGAGCGCAGCGATCTCGAGAACGCGCCGGCCGTGTTCGCGGAGAAGCGCAGCGCGCTGATCACCGAGATCGAATATGCCGAAAACGACCGCCGCATGGCCGCTGACGCGCTGGCGACCGCGGAAAACGCGATGGCCGAGACCGATCGCGTCGCCAAGCTGACGCTGGAGGCGCTGTCGAGCTCGCGCGAGGCGACCGCCCGCGCCGAGGAGCGCATGGAAGGCGCGCGGCGCCGGCTCGAGGACATCGAGCGCGAGATCCGCGACATGCTGGAAGTCGAGCCGCAGGCCGTTGCCGGCCTCGCCGAGATCGAACCCGGCACGGAGCTGCCGCCGCTGCATGACATCGAGGAAGACCTCGAAAAGATGCGCCGCGATCGCGAACGCCTGGGTGCCGTCAACCTGCGCGCCGAGGAAGAGCTGCGCGAGGTCGAGACCCAGCACAACGGTCTGGTCACCGAGCGCGACGACCTCGTCGAAGCCATCAAGCGGCTACGCCAGGGCATCCAGAGCCTCAACAAGGAGGCGCGCGAGCGGCTGCTGACGTCGTTTGAGGTCGTCAACAACCACTTCAAGCGCCTGTTCGTCGAGCTGTTCGGTGGCGGCGAAGCCGCGCTGCATTTGATCGAGAGCGATGACCCTCTCGAAGCCGGCCTCGAAATCATCGCCAAGCCGCCGGGCAAGAAGCCGCAGACACTGTCGCTGCTCTCGGGCGGTGAGCAGGCGCTGACCGCAATGGCGCTGATCTTCGCGGTGTTCCTCACCAATCCCTCGCCGATCTGCGTGCTGGACGAAGTCGACGCGCCGCTCGACGACCACAACGTCGAGCGCTATTGCAATCTGTTGCACGAGATGACCGCCTCGACCGACACGCGCTTCATCATCATCACCCACAACCCGATCACGATGGCGCGGATGAACCGCCTGTTCGGCGTCACCATGGCCGAACGCGGCGTCTCGCAACTGGTGTCGGTGAATCTGCAAGAAGCGGTGGACATTCTCGACCAGAACGTGGCGTGAGGCTGCGCCCGTCACGCACCCATTGACGTCGTCATCCGCGCAAGCGGATGATGAAACATGATCTCACCTACCCTCCCCGCGGAACTGAAGGCGGCCCTCGACGGCAAGCTGCAGGGGTTTTCCCGCACCGACGCTGCCCAGCGCTCCCAGCGGATTTCCACCACCTATCGCGCAGGCGGCGGCTCCGGCACGATCAAGTCGGAGGCCGATGCGCTCGCCTATGCGCTCGCGCGCATGCCGGCGACCTATGCGGCGGTGGCGGCCAGTCTGAATGCGCTGACCGAGATCGCACCGGACCTCGCTCCGGAAACACTGCTCGACGTCGGCGCAGGTCCGGGCACCGCGAGTTGGGCCGCGGCGGAGGCGTTCTCCTCGCTGCAGGATTTCACCCTGCTCGACGCCAACGCCACGCTCAGCCGTCTCGCGCTCGAACTGGCGCGCGACAGCACGCGTCTGGCGGATTGCCGCTATCTGCCGGGCGATGCCGGCGCGAACCTCGCTGAGGTTTCGCAAGCCGATCTCGTCGTCGCGAGTTATGTCATCGGCGAGCTCAGTGAGGGCAATCAAGGCAAGCTCGCGGAAGCGATGTGGGCGAAAGCGCGCCACGCGCTGGTCGTGATCGAGCCCGGCACGCCCGCCGGCTACGCCCGCATCCTCGCTTTGCGCCAGCAATTGATCGCGGCGGGCGCCTATATCGCCGCACCCTGCCCGCACGAAAAGCCGTGTCCGCTGGCGGCGCCCGACTGGTGCCATTTCTCCCAGCGCTTGCCGCGCTCGCAGGCGCACCGCCAGATCAAGGGCGCCGAGGTGCCGTTCGAGGACGAGCGATTCATCTACGTGGCGCTGACCCGTACGCCGCCCGCAGCCCGCGCCGCACGCGTGCTGGCGCCGCCGGATGTCGGCAAGGCCGAGATCACGGCCAAGCTCTGCACCGGGGAAGGCCTCGCGATCACGAAGGTGCCGCACCGTGACAAGGCCGCCTATGCGAGCGCTCGGCGCTGGCGCTGGGGCGATGCCGCCATTGCCGAAAGTTAACCTCCTCCGGCTCTTTCGCCTTGAACTCGGATAGCCCCTCATCCGACCAAATCCTACCTCCCCTCTGCGCCGGGCTCTCGCTCCGCACCAATTTGGTCTACCCTAGCGCCCGCCCTTCCCCCTTCAGGAGTTCTCCATGTCGACCGGCTGGATCGTTCTCGGCGTTATCGTCGTCCTCTTGTTCTTTGCCTTCGCCGCCTACAACCGGCTGGTGGCGCTGGGCCAACGCGTCGGCCAGGCCTTTGCCGACATCGACGTGCAGCTCAAGCAGCGCCACGATCTGATCCCGAACCTGGTCGAGACGGTGAAGGGCTATGCCTCGCATGAGCGCGGCACGCTCGACGACGTCGTCAAGGCGCGCAATTCGGCGATGTCGGCGCAGGGACCGGCGCAAGTGTCCGCGGCCGAGACCCAGCTCTCCGGCGCGCTCGGCCGGCTGATCGCGCTGTCGGAGGCCTATCCCGACCTGAAGGCCAACGCCAATTTCCAGCAGCTCGCCAGCGAGCTGTCCGATCTCGAGAACAAGATCGCGGCCAGCCGCCGCTTCTTCAACAACGCGGTCCAGGAATACAACACCGGAATCCAGCAGATGCCCGCCGCTCTGTTCGCCGGCATGTTCGGCTTCACCAAGAAGGACTTCTTCGATCTCGGTGCCAGCCGCACCGAGGTCGAGGCCACGCCGCAGGTGAAGTTCTGAGTTGAACCGATAGGCCGGCAGGGCATCGCGTCATGGCCGCGTATGGTCTCTACACGCACATCGCCTCGAACAAGTTTCGTTCGATGCTGCTGCTCGCCGGCCTGTTCGCGCTGGTCTATGTGCTGGTCTATGCCGGCGCGCTGATCGCCGAAGTCGTCATCAATGGCGACGAGACCGTCGCCCATTATCTGAGACGCGCCTTCTATGATCTGAAAGTCGCCGCACCGGTTGCGACCGTCGTGGCAGCGGCCTGGATCGTGATCGCCTATTTTTTTCACCAGTCGATGATCGATGCGGTGACCGGCGGCCACGACGTCACCCGGCAAGAGGAGCCGCGGCTCTATAATCTGCTCGAAAATCTCTGCATCTCGCGCGGCATCACGATGCCGAAGCTGAAGATCATGGAGAGTCCGGCGTTGAACGCGTTCGCGACCGGCCTCAATCCACGGCAATATTCGGTCACCGTCACCACAGGTCTCCTCAATGCGCTGGATGACAAGGAGATCGAGGCGGTGCTCGGCCACGAGCTGACCCACATCAAGAACGGCGACGTGCAGCTCATGGTGGTCGCCGTCATCATTGCGGGTGTGGTCGGGTTCTTCGGCGAACTGTTCTTCCGCCTGTTCACGAATTTCAGCTGGGGTTCCGGCGGCTCGTGGTCGTCGGGCTCCTCCTCGTCGTCACGATCGTCCTCGTCGTCGAGCGACAGCAAGAGTTCGGGGGGCGGCGCGGTGATCGTCATCATCATCGCGGTCGTGCTGATCGTGGTGGCCTGGCTGTTGTCGCAGGTGGTGAAGCTCGCGCTGTCGCGCTCGCGCGAATACCTCGCGGACGCGGGCTCCGTCGAGCTGACGAAAAACCCGGACGCCATGATCTCGGCGCTGCGCAAGATCGAGAACCGCGGCGAACTGCTGGGCGCAACCTCGGCGGTGATGGAGCTCTGCGTCGACAATCCGCGCGAGGGTTTTGCCGATTTGTTCGCGACCCACCCCTCGGTGCAGTCGCGGGTCGACGCACTGGTCAAGTTCGGCGGCGGCCATGATCCTGGCCCGCTGCCGCCTCCCGCCGACGAGGCCGAGGAGCCGGACACGCAAGCCGACCGGCAGAACACCCCACCGCCGCTGCGCCAGGGTCCCAGGCAAGGTCCTTGGAACGACGCAGGCGGCGCAGCCAACCCGCCGCCCGTGCCCGCACCCAGCTCCGCCGGAACCGCCAGCAGCAACCCGATAGGTAATTCCTTGGGCAATCCCACAGGAAATCCTATGGGTCCTTGGGGCCGCCATTGACCGTGATTTGACGCCATGCGCGGCGGGTTTCGTCGCGATTGGGAAAAACCTCGGGAATTGCCGTAACTGGGGCCTGCGGAATTGAATTCTCCCTTGTTTCTGCCATGTTCGCGCCCAACAGCAGACTTGGGACATCTTCGCGACATCGATTTGGGGCCCGGCCGATTGCGACTTCGCGATCGGGGGGCGCGTTAGGGGACAGCAATGGCAAAGCCGGCAGTGGTTGTGGTGGGCGCGGACAAGGGCGGGGTCGGCAAGACCACCGTGTCGCGCACCTTGCTCGATTATTTTTCCGCCAACAACGTGCCGACGCGTGCCTTCGACACCGAATCGCCGCGCGGAACCCTGAAGCGCTTCCACCCTGACATCACCGAGATCGTCGACATGACGACGACGTCGGATCAGATGAAGATCTTCGATACGCTCAACGCGACGAGCCCGTCGGTCACCGTGATCGACGTCCGCGCCGGCCTGCTCTCGCCGGCACTCGCCTCCTTGCGCGACATCGGTTTCCTCGACGCCGCCAAGGCCGGCCAGATCACCTTTGCCGTATTCCACATCCTCGGACCCTCGATCGCCTCTCTGGACGAAATCGCCGAGACCGCGGGCTTCATGGGGGGCGCCAAATACTTCCTGGTGAAGAACTTCATCAACGATACCCAGTTCTTCCAGTGGGATCAGGCGACCTACCAATCGTATTTCAACCGCATCAAGGACGCGACCGAGCTGACCATCCCCAAGCTCAACGAAATGGCCTATGAGCAGGTCGAGGTGTCCTCCGTCCCATTCCTGAAATTCGTCGCCAACAAGGGCATCAACGACGAGGCCGCGAACTACTCGTTCGTGCTGCGCGGTTATGTCCGACACTGGCTTGCGAACGTCTGGAGTGAGTTCGACCGGATCCGGCTGACCGATATCGTCGGCTCGACGAAATCCGGGGCCCGCAACAGCGAAAAATAGTTGCGCAAGCCGGGCGGATACGGCTGGATTGGTCGCCAAGTTCGACTGATGTAACAATCGATGCCCGCGACGCCCCTCTACATCATTTGCTCGCCCCGCCCGCAGGTCGGCAAGACCCTGCTGGCGCGGCTTTTGAGCGAATTTTTGCTGCTCAAGAACGGCAACGTCGTGGCCTTCGACGTCAACCTGAAGGAGCCGTCGCTGCTCGACTATCTGCCAAAGATCACCGAGACCGCCGACGTGATCGACACCTATGGCAAGATGCAGCTGATGGATCGCGTCATCGTCGATGATGGGGTTGCCAAGGTGATCGACCTCGGCTTCCACGCCTTCGACGAGTTCTTCAAGATGACCGAGGAGATCGGCCTGTTGAAAGAGGCGGCGCGCCGCCACGTCGCGCCCATGATCCTGTTCGTCGCCGACACCGATCGCGTCTCGGCCCGCGCCCACGAGATGCTGCGCGACCAGATCCCGCGGATCAACCTGATCACGGTGGACAACGAGCACATCGTGCGCGGCGAACTACCGGCCGCGATGGCTACCGGACGGGTATTCCGACTGCCCGCGCTGCCCGGATTCCTGAAGACCTATATCGGCCGGCTGAATTTCTCCTTCACCGGTTATCTGCGCCAGGAGAAGGATGCCTCGACCGAGCTGCACCAGTGGACCCGGCGGAACTATCTCGCGTTCCGCGAGCTGGAGCTCAGCCTGATCCTGCAACGGTCCTAGGCGAGAATTTACCCGGCCGATACTCGTCTGCGTCCTGGCTCAGTGCCCCTCGAACGTCATCAGCGTGCGCACCGGCACGTCCATCGCGCGCAGCTTGGCGGCGCCGCCAAGATCCGGCAGGTCGATGATGAAGCAGGCGGCGACCACATTGGCGCCGATCTGGCGCAGCAATTTCACCGCGCCTTCCGCGGTGCCGCCGGTGGCGATGAGGTCGTCGACCAGGATCACTCGCTCGCCGGGCTGGATGGCGTCGACATGCATCTCCATCTCGTCGATGCCGTATTCGAGAGAGTAAGCGATCCGCACGGTGGTGTGCGGCAGCTTGCCTTTCTTGCGGATCGGCACGAAGCCGGCCGAAACCTGGTGCGCCACCGCGCCGCCGATAATGAAACCGCGCGCTTCCATGCCGGCGACCTTGTCGATCTTGTTGCCGGCCCAGGGATTGACGAGTTCGTCGACCGCGCGGCGGAACGCACGTGCATCCGCAAGCAGCGTGGTGATGTCGCGGAACAAGATCCCGGGTTTCGGGTAGTCCGGGATGGTGCGGACGCTCGCCTTCAGATCGTGGTCAAAAGTCATGGTGCCTCTCAATCAGCGCGCGCATCCAGGCGGAACGCGTTCTCGACAATTCGTAAGCCCACCTCGCCGCTGAGCGACATCAGCGATTCCGGATGGAATTGCACGCCGGCGACCGGCAGGGTCTTGTGCTCGAGCGCCATGGCGACACCGTCCTCGGTGCTGGCGGTGACGGATAGCACCTCCGGCATGCTGTCGCGCTCGACATAGAGCGAGTGATAGCGGCCGATCACGATCTCGTTCGGCAGATTGCGCATCAGCCGCCCGCCGCGCACCTGAACCCGCGAGGGCCGGCCGTGGGCGGGATGCGTGAGCTGCCCGAGCTCGCCGCCGAAATACTCGCCGATCGCCTGGACGCCGAGGCAGACGCCGAACACCGGCAGCTTGTTCTCCAGTGCCGCATCGATGGTCTTCTTGATGCCGAAATCCTCAGGCCTGCCGGGGCCCGGCGACAGCACCAGCAAATCCCAGCGCTTCTGCTCGAGCATGTCGAGCGCATGCACATGGCGGACCACGGTGACGTCGGCGCCGACCTGGCGGAAGTAATCGGCCAGCATATGCACAAAGCTGTCGTCATGGTCGATCAGCAGTACCCGCTTGCCGCTTCCGGTCGCATCGGGCGCAAAGGCCGACAGCGGCTTCGGCGGATCGCCGCGCAGCGCCTGGAACAGGGCCGCGGCCTTGACCTGGCATTCGCGGTCCTCGGCGGCGGGATCGGAGTCGAACAAACAGGTGGCCCCCACGCGCACTTCCGCGAGGCCTTCCTTCATCCGGATGGTGCGGATGGTGAGGCCGGTGTTGATGCTGCCGTCGAAATTCACCGCCCCGATCGCGCCGGCATACCAGCGACGCGGCGAGCGCTCGTGATCCTCGACGAACTGCATCGCCCAGAGTTTTGGTGCGCCGGTGACGGTGACGGCCCAGGCATGCGTGAGGAACGCATCGAGCGCATCGAAGCCGGGACGCAGCATGCCTTCGACATGGTCGACGGTGTGGAAGAGCTTTGAATAGGTCTCGATCTGCCGCCGCGCCAGCACCTTGATCGTGCCGGGAACGCAAACGCGCGCCTTGTCGTTGCGGTCCACGTCGGTGCACATGTTGAGCTCGAACTCGTCCTTCTCGGAGTTCAGGAGCTGGCGGATCTGCTCGGCATCGCCGATCGCATCGGTACCGCGCGCGATGGTGCCCGAGATCGGGCAGGTCTCGACCCGGCGTCCGTCCGAGCGCACGAACATTTCCGGTGAGGCCGAGACGAGAAATTCGCCCTCGCCGAGATTCATCAGGGCGCCGTACGGCGACGGGTTGATGACGCAGAGCCGCTGGAACACTTCCGCCGGCGAGCGGTCGCAGGGCTCGGCGAAGAGCTGCCCCGGCACCGCCTCGAACAGATCGCCACGCGCAAAGGCGGCGCGCGCGGTCTCGACCGTAGCCTGATATTCGCCGGGCGCGTGATCGGCAAAACCCTGGCGCGGTGTCTTGAGGTAGGGGCTCTCGGCGGTCTCATGGGGCAAGCCCGCGGTGGACTTGCCCTTCCACGCGAAATCGTAAGTGAGCACGACGCCGCGGCCGGTGGCGCGGTCATAGGCGAGCAGGCGGTCGGGGACGTAGAGCACGATGTCGCGCTGGTCGCTCTCGCGCGCGCGCTTCTGCACGAGGTCCTCGATCTGGAACACGAGGTCGTAGGCGAAGGCGCCGAACAGGCCGAGCACCCCATCGTCATTGGCGGAGAAAGCGGCGACGAGATCGCGCACCAGCGACATCACGCTGGCGCGCCGCGTGCGCTGGTCTTCGTCGATCGGGGCTTCGCCGCGAATGATATGGCCGGCAAGGCGCGTCGGCGTCTTCTCGGAGATCACGGCACAGGGTTCGCGCAAGACGCCGGCGAGAAAGGCGATCAGCACCTCCCCACGCGCGTTCAGCGCTTCCAGCTTGAAATTGACGCCGGTGGTCTCGAGCTTGAGCGGCGGATCGGAGAAGCCGAGGTCAAAACTCTCGTAACGGCCGGGCACGGTCGTACCCGACGACAACACCACGCCGCGGCGACGGTCGAGCAGGTTGACGAGATCGTCGAGCCGGTTGGCGCCGCCGGAAAACTGCTCCGCCACGCGCGTGACCGCAAGCCCCGCGCGGGTCACATAGTCGCTTCGAGCCGGAAGGGCAAAGACGGTCCTGTTCATGGGGTCCTCTTACGAAACTTGTCGAGGGAACGCCACACAGGACAAACGATCAGGCCGCCGCACTGCGTGGGCGACCTCAGACGATTTTGGGAGAATAAATCGCACCGGCCACCTCTCAGGAGGTGCGCCACCAAAGACGGGATGGGCGGACGGCGGTGCTCATGGCCGGATACTCACCATGGCGCGGGGACGGCGTCAAGGGTGGCTGGAGCCCCTAGCTGCCCATACAAACGGCCGGCTGACAGCGAGATCGAGTTTAGGATCAGACCAATTCATCCGGCTTGGGGATATCACGCCTTCCATGACGCACGTGGATGACCTCCAGCGCATCATCTACGACGCGGTAGTAGATCAGGTACGGAAACGGGACGATCGGAAAGACCCGAACGCCGGCCATATCGGTCGGACGCCCGAGCCCCGGATACTTCGCAAGCAATTGGCTGACCGACCGGATACGCCGCACAACGGCGCTTGCAGCACGCCTGTCGTGCTGACCGATATATTCGTGAATTCCATCGATGTCAGTCCGGGCACGCCGAGCGTACCGGAGTTTCACAGCCCGCACTTCGTCCAGAGCGCGGCCATTTCCTCGTCGGTCGCGAACTCGCCTCGCTCGGCCTGCCCAAGCCCCTCAAGCACGGCCGCGCGATGGTCGTCCGGCACAACGAACAGATCGCTGTCGTTGGCGACAATCTGCTCAAGCACCTCGGCGACATAGACTTGCCGATCTTCCGGCAACCTTCGCACTTTCTCGATCACATCATCCAAGACCTTGGTCATGGATGGAATATATACCAGCTGCGGGCCAAATACGACCTGCCCCTACCCCAGATGCTTCCTAAAAAACTCCGTCGCCCTGCCCCAGGCGAGCTCGGCGGCTTCGCGGTCGTGGACGGCCTGGCGCTGCTCGTTGACGAAAGCGTGCTCGGCGTCATAGCGGAACAGCTCCAGCGACTTGCCCGCGGCCTTCATGGCTTTTTCGAAGCCGTTGACCAGCTCCGGCGTGCACCAATCGTCCTTGTTGGCGAAATGGGCCTGGAGCGGAATCTTGACGTCGGCGGGCTTGGCGGCCTGCTCGGGCGGAATGCCGTAGAACACAACGCCCGCCGTGAGCTCCGGGACATGCACCGCGCCGATGATGGTCACGGCACCGCCGAGACAGAAGCCTGTTAGCCCGACCTTGGCGCCGTTGCGCGACAGATATTGCGTGGCGCCGCGCACCGTCTGGGTGGTGGCGTCCATGAAGTCGAGCGAGTTCATCTCTTTGCCGGCGGCGTCGGTGTCGTGATACGGCACCACCTTGCCCTTGTAGAGATCGGGCGCCAGCGCATCGAACCCGGCCAGCGCGAAGCGGTCGCACAGGCCCTTGATCTGGTCCGACAGACCCCACCATTCCTGGATGACCACCACGCCCGGCGCGTTGCCGCGCGCGGCATTGGCGAGATAGCCCGATGCGTCCTTGCCGTCCGGGCGCTTGAAGGTGATGGCGGTTCCCATGGTGTCCTCCGACGAGTTTTTGGATTCGCGGCATTTTGGCGTTTGAGCGCGCGATAGGCAATCGCGCCTGACAACACACTCTCGTGCCCAGCAAAAAAGCCCCCTTGCGGGGGCCTCTTCATTCTCGGCTCGGGCCGCTCAGTGCGAGTCGGCCCAGACCTTCTTCTTGGTGAAGTACATCAGGCCGGCGAAGATGATCAGGAAGATGAACACCTGGAAGCCGAGGCGCTTGCGCGCTTCCATGTGCGGTTCGGCGGTCCACATCAGGAACGTGGTGACGTCCTTGGCGTATTGCGCGACCGTGGTCGGCGAGCCGTCGTCATAGGTCACCTGGCCGTCGCTGAGCGGCTTCGGCATCTTGATGGCGTGGCCCGGGAAGTACTTGTTGTAGTAGGACCCCTCGGGGATGGTAACGCCTTCGGGCGCCTTGTCCTCAAACCCCTGGAGCAGCGCCGAAACGTAGTCCGGGCCCTGCTCCTGATACTGGGTGAAGAAGTCGACGATGAACATCGGGAAGCCGCGGCCGTAGGAGCGCGCCTTGGTGATCAGCGACAGATCCGGCGGCGCCGCGCCGCCGTTCGCCGCACGCGCGGCCTGCTCGTTCGGGAATGGCGAGGGGAAATAATCCGCCGGCCGGCCCGCGCGCTCGAACATGTCACCCGCGTCGTTCGGGCCGTCCTTGACCTTGTAGTCGGAGGCGAAGGCTGCAGCCTGCGCGACCGAATAGCCGGGACCGCCGGCTTCAGCGAGGTTGCGGAAGGCGACGTAGGACAGGCCGTGGCAGTTGGCGCAGACTTCCTTGTAAACCTTCAGGCCGCGCTGGAGCGCACCGCGGTCGTACTTGCCGAACGGACCGGCGAACGACCATTTGTTGCCCGGCGGCTTGTCGCTGCCTTCGGAGGCACGCGCGCTGTCGGCTGAGCCCGCAAACAACGCGCCCGCCAGCGCAAGCACGATCGCGCTCGACACCATCGGCGTCGACCTGCTCCCGGTCTTGGCCAGGACGGCGTCCGAGATCGAGTTCGGCACCGGCCGCGGCTTCTCGATGCGCGAGAGCAGCGGCAGCACGATCAGGAAGTAGGCGAAGTAGCAGAACGTCAGGACCCGGCCGGCGATCACATAGATGCCTTCCGGCGGCTGCGCGCCGAGATAACCGAGCAGGATGCAGACCGCGACGAAGATCCAGAAGAACTGCTTGGCCAGCGGACGGTACTTCGACGACTTCGTCCTGGCGGCATCGAGCCAGGGCAGGAAGCACAGGATGATGATCGCCGAGAACATCCCGATCACGCCCGCGAGCTTGTTCGGGATCGAACGCAGGATCGCGTAGAAAGGCAGATAATACCATTCCGGCACGATGTGCGGCGGCGTCACGCCCGGGTTCGCCGGAATGTAATTGTCGGCGTCGCCGAGATAGTTCGGCATGTAGAAGATGAACCAGGCGTAGAGCAGCATGAAGCAGGAGACGCCGAACATATCCTTGATGGTCGCATGCGGCGTGAACGGAACCGTGTCCTTTTCCGTCTTGGGCTCGACGCCGTCAGGGTTGTTCTGGCCGGAGACATGCAGCGCCCAGACGTGGAGCACGACGACGCCCGCGATCAGGAACGGCAGCAGATAGTGCAGCGAGAAGAAGCGGTTCAGCGTCGGGTTGCCGACCGAATAGCCGCCCCACAAGAGCGTCACGATGCTCTCGCCGACATAGGGAATGGCGGAGAACAGATTGGTAATGACGGTGGCGCCCCAGAAGCTCATCTGGCCCCACGGCAGCACGTAGCCCATGAAGCCGGTCGCCATCATCAGCAGGTAGATGATGACGCCGAGGATCCAGAGCACTTCGCGCGGCTCCTTGTAGGAGCCGTAATAGAGGCCGCGCAGCATGTGGACGTAGACGGCGACGAAGAACATCGAGGCGCCGACGGCATGCATATTGCGCAGCAGCCAGCCGTAATTGACGTCACGGACGAGCAGCTCGACCGACTTGAAGGCGAGGTCGGCATGCGGCGTGTAGTGCATCGCCAGGATCACCCCGGTCAGGATCTGGATCCCCAGCATGAACGAGAGGATGGCGCCGAAGGTCCACCAATAGTTCAGGTTGCGCGGGGTGGGATAGACCACGAACGAGGAGTGCATGAGGCCGAGGATCGGCAGACGTCGCTCGATCCATTGCAGGGCCGGATTGCTCGGCTGGTAGTCGGATGGTCCGCTCATGATGCGATCCTGAGGAAATAGTACGACGAGACGGCGCGAAGCTTCGGACGAGGGCCCGAAGCTCAGCCGATCTGGATTTTGGTGTCGGAAACGAACTGGTACGGCGGCACCGGCAGGTTCGCGGGCGCGGGCCCCTGGCGGATGCGGCCGGACGAATCGTACTGCGAACCATGGCAGGGGCAGAAGAACCCGTCGTAATTGCCTTCGTGGGCGATCGGGATGCAGCCGAGATGGGTGCAGATGCCGATCACGACCAGCCACTGGTCATGGCCGGACTTGACCCGGGCCTCGTCGGACTGCGGATCGGGCAGGCTCGCCACGTTGACGGCGCGCGCCTCGTCGATCTGCTTCTTGGTGCGGTGGCTGATATAGATCGGCTTACCGCGCCAGAACACCTTGATGTCCTGCCCCTCGGCGACCGGGCTGAGATCGACCTCGATCGGCGCACCGGCGGCGATGGTCGACGCATCAGGATTCATTTGGGAGATAAAGGGCCAGAGCGCAGCTGCGCCCCCTACTGCTGCAGCTGCCCCCGTTGCAACGAATAAGAAATCACGGCGTGTCGGATGGTCCGCCGAAGACGCTGTCGTCACGATTCCAACCCTTTCTTCTTATGCGGCCGGCGGAACCGCTCCAGGAGCCCCCAAGGTCCCCAGAACAGCCTGCCGGCGCCCGCGGCCCCCCGCGGCGGCAGAACTTCACGTGCCCCCACCAAAACAAGGCGAAAACAGCAGTCCAGAATCGTTCTATTGGCACCCTTGCCGGGCGAGCGCAAGCCCGCTATCGGCGCGGGAGCGTGCAATGCACGAATTCCGCGGCCAGCGATGTTTTATTGAGACATTTCCGGCCCGCACCGAACCCGGCACAGCCCATGCACAGCCCATGCAGATAGCGCTTTTCCAACCCGACATTCCCCAGAACACCGGCACGATTCTCAGGCTCTGCGCCTGTCTGGACGTGGCCGCCCATATCATCGAACCGGCGGGCTTCCCCGTCTCGGACCGGCATTTCCGCCGGGCGGGAATGGACTACCTCGATCAGGTCAGCATCGTCAGGCACGACTCCTGGTCGAAATTCGAGCAATGGCGGGCGGCGCAGGGCGCCCGCCTGCTGCTGTTCACCACCAAAGGCGCGACCGACTACCGCGATTTCCGTTACCAGACGGCGGACATCCTGCTATTCGGGCGCGAGAGCGCCGGCGTCACCGAGGCGGTGGTCGAGGCGGCGGACGCGCGGCTGGTGATCCCGATCGCTCCGGGGCTGCGGTCGCTCAATGTCGCCATGACCGCGGCGATGGCCGCAGGCGAAGCGCTGCGGCAGCTCCGGAACCCGCAAGTTTGACATGTTGAGGAGAGACGGTTGAGTTACGCGGTCAAGGAAATCTTCCTGACCCTGCAAGGCGAAGGCGCCCATGCCGGGCGCGCGTCCGTATTTTGCCGTTTTGCCGGCTGCAATCTCTGGAGCGGGCGCGAGGCGGACCGCAGCGCGGCGACCTGCAAATTCTGCGACACCGACTTCGTCGGTACCGACGGCACGCTCGGCGGGCGCTACGCCTCGGCCGCGGAACTCGCCGGCACCATCGCGGCGCAATGGACGGCCTCCACCGACAACCGCTATGCGGTGCTCACCGGCGGCGAGCCGCTGCTCCAGGTCGATGCGGCGCTGGTCGACGCGCTCCATGCCCGCGGCTTCGAGATCGGGGTCGAGACCAACGGCACGATCGCCCCGCCCGAGGGGCTCGACTGGATCTGCGTCAGCCCGAAGGGCGGCAGCGATCTGGTGATCCGGCGCGGCCACGAGCTGAAGCTGGTCTATCCGCAGCCGCTCGCGATGCCGGAAGCCTTCGCGGATCTCGCCTTCGAGCGCTTCTCGCTGCAGCCGATGGACGGGCCCGAGGTCGTCCAAAACACTGCGGGCGCCATCGACTATTGCCTCAATCATCCGCAATGGCGGCTCAGCGTGCAGACGCATAAATCGCTCGGTATCAGATAGGATTGGTTTTCGAACAGATGTGGGAATTGACGAAATCGTTTCGCTTCGAGGCGGCGCACTCACTGTCGGGAACGACGTTCGGCGCGGCCAGCGAAGAGATCCACGGCCACTCCTTCCGCGCCGAGGTGACGCTGCGCGGCACGCCCGATCCCAAAACCGGCATGGTGGTCGATCTCGGCCTGGTCCAGCGCGCCATCGAAGACGTGCGCATGATTCTGGACCACAAGTATCTCAACAAGATCGAGGCACTGGGCACACCGACGCTGGAAAACCTCTCGCGCTTCGTCTGGGAGCGGCTGGCGCCTATCGGCAAGCTCACCCGCGTCAGCATCCACCGCGACAGTTGCAACGAGAGCTGCACCTACTACGGTCCGCAGGGTTGAGAGAATGACATCCACGATGGACCCGAGCTTGATCGAAGACCGCAAGACGCGCGCACGCGCCTGGTTCGAATCCTTGCGCGACGACATCTGCACGAGCTTCGAGCGGCTGGAGGACGATGCCCCGCAAAGCCTTTATTCGGGCGAGCCGGGCCGCTTCAAACGCACACCGTGGCAGCGCACCGATCATACCGGCGCGGCAGGCGGCGGCGGCGTGATGTCGATAATGTCAGGCCGCCTGTTCGAGAAGGTCGGCGTGCATTGCTCCACCGTGCACGGCGAATTCGCGCCCGAGTTTCGCGCGCAAATTCCCGGTGCGGCGGACGACCCGAAGTTCTGGGCCTCCGGCATCTCGCTGATCGCGCATCTGCGCAATCCGCACGTGCCCGCAGTGCACATGAACACACGCTTCGTCGTCACCACAAAGGCCTGGTTCGGCGGCGGTGCCGATCTCACGCCGGTGCTCGACCGCCGGCGCACGCAGGACGATGCCGACAGCATCGCCTTCCACGCCGCAATGAAACAGGCCTGCACGCAGCCGAACGGCGTCGCCGATTACGACAAGTACAAGAAGTGGTGCGACGAGTATTTCCACCTGCCGCACCGCAAGGAGGCGCGCGGCATCGGCGGCATCTTCTACGATTGGCACGACAGCGGCGACTGGGACGCCGATCTCGCCTTCACCCGCGATGTCGGCCGCGCCTTCCTGAAGATCTATCCCGACATCGTGCGGCGCAATTTCGCGACCAGCTGGACCGCGGAGGATCGCGAGGAGCAATTGATCCGGCGCGGGCGCTATGTCGAGTTCAACCTGCTCTACGACCGCGGCACCATCTTCGGTCTCAAGACCGGCGGCAATGTGGATTCGATCCTGTCGTCGCTGCCACCGGAGGTGAAGTGGCCATGACGACGATGAAGCCCGCAATGAAGCCGCTGCCGCGCGCCATGCTGATCGACATGGACGACACCATCCTGTCGGCCTATGCGCGGCCCGAGATCGCCTGGAACACGATCACAGCGGAGTTCGCCGAGGAGCTCGCGCCGCTGCCGCCGCAACTGGTCGCAAGCACCGTCCTGGCCTTCGCGAAAAACTTCTGGGCCAATGCGGACGCTTCGTGGCGGATGAAGCTCGCCGAAGCCCGCCATCTCACGGTCAAGGGCGGTTTTGCCGCGCTCGCGGCCGCCGGTCATCGCGCCCTGCCCGACGACCTCGCCGTTCGCCTCGCCGACCGCTTCACGGCCTATCGCGAGGAGGAGATGTTCGTCTTCCCCGGCGCGCACGACGCCATCGACAGGCTCAAGGCGCTCGGCATCAAGCTCGCGCTGGTGACCAACGGCGCCGCCGACACCCAGCGCGCCAAGGTGGAGCGCTTCGAGCTGGCGCATCGCTTTCACCACATCCAGATCGAGGGCGAGCACGGTTTCGGCAAGCCCGAGGAGCGCGCCTATCTGCACGCGATGGAGGCGCTCGGCGTCACCGCTGAGGATACCTGGATGATCGGCGACAATCTGGAATGGGAAGTGGTGACGCCGCAGCGTCTCGGCATCTACTCGATCTGGATCGACGTGCATGGCGACGGCCTGCCCGAAGGCTCGATCGTCAAGCCCGACCGCATCATCCGCTCGCTGACAGAACTGGTGCCGGGCTGACTGCAATCGGGGTGCGCAAGCAAAAACATCGAAAACAACCCCATGCACAGTAGACGGCCGCAGCAGAATCAAGGACTTGCGGAAAACGCAAACTGCGGATCTGACAAAATCGGTTGCTCCGTCGGGCAAAACAGGCGCATGGTGTCATGGTCGCGACGCACGGGACGGAAGAGCCCTTGCGCCATCCATCGAACAGGCGCCATTGCCTCTCGTGATGGGATCGCTCCGGCCTAAAGCTCTCTGATCGATTTCAGCAGCCCGGCCGGCGCATGCGCGCTACCGCAACACATCCACTGACCGAGTAGCCCGTGATCGGCATGTCATGCCGTTTTGCTAGCTTCTCCCGTCATTCAAACCGAAAGGACCATCCATGGAACTAAAAGCCGGCGACATCGTCATGCTGAAATCCGGCGGCCAGCCGCTCACCGTCGCTGACGTGAAGGGCGACGACGTGATCTGTCTCTGGATGGGCGCGGAAGGCGATCTGTTTCGCGAGACGCTGCCGTTCGCGGTGCTCGATCGATTGGAAGAGCTCGACGACGAAGACGAGGATGACGAAGACGAGGAGTAGGCGCGGCTGACCCGCATCCTAGTTTGATCGGAGCGCACAGCTTCCGGCGCGTGTGATGTCCGCTTCGTCGCCAACTATGGCGCGATAGCGGACATCGCTGCATGGCGCAGAACGGCCGACGGGACGTCGTCCAAATTCATCCTCTTGTCAGCATCCGTCACCTTGCTGAAGGGATTCCTCGGCGGATACTTTCAGGATCATCGTGTCTCGCGTAAGGGGTGCAGCCAGCACCGTCATGATGATTTCCCATTTGTCGCGTCGGCCGTAAGCCGAGATCAGCTTGTGTAGGCTTGAAGGCCCGCGCCGATGTTTAACGATCGGCTACACGGTTCGATCGCTTCTTCGTATTGACGGAGCTGCAGGTGCGCAACACAGAGGAGCCGCACCGTGATGTTCTTCTGCAAAATGGCCAGATCTGTCCGATCGCCGTCGAACCGGTCGGACCATATGTCGCGCGCAGTCTGAAGATCGGTCAGGGATACGCTGATCCGCACCTGATCTCCGTTGCCCCTCACCGCGCCGCGCACGGCCCAGCGGGCGCCGAGATCCGTTCCAAGCTGCTTCAGATCGATCGACTTAATCTTGTAGGCAAGGGCGGCCTCGCGTCCGATGACGAAAGTGGCGGGCGCTCGCGCAAGATCGGTCGTCAAATCTGTCGTGATGGCATCGGCAAGGTGATCCTGCTCTGGATCGTTGTTGAGGTTGATGAAGGGCAACACGATGAGAGAGAGACGATGCGCGATCTCGGGCCTGACTATCGGTTGTCCTTGAAGCTCTCGAGCTTCCCGAAGTGGGTCAGTACGGAGCGTCTTCCAAACATTCCAATAACCAAGAAGGCCGCCGGCAATTGCACCGATCGCCGCAACCGACGCCAGCGTCCCGCCAACGAACTTCAGAGGGCCTCTGATGTGACGCACCCAGTTCTTGGGCCGCCGTTTGCAAGCTACTTTTTCGGAGAACTCCGGGACCAAAACCGCTGCCTCGGCGGTTGCGCACGCAAAATTCGACGATTCTGCGAGGGCGCCTGATATCACCGCAGTTTCGGGACATCGCTCGTCATCGTGGACAGCGCCCACGAAACGAAAGCCCTTTCGTGGAAATGTCTTGATAAGACGTTGTTGCGCGCCGGAGTCGCCGATCGCGCGTCGGACCGCGTTCAATCGGGTGGTCAGCGCCGCATCAGAAACGATCCGACCATTCCAAATTGCGTTTATGAGATCATCCTTGCTGACGACGCGATCCCTGCTGCGGATCAAATAGCCGAGCAGATCAAGTACCTGTGGCGTCGTAGGAACGGCATCGGGCCCGCGCCACAACTCGCGCCGGTCGGTATCCAGCACACAGTCCTCGAAGAAATAGCGCATGGCACCATTCCCCAGGCGTGCCCTCTACTTCCGAGAGCGCCGCAGCGATTGTCCAGAGAAGATAGGCCTTCGAAACGGAAAATGTAAGCCGAATATCAAGTGTGCCTTGCCCCAGTGTCGCGGGATCGGCGGACGTCAGCCGCACGGAAACGCCCCGCACCGGCTGGAACGCAAAGAATAAGCCGCCGGTAAGAGAAATGTAAGCCCCTCGTCAAGCGTACCGGACCGAGCATTGGCACCTTAGCCCTCGGTGAGAAGCAAGCCAAAGGAGATTGCGATGAGCGCGATCTATGGCGCCGCGTGGATGCGACGGCCCTTCGGATCAACGCAGCGCGTTGTCAGCCTCGTCCGGCAATTCTTGAGCGCATGGCGGGAGCGCCGCAGACGCCGGAGCGTACAAGCGACCCTGTGCGGCCTCAGCGACAGGGAGCTCATGGACATCGGCACGACGCGCGGCGAGATCGACTACATCGCCTCGCACCGAAACATCGCGAGGCCGAGTCGTTCGACAGAACGGGACAGCGGCGTTATTGCCCTGCTGCTCTGTAGCGCCCTTATCCTCGCTTTCGCAAGCGAGGCCAAAGCTCAATGCACCGCGCAGGACGTTCTGCGGAATCACCTGGACCTCAAGACCGCTGCTCCGGTGCCGAGATCGCGGACTCCCGTCAGTTCGGCCGCCGATGTTCGGCCCTGGAAGACGATTGCGACAGGGACGTTCAGGGACATGCGCGCCCTTCGCAAGGCGATGAGTGCAATGGGCTGCGACGTCGGAAGCGCAGCTGCTGAAGTCCTTGCGCGGCCGGCTTTTACTCTGAGTGACAAGAAAACGGACGTAGAGCTCGTCCCTCTCTCGCCCGCTGAGCTCGGCTTCGAGGGCGAGACAGCGTCGCTGACCGAAATCCATGCGCGCGCGCAACGGCTGGGCTTCGGACTTGCGCCCGCAGAAATCGCTCCGCAGCTGAGACTTCAGTACTTGGACCAGCCAATCGGTGAGTTTCTCATCATCGGGATGGAGCCGATCAGGACATGGGCGGGTGAACCGGTCATCCTGACGGTAGCCAATGGTGGAGCAGGCCTCATTCTCATCGGCCAGAGCACCCGCGAGAACGCGGAAATTCCAGTGAACTCCACCATTGTATTCGTGCGGCCAAGTACACCCGCCCCGGCCGAGACCGCATCATTCAAGTAGCTCGGGTGATGCGTATGTCCGCTTTACGCCAACAAGCGGCATTTGTGGGTACTCGCCCTGGTCGCGTCGAGGCACCTGAGAGTTTCAGCCTGGCGCTGTCGAAGGGATGGTCCGGGCTGATCATGCGGCTTGAGCTTGCGAGGCTAGGTGGGTCCGGGCTTCCGGTTCAACCCATTCGGAACGTCAATCCAACGGGACGTTCAAACTGGTACCTTTGGTGATGATGCCGCCACGGTTGCCAATCTCAATCGAACCATAGCGCTGCTTGAAACAATCGGGCAGCGGCCGGTCGCCTTCCATGCTGAGCCAAAGGCGCAACAGATGACGCTTTTGGCCTGCATCGGGCCAATCGCGGAATCCGGTCCGGTCATGCAGCAAGGCATGATTGTAAACGAACTGCATGTCACCCGGCTGAAGCCGCATGCCGAAATGCAGCGCGGGATCATTTGCGAGCGCGTCGAAGAGATCGAGCGCCTCGACGTGAGCCGGCGTCAGTCTCGGCGCATCGGGAAAGCGTTGCGCACTATCGATATACTGGCGCTGATAGAACCCGGTCAGGAACCCCGCATGCCAATTCAGCACCGGGATTTCAAGATATGGCTTTTCGTTCTCCGGCACCTCGCCTCGCCGGTCTGTCGCGATCGGATGAAACAAGAGAGCGGCAAGGTCGGGACGTCTGTCAAACATCTCGTTGTAGATCGTCGTCGTACTGACCAGGAGGGAATCCCCTCCCTCCATCGCCTCGCGAATGCATAACAATCCAACCACGTCGGACGAATCCGTGTGGAATGTCTGCCGTTCCGAAGTTTGATAAATTCGGGTGTTCGGATCCTTCGCATCGGCGCCGGTGTCACGGACGTGACCGAGAATGTGACCCGCTGCATTCTGGGACCGCGCCGATCCAAGATGCGCGCCTACTCCGCAAAAGATCGTAGCGGCGAACTCCTGGCTATATTTTGCCACCGGGAGGCCGCGGATGACTTCGAAGCCAAGGCCAGCCAGGAGCGTTGTCTTAACCTCTTCCAGATGCGCGCCGAAGCGGGGAAGCGGAAAGCTTTCCTTCGTGATCTCGGCGATTTTTTTGTTTCTGCCAAGAAATGTTTCAGCCGCGCCCTCAAGCTCGGCGATCTCGCCGGCCGCAAGCGATATCAACCATCGATCGGGATTGGCTTTCATCTCACCGCCCTGCCATGCGGATGGGATATCGACCTTCCCTGGAGGGCGATGGATCCCGCCGGGCACTGAGACCACATTCATCGTGTTGGCTCCTGGGGAGATTGGACGTCAGACATGGGGGCGGAAGACGTGGGAGCGGAAGACATAGTGGGCGGAAGAGATGCGGGCGGACGATCGACGATATTGTGCCGACCGCTTGTTTGCAACTTGACTGAAGCGCAGCCGTGAGCCGAGTGCACTATCGCCGCGACGAGGTCCGTTCCAGGCAGTCGCGTGTTAGGTGAGCCGCTTCCGCCAAAATGATTACAACACGGCCGCTCGTTCGACCGATCAAAGCCCGGGAAAAAATGGAAACAGCCGGAACGTTCGAGAAGCTGATTGAGTTGAAAGTCATGCGCCTTGCGCTTTGGTCAAGGCCGCACCAAGCGGCCCGATCAAGCTCCTGGAAAAGGCGAAAACTACTCTCCGGCGTGCCTTCTGCAGCACGGCCGCGCGAGGATCGCGATGTACACGACGGCGATATACGATGAGCTGAGCCAGATCGAGCGCGACGTCGTCGAAGGAGAACGGCGGCTCGCCGAGCAGGAGGCGCTGATCATTGAAATGAAGCGCCAGAATCAGGACACAGCCAAAGCTGAAGGCGAACTCGAACGAATGCGGATGGAGCAGCGAGATCGCGATCAGGATCGACAACGTCTGCTCTCACGGCTCCAACCCTGAAACAATTCGCCTCATGAGGCTGATCCGCCGAAGGCGTCGCGTCGCTGAGACGCGAGACCAGGCCAGGCGCGCTCGGCGAGAAGTACGGCAGGGGTTTACGCCCTTAGTATCGCCGGATCGATGTCCGAGGGCCTGTAAGCCATGGAATTGCCAAGCACGCAAACCAGAGAGTCCCACCTTCTTCGCTGTTCCATGTAGGATTCGCACGAATGCGGAAGATCGTCGGTGACACTGATACCTGCTTGCCGCAGCCGCCGTCGTGCATTGTCGAACCGGATCCGCCAGAGCTGCCGATCTCGGTCGTCGGCTTCAGCCGATGCTTTCTCGTGCAGGAAAACGTTGTTGAGGGTGGAAAGGAGTAGCAGCGCGGAGGACCATAGTTGGGTGACCGCGCCGGATTGCTTGAGCCAATCGGCGTCCTTCGGCAATGCACTTCGGATCAGCGAGACGGCATCGAGCACGATGAGTGACGACCGGGCGACGGAGTAGAACGGTTCAGGAAAGCGGAAGTAGAACAGGACGGGATAGAAGTGGTGAGCTTCTTTGGTATCGGTGACCTCCGCGGCCAACTCGGACAGATTGTTGTAGCCCGCGCTCAGCTGGTTATTTGCGAACAGATGCGCGAGCAGGTCCGCTGCATCGCCGGTCTCACCGCAAAGCGCGTGAATGTTGAGGCAAAGCGAGTTCCTGCTCCTGAGCGCGCCATAGATCTGCATCAGGTAAGTGATGGTGAGCGAAATGACCGACGTCCCGATCACCGAATTCAGGAGAAACAGGAGTTTCGCTCCGGCACTTTGCGGACCAAAGTTGCTGCCGCCTACGATCGAGAGGCTGCTTCCCGCCACGTAAAGCGCAGTCACGAAGTCGGTTGGAGTCTCCTGGTGGCTGCTTGTAATGCTGGTCCCGAGCTGAGGGTGCACAATCAGTGCAGCCCCGAGCGCGAGCAGAATCGACCAGGTGAGCAGCAAGGCGACCAGGATCAACGGGCCGCAGAATGAAAGCAAATGGCTGCCATTGCAGAGCGAGGAAAACCGGCGCAGTGCAAGCCAAACCAGTCTGGCCAGGCGGTCGCTGATAATTCCGGTGCCGGCGCGTGCGTAGAGAACCGTGAGGAATACGTCGGCAAGGACAAGTGCCATCAGCAGCGTGCCGGCCACAGGCTCAACCCAATGGGCCATCTGTCCTCCTCGTCCTAAGCCGCCTCCCGAGCCGCGCGCTTACTGCCGGTTCGGCTCGCGACTTGACCCGACGGTGTTCGCGTCGCTTGGCATGAACTTGAAAAGCGTGAAGTTCTTGTCCGTCCAGGCCATGTGGAACCAGGGTGAATCCTGGATATGCGACGCGGTGACATAGATTGCGCCGTCAGGACCTTGCGAGAAGGTGTCCGGCCAGCGCAGGCGCGAATCCGTCAACAGCTGTCGCACGGTCCCGTCACTGGGGTTGAGGACCTTGACGGCATTGTCGGCGATCGAGCTTAGATAGATTTCGTCATGTTCGCCGGTCCAGAGCCCATCGACGGGCTCCGTCGTTGCCACTGTTTCCGGGCGAGCGTGAGCCGCCGCGTCCGCACTCTGGATGCTGGACGTGGCGATCCGGTAGAGCGTCTTTCCGGTCAGGGCCTGCCAATAGAGGGTGTTGCCGTCCTTCGACAGCGCCAGACTGTCGGCATTGAACAAGGGCTGCCGTCCGTCCGGCCGCCGCAACGGCTGGCCATCTGTCATCACGGTGACGCTCGGATCGAATTGGGTAGAAGGATCCTCGCTCAGCACCCGCCAAGCCTGCCCGGACTCGATGTTGAGAACAACCAGGCCGCCGGGCGAACCGGAATCGGTCAAATAGGCGAATTTTCCGTCGGGGGCGATACGGATGTCGTTGAGATAGCTGGCCGGACCAGCGACATCCGCCGCGATCGGAAAGATCCGCTTCACAGCGTTCGACTTCAGATCGACCTCGACGATCTTGGGTCCACCCTTCACAGTCTTCTCGGCATTGGGAGCCGCGGGATCGACGACCCAAAGCGATCCGCGCCGGTCCGCTACGACGCTTTGAACGCAGACGAAGTGATCATTGGGCGATACTTCTGACATTCGCGCGTTGCGCCAGCCGTTCCATTCCTCATTGGGATATGGCTTGGTCGAGCCGTCCGGCATGAGTTCGGCCACCGAAACCGGCGTATCCTCCGTCCAGCGCGGGAAGTTCACGAAGATGCGGCCGTCCGGGGCGACGGTGACGCCGGTCACCTGATGCTCGAATGTTGCGACCGATTGCAGCCGGCTGTCGCGACTTTCGACAAGAGGCGCGACAAGGCGCTGGGCCTTGGACTTGATATCAGCCGTTGCGGATTGCGCATGAACCGCGGACGAAATGGATAGCACGACTGCTACGCAGGAGCTGAACGCGATTGCACGCATGAGAGGCCCTTTCAAAAAGTTTAGGGCCCAATCCGGCTTTCCTTCGATCGTTCCTAGCACATCTGCCAACGCGCCTTTGACGGCTAGTTCCATCAAGCGGTCCAGCGATGATCGTTGCCGAGGTATATGGCAGGGCGAGCGAGACCATCGCCGCCATCGCGATCACAGTTCAAATCAGCAAATCATGATGCGCAGGTACAATCGCTTGATGCGCGCCGTTGTTGCGGTGATCGTCCGCGTGTCCGTTCAGTGCATGAGGGACGGGCTTGGCGAGGTCCTCCGCTTGACCATGCGGAACGTGCGGATCGAGCGTATTATTGAGCTGTTTCAGCTCAACGACCGCGACGAGAGTAGAAGGAGTTGGTCCGCTATCGAAGCGGAACACCGCTCCTTGCTCGAGGTCGCCGGTCTCCACCGCAGCTTTGGCGGGGTGTGCGTCTTCTGATGCACTTGCAGCAGATTGCGCAACGTGTTGCGAGTTGCCGCGTCCAGCGTTACCGCCGGCTGCGACGCTCGGCTCTCCGATATCGGCTGCTTGCGATGCGTTGGCAGAGGTTGAGTGTAACTCGTCCTCCGAGTTGCCGTGGTCCACGGTGGTTGGTTCTGTCGTCTTCACTGCCCCCGCAGCGTGCGAAGCCGAAGCGTGATGCTCGCCGCTATCGCCCGTGCCGTTGCCCGGTTTGGACCCAGCTTCAGTCGATTCGGTGGATGCCACCTTTGCAGAGCCTGGCTCTGAAGCGTGCTGCGAGTTGCCGTGACCTCCGCTCGCGGCTATCGCGACGTCCGGATCGGTCTCAGCTGCGTCCGATGCGTTTGCAGCGGATGAGTGCCCGGACTTGCCGTGTTCCGCGGCACCTGGTTCTGCCGTCTTCGCTGGTCCGTGCGCAGCGTCAGAGGCCGAAGCGTTATGATGATCGGCGCCATAGGCGTTGCCCGGTTCGGAGCCAGCTTCAGTCGATTCGCTGGCCGCCGCCTTTGCAGACCCCGGCTGCGAAGTGTGCTGCGAGTTGCCGTGGCCTGCGCTAGCAGCCGCTGCGGCGCCCGGATCGATATCGGTTGCGTCCGGCGCCGTTGAGTGCCCGGATTTGCCGTGTTCCGCCCCCGCTGGGTCTTCCTTCTTCGCTGCCCCTCCCGCAGCCTCCGAGGCCTTATCGTGATGCTCGGCGGCATTGCCGACGCCCTTGCCCGGTTTGGAGCCAGCTTCAGTCGATTCGTCGGCTGCCGCCTTTGCAGACCCCGGCTCCGAAGCATGCTTTGAGTTGCCATGACCCGCGTTGGCGGCCGTTGCGACGTCCGGATCGGTCTCAGCTGCGTCCGGTGCTTTTGCAGCGTTTGAGTGCCCGGCTTTGCCGTGTTCCGCGCCGTCTGGTTCTGCCTTCTTCGCTGACCCTCCCGGAGCCTCCGGGCCCTTATCGTGATGCTCGGCGCCATTGCCGACGCCGTTGCCCGGTTTGGAGCCAGCTTCAGTCGATGGGTCCGAAGCGTGCTGCGAATTGCCGTGCCCCGCGCTGTCGGCGGTGACGACGCTGGGTTGGCCGATCTCGTTCGGTGCAGTCGATGAAGCCCCGGCGCCTGTGTTGATCGGCCCATTGTTCGATGTCACATTTGCGATTGTCGGGGCCGGCGCGCTATGCGCAAGCTCGATGGATGATGCGTGAGCCGACGCGGCGGACGCACCATCGCTCCCTTCCGTTGCATCCGCCGACGCGTCTGTGGAGCTTCCGAACCTCGTTGACGTTCCCAAGCCGGTCCGGGCCTGCCCGAACTGGAAACCCGAGCCGTTGTTGGCCAGAAGGGCCCAGGCTCCAGCCGTCCCGAGCGAGCTCTCGCTCCCCTCGATAGTGGTTTGGACATGGTCCTTGCTCGAAACAGTCTCATCGGTTTCGGTCGCCGATATCAGCACTGCTTCGAGCTGCTCCAGGGTAGCCACGACAGCCGCGCTATCCGGCGCGGAGGCGGCATCCGCCTCCGCAATGGATACAATCCCCTCCAGATGGATTTCCAGCAGGCCGCGATCGCCGACATCAAGCACACGATCGGTCGCATTCACGTAGACGATCGTTTCGTTGCTTGCGGAGTCGTAGACCCAGGCGAGTGTATGTGGCGGTATAGACTTGGCTGCCGCCGTCACATGCAGCCAGGCAAGCGCTCCGAAAGCCGCAAGATTGATCCTGCCCGGCCCAGATGCGAAGTCGAACACGGTGTCGGAAGCTGTCGACTTGGAGTCGATCGGGGAACGAAAAACTACGTTTTCAACGTTGCCGCCTACGCCGATACTGGCATCGTGACCAAGGTCCGCGCCAACAGGTTTGTGAAGATTGTCACCCGCATCGCCCGCGCCCCTTTGGCCCGGAGCGCCTTCTTGAGCGGCGTTGTCGTGGCCAGTGGTCGCACCGGCGGAAGACAGGTGGACATCGTGCGAAAGGAAACTTGGGGCTGAATGGTCGTCAGGATTGGCGGCAGCATGAGTGATCGCAGCCAGTTTTGTGGTCGCACTCTCTTCGGTGACAGCCAGGATGCTGTCGATCGAGGCTTCACGGAGGTCATGCGCGTGCGGGGCGAGATGAGGGTCCTGCAGCGCGTAGATCAACGCGCCGGTGAGGATAGCAAAGTTGCCAGATCCTCCGTGCATCGACATCGCATTGGAAAGAAGCCGCGGGAATTGATGTTCCGGGGCCGGGTCGTCACCGGTCTGTATGTCGATCGCTTCTCGCAGTAAGCGCGCAGGAAGATCGGGCGCGCTCGATCCAGCAGGAGCGTGGTGCGTCCACGGTGTCGCGCCTCCGGATTGCTCGGCCGTGCGCAGCGCTTCCATTGCCGCCGCCGGGTTCGTGATTTGGGCGGCCTTGGCGAACAGATCTCTCTGGGCTTGCGTCGGCGTCTCGCCGGATTCCCAGACCACGAGGTGCCGGAGAATTCCTTTTTTCCAGGGCTCGTACGCGGCGTGCTCGTCCGCGTGGCCGTTGCCGTTCCGATCCGAAAAGATGTCGTTCGCTTCCGACGCCTTGAGTTCGTCCGCAATAGCGAACGCCAGAAAGGCCAGCGAGAGCGCGGCCAGGCCGGAGGGGCGTTGCAGCAACGCAATGGTCGCGAGCACAGTCCTGTTGGTGATCTCAAGCTTCTGGAAAATATTGTAGAGGTGGACTTTGACCGTCCCGTCGGACACGTTGAGCTGGCGCGCGATCTCCTTGTTCGACAGTCCTTCCGCCACGAGTCGTGCGATTTGACGTTCCCGTTGCGTCAACAGCTCCAGCATCTTTTCGACTTTGCCGTCGCCGTCCGCTTCCTTGCCGGCTGCCGAGAGATCGGACTTCGCCAGTGCCACACCGCTCTTCGTCATCAGCCGCAGCGATCGCAGCATCGTGGCGGGAGAGGCATATTTCGAAATTGCGCTGCAGGCGCCGGCTGCGATGGCGGAAGTCAGATCGTGGTCGGTGTCGGACTCGGTAAAGAACACCAGGCGCGTGGAGAGCTTCTCAGCCTTCACGATCGCGAGGATCTCGGCGACCGTCAGATCCGGCACCTTGTCGGCAAGAAGCGCGACGTCAGGTGTCAGCTTCCGGATTGCTTGGAGGCAGCTCGTCCGATCGCTGGACGTTGCGACAACGTCGAAGTCCGGTTGCGTCCCGAGGACCGACCTCAGTCCCTGCAAAACAATCGGCTGTGGATCAACGAGCAAAAGCCGGATGGGCTTGAGTATCCCCTGCCTGGCGGACGCGTCCAACATCGATCTTGCCCTCGGCCCGGTCCTCTATGTCCTTCGGCATATGGCCGTGGCCGGGTGGGATACTAAAATCTTAGAAGGCTTGGTGGTTCCCCAGCCTGAACCAGATTTGGACGCATGTGAGTGAAAAATATGTCCTTTGACCCCATGGCCGTTGCAGTCGACTGGCTTGATGCCTATCGCGCGGGCGATATCGAAGCGATTTTGGAACTTCATGCGGAGGACGCCGTGGTCCACTGCGGCTGTGCCGGCCGCCAAACCATCACCGGGCGCGAGGCACTGCGTGCCTATTGGGTCGATCACCTCCGAAAATATCCGGCAGGCACGTTGGATGATCTCAATCCCTGGCGCAACGACGGTACCATTATCTCTTACCTCACCAGTGCCGGCGTCATGAGTGCACTTTTGGCGTTTGACGCCGCCGGCAGGATCAAGGAACTGGACTGCAGTCCCTCACACCAGGCCTGAGGCGTTATCCAAACCCCGCAGCGGGACCCGTGCCACATCCGACTTGATTAGATGAGCTGCCTCGCCGCAGCCGAGATCATCACCAGCCCGCCGGTGATCACCGCGATGTCGAGGATCGCGGTGTGGATGTGCACCGGCATCCGCTCGACGAAGGCCTTGGCCAGGAACGCGCCGGGAATGGCAATCGCGCCGATCAACAATGCAAAGGCGAGCACCTGCGCGGTGACGGCACCGGCGAGGCCGAACACCGAGATCTTGATGAGGCCGGTGCCGAGCGAGATCATGGCATCGGTCGCGATCACGGCGGCGCCTTCGAGGCCGGCGGCCATCAGCAGCGACAGCAGGATCACGCCGGAGCCGGAGGTGCCGCCGACCAGCACGCCATAGCCGACCGAGCCGGCCGCGAGACCGGTGTCGCCGATCCTGACCTGGCGGCGGCGGAGCACACGGCGCAGCGGCACGCTCAGGATCAGCATGGAGCCGATCACCAGCGCCGCGCCGGCATTGGTGAGGCGGGTATAGCCGTAGGCACCAAGCGCTGTCGTCAGTGCCGCACAGGCCAGCACGATCAGCGCGCGGCGGCGATCGGCATAACGGAGATAGGCAAGCGCGCGGCTGGAATTGGTGAAGATCGCGGAGATCGCGATGATCGGCACCACGGGCTCGGCGCCAACGAGAGGCACGAGCACCAGCGGCATCAAGGCGCCGGTGCCATAGCCGGCGAGACCACCGATCACGGACGCAAACAACGCCATCAACGCGACCAGCAGGAGCTGGAAGATCGAGATGTCGGCGAAGCCCGAGATGATGGTCAATGTTTCCGTTCGCGGTTGATGCGTGGAAGCGGGCGCGGCTTCCTCTAGTGGAAAATCCGCCGCAAGCCAAGCGTCTTCGGCGCGTGTCAACAAGCAGTCGGCCGCCGGATGGAGCGCCGCTTTGGCTGGCGCGAGTGCGTCAGAACCGGAAGTTCACTCCCATGCGCACGATGTCGTACGCGTTGCTGAACCTGACATTGACGAAGCCATTGCCGGTCGCCGGGCTCTGCACCGTCAGCTTCACGTTCTGGTGGCCGAGGTCCATGTGCAGATATTCGGCCTTGATCGTGACGTTCGGGAGCACCGCATATTCAAGGCCGCCACCGGCTGTCCAGCCGACCGACGTCTGTGACGAGGAGCCCGCGAGGCAGGTCGTGAAGCCGGGACAGAAAATCTGCGTGGCGAATCCGGCGCCGACGCTCCAGCCCAGCGGACCAATGATCGCGATGGCAGCCTGTGCCTTCGTTCCACCATAGGCGAGGCCGCCTGTGCCGAAAGCGAGGAGGCGATCGCTCAACAAATAGCCGATCCGGCCGCGCAGGGTGCCGTACCAGTCGAGTTGATGGGAAGACGCGGCCGAGAGCGTGACACCGCCCTCATCGGGCGCTCTGAACAAGCTATTGCCCTTGATGTTGGCGTATTGCAGGTCAGCTTCGAAACCCGTGACCCAGTTGCGCTCGATCTGCCAATTGTAGCCGATCTGTCCGCCACCGGTGAAGCCGGACGCGCGAAGAGGTTGCCGGTAGGCGGGATGATTATCGGCCGCGTCTTCGTCCCCGTGCGACGAACTCGTCACCAGCTCATCGCTGAACACAGTGCCCGCGCCGCCGCCGAGATTCGTCACCGGATCGGCAAAGTAATCGCCGGTGTAAGCCGCGCTCTTGTCTTGCCAACCGTAGCCGGCATTCACGCCACCGTACCATCCGGTCCAGCCATAGACAGGGACCGGGTTTGCCTTCACTGGCAGGTCGGCTGCCGATGCCGACGACAGCATCATGCCTGAAACAACAGCGGCCGCGATCGATTTTCTCATGTTTATGAATTCCCAATAAGTCCGTCGCTCGGAATGACTACCGGGCCGCGCCTGGGCCGTCTTGTCCGCGAAGGTGCTGGGCTTGATCGAAACGGTACGGCAGTGGGATCGCTGGCGAATGTGTTTTCGGCGCAACGCTCGGCAGCCGAAAACTTGACCTATCCGGCACTGAACTTGACCTGGAATGCACAGCGGTCCGCTTTTGCATCACATCGATGGACAGGTACCCCGATGCCTTTCACGCCGCCTCATGGTACCAATGGAACCGGCACGCGAGGATCATCGACGGACATGCCGAAGGTAGAATTTTCATCGGACCAGCTTCCATCCTACCTGAATGACAAGGTCCGTTTCCGGCTGTGGCACGAGATATGGATGGAGCAACTCGGCAAGGCGGAGATGAAGCACGCCGAGGACAAGCCCTTCTACACCGCATCGAAGAATGTCCTTCTCGGCGAATTGAGCGTCGGCCGGTTTACCACCACGACGGGGCACTACGTGCGCACGCGCAAGCACGTGGCCAACGATCGCGATGACATCCTGGTCGGCTTTTATCGCAGCCCCCAGCCGCAATTATGGACAGTGGGAAACCAGGGCTTCGAGCTGAAATCGGGAAGCGTCGTCGCCTTCAACATCGCCCAACCGGTCTCGAGCTTCACGGACGGCCTCACGGCGTGGAATTTGGCATCGATACCTCGTGCGCAAATTCTGAAGCTTGTTCCGCATGCCGATCATCGCGCGGCCATGTTGCTCGACCCGGCCAATCCGGCGGTACGGCATCTCGAGCGCACCATCAATTTTCTCCTCGAAGCCGATGAAGTCTACGAAGACCCGGAGCTGATGCGGCGCGCCAAGGCCATGCTGGGAGACTTGATCGTGTTGGCGCTCGGCGCGCGCGGCGAAGTCGCGGAGATTGCGGCGGAACGTGGCTTGCGCGCCGCGCGGCAGCGCGAGCTGATCGCAATGATCGAGAAACGCTTCGCCGAGCCGTCTCTGTCGACCACGGCGATCGCGGATGCCCTTAAGCTGTCGCGCCGCTATGCGAGCGATCTGCTGCTCGAAAGCGGCGCGACATTCTCCGAGCGAGTCCTTGAACTGCGCCTGCAGAAGGCGCGGGCCATGCTGTCGGACGTTCGCTACGACGACACCAAGGTGAGTGACATCGCCTTTGCCTGCGGCTTCAATGAAGTGACTTACTTCAATCGCCGCTTCCGCGATCGCTTCGGCTGCTCACCGACGCAATATCGGATGGGACCGAACCACGGCGCCACATGAGACGATGGTCACGTTCTCTCATCGCGGCTGATGCGTGCCGCAGCTTGATCGGCGATGGAAGCGAGGGCGGCTTCCTCTAGGGGAAAATCCGCCGCAAGCCAAGCGTCCTCGGCGAGCGTCAAGACATGTCCGAGCGCGGGTCCTTCCGCCATGCCGCGCGCGATGAAGTCGGCGGCGCGAAGCGGAAATTTCGGCGCGGTCCAGCGCTGCGGCAGCTCGGCGAGCGCACGCCATCGCGACGAGCCGACGTCACCGCCGGCTCGCGCCCAACCCAGCAACACGCGATCGTGATAGCGCTCCGCGCCGAGCCGGTAGAGCAGCCGCCGCGCATCGGCTTCGCCCTTCGTGGCGAGGCGCCACCAGCGGTGCCCCATCGAATCCAGCGCCTTGGTTTCCGCATTGGAGAGCCTCAAGCGCGTGGCGACGCGCTTGGCGTCTTCGGTAACAGCGACCGTCAGCGCGGCGAGCCGGCGCGTGCTGCTTGCGGTAAGGCCGAGCTCGCGCTCGATCGCGATCATCGCCGAGAGCGGCCCGGTGTAGACCACGCCGCCGGTCAGCGCCTGCAGCAATCCGCCTTCCGCCATGGCGAGCGCGGCGGCAGAGGCGCCCTGAGCGACCAGCAGCTTCAGCATCTCCATGCGCAGCCGCTCGGCCGAGAGGCTGGCAAGTCCGGCGCGGCCGCGGATGCAGGCGAGATAGCCGTCGCGGTCGGGATCGCCGGCACCAAAGGCGGCGTGGATGCGGAAGAAGCGCAGGATGCGCAGGAAATCCTCGGCGATGCGCTGGTCGGGATCACCGATGAAGCGCACGCGCCGCGCCGCCGCATCCGCGATGCCTCCGACGTAATCGTGGACGACACCGTCAGCGTCGACCGAGAGCCCGTTCATCGTGAAGTCGCGGCGCTCGGCGTCCTTCACCCAGTCGCGGCCGAACGCGACCTTGGCCTTGCGGCCGAAGGTCTCGGTATCCTCGCGCAGCGTCGTGACTTCGTACGGTTGGCTGTCGATGACGAGGGTGACGGTGCCGTGGTCGATGCCGGTCGGCACGGCCTTGATGCCGGCGCTCTTGGCCCGCCGCATCACCTCGTGCGGGAGCGCCGTGGTCGCGATGTCGATGTCACCGGGCACGAGGCCGAGCAGCGCGTTGCGCACGGCGCCGCCGACGACCCGTGCCTCCTCGCCATCCGCGTTGAGCAATTGCAGGACGCGCGCGGTCCCGCCCGAAATCAGCCAGGGCGCATCGGCGAGCATGGGCACCGCGCTCATCGGCCGGCCCTATCTTTCCACGCCCGGCACGAGCTTGCCGTTCTCGACGTGGGCGGGGACATAGGTCGAATCCGGCGCCGCGCCGGAGAAATGCGCAAACCCGATCAGCCCCGCGATCATCAGCACGAGCGCCGCCAGCATGAGACGCGCGACGATGGTGATCGGCCAGGACGATTGCACGAACAGGCCGGAGCGCGTGGCGGCGAGGAACAGCGCATAGACGGCAAAGGGAACGAGGAAGATTCCGATCTCGGTCAGGATCGGTCTGATCATGATGAATAGATCCGCTCATAGAGCACGCGCAGCATGCCGGCCGTCGCGCCCCAGATGTAGCGTTCGGCAAACGGCATCGCGTAGTAGGACCGCTCCATGCCGCGGAATTCCTTGCTGTGCACCTGGTGGTTGGCCGGGTTCATCAGGAAGGATAGCGGCACTTCGAACGCGTCATCAACCTCGGAATGGTTGATCGTCAGCTCAAAACCCGGGCGCACCCTGGCAACCGTCGGCAGGATGCGGAAGCCGAAGCCGGTGCCGTAGAGATCGAGATATCCGATCGGCTCGACGAAGTCTCTGGACAGCCCGACCTCCTCCTCGGCCTCGCGCAGCGCCGCATCGAGCGGCGAGCGGTCAGTCGCGTCGATCTTGCCGCCGGGAAAGGCGATCTGGCCGGCATGGTCGTTCAGATGCGCCGAGCGCTGCGTCAGGAGGATGGTCGGCTCGGGATGATCGACCACCGCGATCAGGACCGCCGCCGGCCGCACCGGCTGCTCGCGCGCGATGATCTCGAGCATCTTGTCGGTGCCGGGATCGCCCGAGGCCGGAATGATGTTGGGATCGTAGAGTCCGGGCGGAACGTCGAAGCCGAGACGCGCGGCAGAGCGGGCGAAGAAGTCGGCCGCACCGATCACGGCGGGATCGTTCCTGGAGATAGGCTTGTTCAAAGCGCGGCCCTCACCTGCTCCGCATCGGCCATGGCGAAGAATTCGCCGGCCGATTCGACACCGAACATCGGCTGGCCATCGACCATCCGCTCCTCACCCATGTCAACCAGATCGTAATAGAGCGCGCGGGTGACCTTGGCCCAGAGCTCGGCGCGGACATGCAGATAGGGCGTCAGCCCACCGTCTCTGGCCTGCACGAAGCGCAGCCGGTGCGCCGCATCGCAGGTGACCCAGTCGTCGACATTGGTGCGGAAGCGGAGCACGCGGTGGTTGTCCTCACCGTCCTTCTGCATCTCGACCGCCATGAACGGCGCGTCGTCGACGCGAATGCCGACCTTTTCCACGGGCGTGACGAGGAAATGCTTGTCGCCTTCACGCTTGAGGATGGTCGAGAACAGGCGAACCAAGGCATGACGGCCGATTGGCGTCCCCAAGTAGAACCAAGTACCATCCGACGCGATTCGCATGTCGAGATCGCCGCAGAACGGCGGATTCCACAAATGCACCGGAGGCAGGCCCTTTTTGGCACCTTCGGCATCGGCAGCAGTTTTGGCAGCGGCAGTCAGCCCCTCGAGACCGCGATCGGCGCTCTGCCCTTGGTTCGCCATGGTTTGCCCTGACTCTGTCACTTGGCACGATCGGTTATTTGGCACGATTGGTGCAGGTTTACGTTGTATCCGGGTGCTCGGTTCCACCCCGCATTCGTCCGGTGTGGAGGTCGCCACTTCGTGATGCCCTACATATCCCTAAGCCGATAAGGTGGGGATAGGTTAATTCAACGAATACATGGCCTTCCTGCAAGTCTAGCATAGGGCCCACGTCTCGAGTTGAGGACGTGATGACATGACGACGCAAGCGAGCCGCATGGCAGGCTGAAGGAGCTAACGGATGGCGGAGAGTGTCGAGAAGCTCGAAGACGGTGTCGTCCGTTCGGCCGAGCAGGTGTCGAGCCAGATTCGCGCGGCAAAGGATGCGATCGCATCCGTCATCTTCGGTCAGGATCGCGTGATCGAGAACACGCTGGTCACCATCCTCTCCGGCGGCCATGCGCTGTTGATCGGCGTCCCCGGTCTCGCCAAGACCAAGCTGGTCGAGACGCTCGGCATCACCCTCGGCCTCGATGCCAAGCGCATCCAGTTCACGCCCGATCTGATGCCGTCCGATATTCTCGGCGCCGAAGTGCTCGACGAGAGCACTAGCGGCAAGCGTGCCTTCCGCTTCATCTCCGGCCCCGTGTTCGCGCAACTGCTGATGGCCGACGAGATCAACCGCGCCAGCCCGCGCACGCAGTCGGCGCTGCTGCAGGCGATGCAGGAGCAGCACATCACCGTTGCCGGCGCGCGTCACGATCTGCCGAAGCCGTTCCACGTGCTCGCCACGCAAAACCCGCTGGAGCAGGAAGGCACCTATCCGCTGCCTGAGGCCCAGCTCGACCGTTTCCTGATGGAGATCGACGTCGACTATCCCGACCGCGACGCTGAGCGCCGCATCCTGTTCGAGACCACCGGCGCCGACGAGACGCTGGCGAAGGGCGCGATGACCCCTGACGCGCTCATCACCGCGCAGCGACTGATCCGGCGCCTGCCGGTCGGCGATTCCGTGGTCGAGGCGATCCTGTCGCTGGTGCGCTCGGCCCGTCCCGGTCCGGACGGCGGCGACACCAGCAAGTTCATCGCCTGGGGCCCGGGCCCGCGCGCCAGCCAATCGCTGATGCTCGCGGTGCGCGCACGCGCGCTGATCGACGGCCGTCTCGCGCCCTCGATCGACGACGTGCTCGACCTCGCCGAGCCCGTGCTGAAGCACCGCATGGCGTTGACGTTCCAGGCGCGCGCCGAAGGCCGCACGATTCCGGACGTGATCAAGCAGCTCAAGACACGGATCGGTTGATGGCGGCGGAGAACGGGCACGCAGCAAAGGAGATCATCGCGATCCGACGTGCCGATGGCGAAAGCCGCACGCTCGCCGCTTCGCTGCCGCGCCTGGTGCTCGAGGCCCGCCGTATCGCCGCCAACGTCATTCACGGTTTGCACGGCCGCCGTCGCGCCGGCTCCGGCGAAAACTTCTGGCAATACCGCCGCTTCGTCTCCGGCGAGCCGTCGCAGAACGTCGACTGGCGGCGCTCGGCGCGCGACGATCTTCTCTATGTCCGCGAGCTCGAATGGGAAGCCTCGCACACGGTCTGGATCTGGCCCGACCGCTCGCCTTCGATGGCCTTCGCTTCAAAGCAGGCGCGCGAATCCAAGCTCGAGCGGACGCTGATCGTCGCCTTCGCGTTGGCCGAGCTGCTCGTCTCCGGCGGCGAACGCGTCGGCATTCCCGGGCTGATGGCACCGACCGCGAGCCGCAGCGTCATCGACAAGATGGCACAGGCGATGCTGCATGACGATGCCGACCGCTTGAGCCTGCCGCCATCCTTCGTGCCCGCGGCGCTGGCCGAGACGATCGTGCTGTCGGACTTCTGGTCGCCGATCTCCGAGATCAGGACCACGCTCGCCGGCCTGTCCGGCTCCGGTGCGCATGGCACGCTGGTGCAAATCGTCGATCCCGCCGAGGAATCATTCCCGTATTCCGGCCGCGTCGAGTTCGTCGAGCCCGAAGGGTTCGGCGTGATCACCGCCGGCCGCGCCGAGAGCTGGGCGCAGGATTACACCGCGCGGCTCGCGCTGCACCGCGACCAGATCCGCGCCGAGACCAACAAGCTCGACTGGCTGTTCACGACGCATGCGACCGACCGCTCGGCCGCCGAGCTCTTGCTGTTCCTGCATGCCGGCATGCAGGTGAGCAAATCGGGCGCCCGCACCACCACGATCAAGGCGGGGCCGGCAGCATGATGGGACTGCCGCTCGCCTTCACCGAACCGCTGCTCCTGATCGGCCTCGTCAGCCTGCCGGTGCTGTGGTGGCTGTTGCGCGTGATGCCGCCGCGGCCGCGCCGCATCGAGTTTCCGCCGACGCGCCTGCTGTTCGACATCGCACCGCGCGAAGAGACGCCGTCGCGGACGCCGTGGTGGCTGACCGCATTGCGGCTACTGGCTGCCGCGCTGGTCATTTTCGCCGCCGCCGGCCCGATCTGGAATCCGCAAACAGGCGCGGCCGCGAGCAAGGCGCCACTGATGATCATGTTCGACGACGGCTGGAGCGCGGCCTCGAACTGGGACATCCGGATCAGGGCCGCCGACGAATTGATCGCCAGTGCCGAGAACGATCGCCGCGCGATTGCGCTGGTGCCGCTGTCCGAGCCGAACCGCGATATCACCCTGATGCCGGCGGGCGCCGCGCGCGTCGCGCTGCGGCAGCTGACGCCAAAGCCGTATTCGATCGAGCGCGTCGAGACCCTGACCGCAATCGATCGCTTCCTGAAAGCGACCGGCGACTGCGAGATCGCTTGGCTCTCCGACAGCGTCGACACCGGTCGCGGCGAAGAATTCGTGACAGGCCTCGGCAAGACCATCGGCGATCGCAGCCTGACCGTGTTCGAAGGCGGCACCTCCCCGGCCCTGGCCCTGGTCGCGGCCGAGAACGCCGCCGCCAAAATGACGGTGAAGGTGCTGCGCACCGACGGCGGAATCGCCATCGGCACCGTGCGCGCACTGGACCAGAAGGCCTCGCCGATCGGTGAAGCGCGTTATTCGTTCGGCCCGCAGGACAAGGAAACCGAAGCATCGTTCGATCTGCCGGTCGAGCTGCGCAACGACATCACGCGGCTGGAAATTGCCGGTGAGCGCTCCGCAGGCGCGGTGCAGCTGCTCGACAAGCGCTGGCGCCGCCGCGCCATCGGCATCGTCTCGGGCTCCACCAGCGAGACCGCGCAGCCGCTGCTGGCGCCGACCTTCTATCTCACCCGCGCGCTGGCGCCGTTCGCCGACGTGCGGCTCGCCGACAAGGGCTCGCCGCAGCAGGGCATCACGCAGTTCCTCGACCAGAAGCTGCCGATGATCATCCTCGCCGATGTCGGCACCATCGCCCCTGAAATCCGCGAGCGTCTCAATGCCTGGATCGACCAGGGCGGCGTGCTGGTGCGGTTCGCCGGTCCGCGGCTGGCGCAGGCCGAGGACGATCTCGTTCCGGTCAAGCTGCGCAAGGGCGGCCGCACGCTCGGCGGCAGCCTGACCTGGGAAAAGCCGCAACATCTGGCCTCCTTTGCCGCCGATGGTCCGTTTGCCGGCGTCGTGGTCCCCAAGGACGTCACGATAAGCCGCCAGGTGCTGGCCGAGCCCGATGCCGTGCTCGCCACCAAGAGCTGGGCGTCGCTGGAAGACGGCACGCCGCTGGTAACAGGCGAGCATCGCGGCAAGGGCGTCGTCAGCCTGTTCCACGTCAGCGCCGACATGCGCTGGTCGGATCTGCCGATGTCGGGCACCTTCGTCGAAATCCTGCGGCGCGTCGTCGACATGTCCGGCTATACCGCCAAGCCAGGCGCAGGCGTTGCCACCGAGGGGACCGCCGAGACGGTGGCGCCGTTGCACATCCTCGACGGCTTTGGCGCTTTTGGTCCGCCGCCGGCCGCCGCCAAGCCGCTGCCCGCGGATTATCGCGACCGCGCCACACCCGATCATCCGCCGGGCTTTTATGGTCCGGCAGAAGGACCGCTCGCCGTGAACACGCTTGCCAGCGCCGACCGTATCGCAGCCCTGAACACCGCGAGCCTGCGCGCCCGGCATGCCACCTACACCAACGCCGAGCCGCAGGATTTGCGCGGCTGGCTGCTGTCGACGGCGCTCGCGCTGTTCCTGATCGACGCCATCATTGTCGCGGTGCTCGGTGGCGGCCTCGCCGCGCTGCTGCGCCGCCGCGCCGCGCCCGCGATGATCGTCGTGTTGGCTCTCGCGGGCCTCGCCTCGTTCGTGCCGACGCCGTCGCACGCGGACAGCGCGTCCGACGAGTTCGCGATGAAGGCGGTGTCGCAGACCCGCCTCGCCTATGTCGTGACCGGCAATGCCGACGTGGATTCCATCGTCAGGGCCGGGCTGTCAGGACTGACGCTGTTCCTGGCGCAGCGCACCGCGCTCGAGGCCGGCGATCCCGTCGGCATCGATCCGGCGCGTGACGAACTCGCCTTTTTCCCGCTGATCTACTGGCCGATCGTGCCGGGCGCGCCGAAGCCGTCGCGGGACGCCATCAACAAGATCGACGCCTACATGAAGCAGGGCGGCACCGTGCTGTTCGACACCCGCGACGCGGTCGAAGCGCCGCCTGGCGCAAACGGCGCCGCACAGACCCCCGCCATGCAGACGCTCCGCGAGATCCTGTCCTCGCTCGACGTGCCTGAGCTGGAGCCGGTGCCGCGCGAGCACGTGCTGACCAAGACCTTCTTTCTCCTGCGCGACTTCCCCGGCCGCTTCACAACCGGCCAGACCTGGGTCGAGACCTTGCCGCGCGAAGACGACGAGGACAGCGCGCAGCGGCCGGCACGCGGCGGCGACGGCGTCTCGCCGATCATCATCACCTCGAACGACCTGGCCGGCGCATGGGCCGTGCGGCCCGACGGTCAGTCCATGCTGCCGGTGACCGGCGGCGACCCCCGCCAGCGCGAATTCGCCTACCGCGCCGGCGCCAACATTGTGATGTACACGCTGACCGGCAACTACAAGGCCGATCAGGTGCACGCGCCGGCCCTGATCGAACGGCTGGGGCAGTAGGATCGATATGAATTACGGCATCGCATTCACGCCGCTCGTTCCCACGATCGTCCTGTGGCTCGCGCTGGCCGCGATCGTCGTCATCGCGCTCGTGCTGCTGCTGGCACGTGCGCGCGGCGCTGCCGTGCGCGTGGCCGCGTTGGCGCTGTTCCTGCTGGCGCTCGCCAATCCCTCCTTCACCCGCGAGGACCGCGATCCCCTCACCTCTGTCGCCGCGATCGTCGTCGACAAGAGCCCGAGCCAGAATTTCGGCAATCGCAATCGGGAGGCCGCTCAGGCGCAGGAAGCGCTGGTCGACAGCCTGAAGAAGATCAAGGGGCTCGAGGTCCGCGTCGTCGATGCCGGACAGGCCGACGGCGAGACCGACGGCACCAAGCTGTTCGGCGCGTTGGCCTCGGCCTTGTCGGACGTGCCTGTCGACCGCGTCGCCGGCGCCTTCCTGATCACCGACGGCCGCGTCCACGACATTCCGGCCAACGCCGCCGGGCTCGGCTTCCAGGCGCCGGTGCACGCGCTGATCACCGGGCAAAAAGACGAGCGCGACCGCCGTATCGCGGTCATCGCAGCGCCGCGCTTCGGCATCGTCGGGCAGCCCCAGACTATCACCTACCGCCTCGACGACCAGGGCGTCAGCGGCGAGCGCGCCAAGGTCACGGTCCGCAGGGACGGCGAGGTCATCAACGAGCGCACGCTTTCGAGCGGCCAGGCCGCAAGCGTCGAGGTCGACATCAAGCATTCCGGGCCGAACATCGTCGAGATCGAAGCCTCGCCGCTCGAGCGGGAATTGACGCCGGTGAACAACCGCGCCGTCGTCGCCATCGATGGTGTGCGCGACAAGCTGCGCGTGCTGCTGGTCTCCGGCGAGCCGCATTCCGGCGAGCGCACCTGGCGCAACCTGCTCAAGTCCGATGCCAGCGTCGATCTCGTCCACTTCACCATTCTGCGGCCGCCGGAGAAGCAGGACGGCACGCCGATCAACGAATTGTCGCTGATCGCGTTTCCGACCCGCGAGCTGTTCCAGCAGAAGATCAACGAATTCCAGCTGATCATCTTCGACCGCTATGCCCGCCAGGGCGTGCTGCCGATCGCTTATTTCGACAACATCGCACGCTACGTTCGTTCCGGCGGCGCGGTGCTGGTCTCGGCCGGCCCCGACTACGCGTCCAACACCAGCATCTGGCGCACGCCGCTGGATTCGGTGCTGCCGGCAGAGCCCGTCGGCGTGACGGAAAAGCCGTTCTACGCGCATCTGTCCGACGTCGGCAAACGCCATCCCGTCACGCGTGGCCTCGAGGGCTCGGCCTCCGAGCCGCCGCGCTGGAGCAGGTTCTTCCGCACCGTCGATACCCGCAATGCGGTCAACCCGCCGGTCATGACGGGCGTCGATGGCAAGCCGCTGCTGTTCCTGTCGCGCTTCGGGGAGGGCCGCGTCGCACTTCTGCTCTCCGACCACATCTGGCTGTGGGCGCGCGGCTATGAAGGCGGTGGTCCGCATCTCGATCTGTTGCGGCGGATGTCGCACTGGCTGATGAAGCAGCCGGATCTGGACGAGGAAGCGTTGCGCCTGCAGGTGCAGGGCAAGAATCTCGTGGTGGTGCGCCAGACCATGGCCGACAGCGTTCAGCCGGTGAGTGTGACCTCGCCGTCCGGCGTGTCGCGCGACCTGACGCTTGCAGCCGGCGATCCCGGCGAATGGCGCGCCAGCCTGCCGGCGAGCGAGCTCGGCCTGTGGCATGCCACCGACGGCACGCTGAAGGCGCTGATCAATGTCGGCCCGACCAATCCGAAGGAGTTTTCGGAAGTCACCTCCACCACCGAGACGTTGAAGCCGCTGACCCAGGCGACCGGCGGTGACGCCGTGCGCGTGGTCGACGGCGCCAGCGTCGAGCTGCCGCGCATCCTGCCGGTCCGCTCGGCGAGCGTCTTCCATGGTGACGGCTGGATGGGCGTGCGGATGCGCGACGCCAGCGTGGTGAAGGGCGTCGGCGTGCTGCCGATCTTCGCCGGCTTGATCGGGTTGCTGCTGCTGCTCGGCGCGTTTGCTGCGACGTGGGTTCGCGAGGGGCGCTGATCGCTCTGTTGCGCGAACGACACATCCGGCAATCGCCCGAACGGATCATTGTGGCTGCGGTTGACATTCGCTGACGGATCGCGCGATGTTACATTATAACATCGCGGGATCAGGGGATGATACCTCGCGATGTGGGGTGGCGTTTCCAGATGAAGTGGTTCCGGTCGAATATCAGGCACGGCGCCCGGCTCGCGATCTTCGCGATGCTGGTGCAGTTCGCGTTGACGTTCGGCCACAGCCATTGGTTTGCCCAGGCCGCTCCCCTCGCCCAGCCCTCGCTGCAGCAGACCGACGGCGCCCAAGCTCCCGCTTCGATCGACCGCGCCGCGGTCGAGAGGCAATCGCCGTTGGCTCCCGACAGGGAGCACCCGGGCGAGGACAATTGCGCGATCTGCGCATTGGTCGCGATGGCCGGCACCGTCATGTTCGCGACGCCGCCTGTGTTGTTGCTGCCGCAGGCAATCGAGCTGCTCTACCGCACCACCGACGCCGAATTCGTCCATTTGAAATCGGCCGGCACGGCATTCCAGCCGCGCGCCCCTCCCGCGTCCTGACTCCAGCTTGATCACGCCCGGGCTCGCCGCTTTCAGGCGCGTGCCCGGGAGCAGTTGAAGTCGAATTCCGTCGCGCAGCGACGGCAGGCCGCCTCCCATCAGCAGACCAACATGCGGACGGCGCCTGACTGGAATCAGGACCATGTCATTTGAATTGCGGCGCGCACAGCGTCTTGGTGGAGCAAGCCTGCTCCTGCTCGGCGTCGCCACCTCGGCGCTGGCCGAGGATAAATCATCGACCGAGATCCCCGCCGTCACCGTGACGGCTCCGAGCCCCATCGTCCGCAGGGCGGCGGTGCCGACCCGCAACCCGGGCCGCCCCACGCGAACCGCGCGGGCACGCAGCCACGAACGCACGGCGGACGCCACGCCGGCAACCTCCACGCCGGCCGCCCCTCAGCAGGGCGTGCTGCCGATCGTGACTAACCAGTTCGCGACGGTCACGGTGGTGCCGAACGAGGAGATCCGCCGCGAGGGCGGCGGCCAGCTCGGCGATCTCCTGTTCTCGAAACCCGGCATCACCGGCTCGAGCTTCGCGCCCGGCGCCTCCAGCCGGCCAATCATCCGGGGGCTCGACGTCAACCGCGTCGGCATCGTCGAGAACGGCACCAATTCCGGCGGCGCCTCCGACCTCGGCGAGGATCACTTCGTCCCGATCGATCCGCTCGCGACCAACCAGGTCGAGGTGGTGCGCGGACCCGCCGCGCTGCGCTACGGCTCGACCTCGATCGGCGGCGTCGTCAGCGCCACCAACAACCGGATTCCGGATGCGCTGCCGAACTGCGGTGCCCAGCCGTTCCAGAGCTTCGGCCTGCCGGCCAAGGCGCCGCTCGCGAGCGCCGCGACTTCGCCTTGCGTCAGCGCCGAGACGCGCAGCGCGTTCAGTTCGGTCGACCGTGGCATCGAGAGCGGCGTGCTGCTCGACACCGGCGGCGGCAATTTTGCCTTCCATGCCGACGTCTACGGCCGCAACACCACCGACTATAGCATCCCGAGCTACCCGTACCTCACCGACCAGACCCGGTCCGTCGCCAACGGACGCCAGCCCAACTCGGCGACGCGCTCGGACGGCGCCTCGATCGGCGGCTCCTACTTTTTCCAAGGCGGCTATATTGGCGCGGCGATCACGCAGAACGACGCGCTCTACCACATCCCCGGCATCGACGGCGCCGACCACAACACACGGATCGACGGCCATCAGACCAAGATCAACGTCAAGGGCGAGTACCATCCCGACGCTACCGCGATCGATGTCGTTCGCTTCTGGGCCGGTGCGACCGACTATCGGCACAACGAGATCGGGCTTGCCGATCCCGCCGATCCCAATACCGACGGGGTGCGACAGACTTTCACCAACAAGGAGCAGGAGATCCGCACCGAGGTGCAGCTGATGCCGTTCAACGCGCGCTTCGCCGAGGTGACGACGGCGCTGGGCTTCCAGGTCGGCCATCAGGAATTGAGCGCGCCGAGCCCGGACAATCCGGGCACGCTGTTCAACGGCCTGTGGGACCCCAACAACAGCACGCGCGTTGCCGGTTACGCCTTCAACGAGTTCAAGTTCACGGACGCGACGCGGGCGCAGATCGCCGGCCGTATCGAGCATGTCGAGCTGCACGGCACGACGCCGGATTTTCCCGCGGACTTCCTGCCCGACGGCACGCCGCAGGCGGGCATCGGCCGCAATCCGTCCTTCACGCCGAAGAGCGGCAGCATCGGCCTGTTGCAGGACCTGCCGGGCGGCCTGGTCGGCAGCATCACCGCGCAATATGTCGAGCGCGCGCCGAAGGCGGCGGAGCTGTTCTCGCGCGGCGCACATGATGCGACCGCGACCTTCGACATCGGCAATCCCAACCTCGGCATCGAGACCGCAAAATCCGTCGAGGTCGGCCTGCGCAAGGCGACGGGACCGTTCCGGTTCGAGGCGACCGTCTATTACACGCACTTCAACAACTTCATCTATCGCCGTCTCACCGGCGTGATGTGCGACGAAGATTTTGCCTCGTGCGGCACGCCGGGCGCCGAGGTGAACCAGGCGGTCTATTCGCAGCGGGACGCGAACTTCCGCGGCGGCGAATTCCAGTCGCAGCTCGACGTCGGTGCGTTGCAGGGCGGCATCTGGGGCATCGAGAACCAGTTCGACGTGGTCCGCGCCACCTTCACCGACGGCACCAACGTGCCGCGCATTCCGCCGGTGAGACTGGGCGGCGGCGTGTTCTGGCGCGACGACAACTGGTTGATGCGGGTCAATCTGTTGCACGCCTTCGCTCATAACGACGTCGCGGTGATCGCGGAGACGCCGACGGCAGGCTACAATTTGCTGAAGGCCGAGGTCAGCTATAAGACCAAGCTCAACCCGAATGCATTCGGCGCGCGCGAGATGACGACGGGTATCGTCGGCAACAATCTCCTCAACGAGAACATCCGCAACTCGGTGTCCTACACCAAGGACGAGGTGTTGATGCCCGGCATCGGCGTGCGGGCGTTTGCGAACTTCAAGTTCTGAAAGCGCGATAGCTAGCCGGACTTCATTGCGCGTTGGCCAAAGCGGCTGCTTCAGGGGCGTCCTCCGCCGCCTCCTGAAACAGCACGGCAAACAGCAGGGTCCACAATGTCAGGAGAGAAATCGGGATCGTGTAGTATGGGGTCGCGATCGGATAGGTGAAGAAGAAGGCGAGGTTGAGCACCAGATTGGCCAACGTGAGCAGCGCAACGCGGCGAATGCCGTTCGCCTGCCGCAACAGCCAGATCGAGCCTGCAATTCCGGTGACGATCAGCAAGGTCTGGAGCGGGTCGGCGAGGTAATCCCGGACCACTGCGAACGAGAAATCCAGCGGCCTGACATCGGGGTTGTTGCCGTAGGTCGATGCGAACGGACTGCCGGCGTTGACGACGTGAAAGACGATGGTCGGGATCACGCCGGCCAGCAACGCGACGCCGAACACGGCCCCCTGCAAGAACCGGGACAATTTCCGCTCTGCAAGGAACGCGACGAGGAGAAACACGCCATAACCGGACGCCAGGAAGAGATTGGCCAACCGGAAATCGACGGTCAATCCGAGCAGGAAACCGATGGGCGCCAGCAGCCAGATCCCCGGTTGAGATCGCGGGGTCGCCAGCCATCGCGCCGTGAGACATCCGGCGAGCGCGCACACGACGACGGTCGGGGCCATCGAATAGCTCGCCTTGACCGGATTGACCATCAGGTAGATCGCAAGACAGCCGAACGCCCCGGCCATCAGGACCGACCTCATGCTGCGCGCGAGAGAAAGCGCAAACAGCGCAAGGCCGAGGACGACAATGGTCGCCAGCATGTACATGGGCACGACCTGGTGACCCGGCGGAAACAACGCCAACACGAGGCCGACACCCGGCGGGTATTGAATGACGACCTTCCCCGTGGCCGGCATCAGATTGTGACAGGGCGCAGCGGTCGTATCGTTCCAGTCGGGGTAGCCGATCTCCTTCAGCTTTGCTTTCTGGTAGCCATCGTCGTCGCGGCTGAGGCTGGTGTCGAAGCCCTCCACCAGCCCGAACCTCTGGAACAGATGCGCCTGTCTGAGGTAGCAGATGTCGTCATAGACGCCGCGCGCCTCGCTCCATCGCATCATGGTCCAGAAATGGCCGACCAGCACCGCGAGAAACAACACGGCGAAGACGGCTTTGCTGGTGTTGATTTTATTCATCGGGATCATGCTGCGGGGAGACGGCGCTGCTTTAGCGGAATGCGAGATAGAGATTGGACGATAGCGGGCCGAGCGACAAACCGGTGTAGCCCACGGCCGCGGACTTGGGGGTGCAGGACTTGGCGGCGAGCCCCAGCAGTCGTTTTCGCGTCATCAGGATCAGGTTCTGCTCGTCGGTCCATTCCGACTTGCCGGCGACCCTGCAGGCGATCCTGAAGGTGCCGTCGAGATAATGCGCCAGCGGAATGGCCGTGTGGTGCTCGACCGGAAAGAACCTGTTGGGCACAGTGATGAACACCCGCCGCGCGACGCGGCAAAGCTCCTCGACCAGGAGCACCTGGTTTCCGTGGCTGCCGGCATGTTCGAGCACGGCATTGGACGTCGCGAGGTCGAACGCATTGTCATCAAACGGCAGCCGCGTATTCGGTTCGATCTGCACGTAACGGCAACGCGGAAAAGCCGCCTTGAATCCTATTCCTTCGCCGAGCCCGCAGGCCGTGATCTTGTGCTGATGCGGGTAGCTTCGTTCCAGCACGTTGGCGCCGTCGTTGATCACGTCGGACACGCCGACATCCAGGATCTCGTCCGCCGCGGACGGCTGCATCTGGGCGATGAAATCCTGGAAGATGCGGTCGCGCGCCGCGATCAGCAGCTTTTCCGCCGTGCTCCCGGACGCCACTTCCCGGTAGTATTGCTGATCGACCGGCACTGCCCTACCTTCATGTGAGCTTCGAAGCGATGGCGCGTCAGGTGCGCGTCTTGCTCCAGTCGGGACCGACCGGCCCCGACACACCTTCGAACGCGCCTTCGACGAGTTCAATGACGAGGAGCCGGCTGTAATCGACCGGGCCCGGCATGGTGACGCGTCCCTTGGCGACCTGCTTGAAGCCGACGCGGCTGTAATAGGGCTCATCGCCGACCAGCAGCACCAGGCGATGGCCCTGCGCCTTGGCATCCTTCAGCGCGCGCTCGAGCAACAGCCGGCCGACGCCGCGGCTGCGGAACGGAGGCTCGACCGTCAGGGGTCCCAGCAGCAGTGCCGGCGTGTCGCCGACGCAGATCGGCAATTGTCGGACGGATCCGATCAGCAACGTACCGACGCGGGCGGTGAAGGAGAGATCGAGCACATGATCCACATGCTCGCGGATGCGGTACGCGCTGAGCACGAAGCGGCCGGGTCCGAAGGTGCGTTCGTGCAGCCGCTCGATGGCCTGAGCATCGCCGGCGGCTTCCGACCGGATGGTGAGGGAGAGATCGTTCATCGCGTCGGCGGGATATCACCTTGGAGGGCAGCGGTCCATACGATTGCGCCCGGCTCCGGAGGCAATTTCAGGTCCGGCCGAGCGGCGGTTGGGACAGGTAGGCGAGCATCTTCATTTCCCGCCGCCCGCGCGTCACGGTGTCGAGCACGAGCCCCGACGAAGCCGAAAGCAGCGCCATGATCATCAGGCCCATGGAGAGCACGGCAGTCGGCAGGCGCGGTACGAGGCCGGTCTCGAGGAAGGTGATCACGACGGGCAGCCCGAAAGCGATCGACAGCAGCGCGAAGACGATGCCGATCGCCGAAAAGAAGCGCAGCGGACGCTCCGACCGGTTAAGCTTCAGCATCGTGTTGAAGATGCGCAACCCGTCCTGCCAAGTATTGAGCTTGGAGAAGGAGCCTTCCGGACGCGCGTAATAGGGCGTCTCGACCTCGACGACCGGCAGCGACAATTCCAGCGCATAGACCGCAAACTCGGTTTCGATCTCGAAACCGCCGGACAGGACCGGGAAGGATTTGACGAAGCGGCGCGAGAACACGCGGTAACCGGACAGGATGTCCTTGAAGGCGTGGCCGAAGGTCGATGCCAGGAAGCCGGTGAAGAGCCGATTGCCGATGCGATGACCGCGCCGGTAGGCCGCTTGCGATTGATCGACACGCAGACCGACAACCATATCCAGATGCTCATCGAGGAGCTGGTCGATCATGCGCGAGGCGCTCGGCGCGTCGTAGGTCGCATCGCCATCGACGAGCACGTAGATGTCGGCCTCGATGTCCGCGAACATGCGGCGCACGACGTGACCTTTGCCCTGGCGCCGTTCGCTGCGCACGATCGCTCCGGCCTCGCGCGCGACCGCCGCGGTACGATCGGTCGAGTTGTTGTCGTAGACGTAGACCTCGGCCGCAGGCAGTGCCTTGCGGAAATCGGCGACGACCGTCGCGACGGCGGCTTCCTCATTGTAGCAGGGCACCAGCACGGCGACCCGAAATGGCCATGACCTCGTCGATTCAGACAATCTTCATCCCTCGTCCATGCGCCGACACCGCAGGCGCGGCGATTTACTAGCACAGGCCGCCATCATCGCCACGTCGCAATCCGCGGCCTGTCGTGAAGGACTTCCGCGATCCGCAGCCGCGTGCCGGGCGTGGTCCCCTCGGGCAGCGCGGTAACCGCGAAGAACCCGCACTCGGCGATCTCGCGGTTGGGCGCGGGCAGGCGATCCTGCCTGAACTGCCTGATGACGTAGACCGCGACATGGTCGCGGCGGGAGACGTGGCTGTTGAGGAAGACGCCGTGCAGCACGGCGTCGCCGGTGAGATCGATATCCCCCTCCTCCTTGAGCTCGCGCCGCAACGCCTGCTCCATGGTCTCGCCGAGATCGACGCCGCCGCCGGGCAGGTACCAGCCTGTGACGTAGCTGTGCCGGACCAGGAACACTCTGGTGTCGGCATCCAGCACCACGGCGCGGACGCCGAGGGTCATGCCGCGGACCAGCAGGAAATAGGCGTGGAAGATTCGCCGCAGCAGCGGCTCGAATCTCCGTCGGACGCTGTTCAGACGTTCTCCCATCGGGCTCCCTTGATGCCCCGCTTGCACCTGGCCTGCGACCTTGCCATTACATCGGGCGAATAGCGAGGCAATCGCCCCCAATGGCCCCCTTCACGCTCGCCCATCTGTCCGACCCGCATCTGCCGCCGCTGCCGAAGCCGCGGTTGATCGAGCTCGCCGGCAAGCGCGCGTTCGGCTATGTCAACTGGACGCGCAACCGTCACAAGTACCAGCGCCGCGAGGTGCTCGACGCACTCGTCGCCGACGTGAAGGCGCAAGGTCCCGACCACATCGCGGTCACCGGCGATCTCGTCAATCTGGCGCTGGAGGCGGAATTCGCGCCGGCGCGCGCCTGGCTCGACGGCGTCGGTCCGCCCGATCGCGTCACCACGATTCCCGGCAATCACGACGCCTATGTCCGCGCCACCTTTCATCGCTTCGGGGAAACCTTCGCGCCCTATCTTGCGGGGGACGACGGCCGTATCGGCTTTCCGAGCCTGCGCCGGCGCGGGCCGCTCGCGCTGATCAGCCTGTCCACGGCGGTACCGACCTTGCCTTTGATGGCGACAGGCACGCTTGGACGGGATCAGCTCGCGTCCCTCGAACAGGTGCTCGAGCGGCTCGCAGCCGAGGACGTGTTTCGCGTGCTGCTGGTGCATCATCCGCTGAAGTCCGGCGCGCGCCACAAGCGGATGACTGACTCCGCCGGATTGCTGACGCTTTTGCAACGCCACGGCGTCGAGCTGATCCTGCACGGGCACGACCACATTCATTCGACGATGTGGTTCGAAGGCCCCAACGGCAACATCCCCTCGATCGGCGTGCCGTCGGCCTCCGCGCTCGCGCACGGGCACACCCCGGCTGCGGCCTACAATCTGTTCACGATCGAGAAGGATAACACCGGCTGGCGTTGCGAGCAGACGGTGCGGAGCGTGGGGGTCGGATTTCAGATCGGGCAGATCAAGCATGTGAAGTTGATTTAGACCACTGTCATTCCGGGGCATGCGAAGCATGAACCCGGAATCCATCGGGCCGCAATACGTGCTGATGAATGGATTCCGGGCTCGCGCTTCGCGCGCCCCGGAATGACGGTGGAGGAAAGTTCACCAGCTCCGTAGGGCCGCGAGCACGGCAACCCCGAACAGCGCGGCGGCGCCGAGCACAAATCCGAACACAAATGGCCAGACGCGCGAGCGGCGCGGTGGCTGCGCCACCTCGGGCTTCGGCTCGGGCGGGACCACCATCGCATGCTCGCGCTCGATCATGCGGCGCGCGACGTAGTCGGTCACGGCCTCGACGATGACAGCGGTGTCGTGCGATTCGGCGAGCACGATGCGGCCGAAGCGGGTGTCCTGCACGAAGCGGTACATCCGCTTGTCGCGCCCCATCAAGATGTGCGCGACGACGTCGATCCAGAGCCTGGGCGTATCGCCCTGGCTGATGCCGCGGTCGAACAGGTCGATCTTGTCCGGCACCTGCGCGAACAGGGGATCGAGCGAATCGTTGAGGATCTCGAGCCGCGCCACCTCGGCATCGCGCAAATCGACGACGACGCCGGTCCGGTCGGCGGCCTCGATCCGCGCCCGCAACAGCGCATCGCGCAGCCGCACCGGGCGCGGCTGGCTGGGATGGATCCCGCTGGTCTCGGGCTCTGACATTGGCGGCCTCGTCCTCACTTGGCGGGATTAACCTATCAGCAACCAAAGTGTCCGCAAAGGGCCTACAATTCCAGTGACTTACGGCGCCCACAAATCTTTCACCTGTGCCAAAAACAGACGGTCCCACCCGGCTTGCGCCGGATGGGACCCTCCGTCCTTGGACGTCTTCTTATTCAGATTGTCATGTTAGTTCAGATTGTCACGCCGAGACCCGCGACGGCTCTTCCACGATCGAGAAGCGGACGCCGGCCTTGTGGCGGTTCTCTTCCGAGACCGAACGCCAGGCGTCCTCGGCCTCCTTGCGGGTCTTAAACGGACCCTGGACCTGGGCCGAGCCTTCCACCAGCTTGTGGAAGTTCATCGAACCGAACTCGCCACCGATCACCCAGAAATTGCTGTTGGTCATTGTCAGTCTCCTGTCGATTAGCGTGATGCGTTAGCCGAACTGGTTCATCGTGTTGTGGGCGCCGCCCGCCTTCAGGGCAGCCTCGCCGGCGAAGTATTCCTTGTGGTCGTCGCCGATGTCGGAGCCCGCCATGTTCTGATGCTTGGCGCAGGCGATACCCTGACGGATCTCGGCGCGCTGGACGTTCTTGACATAGCCGAGCATGCCCTGGTCGCCGAAATATTCCTTCGCCAGATTGTCGGTCGAGAGCGCCGCCGTGTGGTAGGTCGGCAACGTGATCAGGTGGTGGAAGATGCCGGCTCGCTTGGCGGAATCCGCCTGGAAGGTACGGATGCGCTCGTCGGCTTCCTTCGCCAGCGGCGTGTCGTCGTATTCCACCTTCATCAGCTCGGCACGATTGTACCTGCTGACGTCCTGGCCCGCTTCCTTCATCGCGTCGTAGACCTGCCAGCGGAAGTTGAGCGTCCAGTTGAACGAGGGCGAATTATTGTAGGCGAGCTTCGCGTTCGGAACCACCTTGCGGATCCGGTCGACCATCTTGGCGATCTGCTCGATATGCGGCTTCTCGGTCTCGATCCAGAGCAGGTCCGCACCGTTCTGCAGCGAGGTGATGCTGTCGAGCACGCAACGGTCTTCGCCGGTGCCCGGGCGGAACTGATAGAGGTTGGAGGGCAGCCGCTTCGGACGCATCATCTTGCCGTTGCGGTTGATGATGACGTCGCCGTTGCGGGCGTTCTCCGCCGTCACTTCCTCGCAATCCAGGAAGCTGTTGTACTGGTCGCCGAGGTCACCGGGCTTGTGGCTGACCGCGATCTGCTGGGTCAGGCCGGCACCGAGCGAGTCGGTGCGGGTGACGACGATGCCGTCTTCGACGCCGAGTTCGAGGAAGGCGTGGCGGCAGGCCCGGATCTTGGCCAGGAACACCTCGTGCGGCACGGTGACCTTGCCGTCCTGGTGGCCGCACTGCTTCTCGTCCGAGACCTGGTTCTCGATCTGGAGCGCGCAGGCACCCGCCTCGATCATCTTCTTGGCGAGCAGATAGGTCGCCTCCGCATTGCCGAAGCCGGCGTCGATGTCGGCGATCACGGGGACGACATGGGTCTGGAAGTTGTCGATCTTCTCGATCAACTCCTTCTCCCGGGTCTTGTCGCCTTCCTTGCGGGCCTTATCGAGGTTGCGGAAGATATCGTTCAGCTCGCGCGAGTCGGCCTGACGGAGGAAAGTGTAGAGCTCTTCGATCAGCGCCGGGACCGAGGTCTTCTCGTGCATCGACTGGTCGGGCAGCGGGCCGAACTCGGAGCGCAGCGCCGCAATCATCCAGCCGGACAGGTACAAATAGGTGCGATCGGTCTTGCCAAAGTGCTTCTTGACCGAGATCAGCTTCTGCTGGGCGATGAAGCCGTGCCAGCAGCCCAGCGACTGCGTGTATTTGGTGGGATCGCCGTCATAGGCGGCCATGTCCGCCCGCATCAGCGCCGCGGTGTAGCGGGCGACGTCGAGGCCGGTCTTGAAGCGATTCTGCAGGCGCATGCGGGCGACGGCCTCGGCCGACACCCCGTTCCAGGTCGGCTGGGTCTCCAGTAGCGAGCGGGCTGCCTCGACTTCACTCTGATACGAGGCGGGGGCCTGGAGGGTGCTGATGCCGCGGGGTTGGTAGTTCATGTGCCTGATCCTTTTCGCCGACGATGGCCACCAGCCATCGACATTCTTGACAATGCATTGCGAGATGCGTGTCAGAAGCTAAACGCGAGAAAGCTCAGCTCGTATAGTGGGCTTGTATTTGAATGGTGATGTCATGTAACATCGGTACTTGTAATAGATGTCACTTTGTAAATATTGTAAATTAAATTGGTCAGCAAGCCTGCCCTTGATACCGCCTCCGGAGACCTGAGAATGCCCGCCGGTTCCAGCAAGAAGCTCTTCGTCGGCCCGCGCTTCCGGCGGATCCGGCAGCAATTGGGGCTGTCGCAGACCCAGATCGCCGAGGGGCTCGGGATCTCGCCGAGCTATGTCAATCTGATCGAGCGCAACCAGCGTCCGGTGACCGCCCAGATCCTGCTGCGGCTGGCCGAAACCTACGACCTCGACCTGCGCGACCTCGCGACCGCCGACGAGGACCGCTTCTTCGCCGAGCTCAACGAGATCTTCTCCGACCCGCTGTTCCGCCAGATCGACGTTCCCAAGCAGGAACTGCGCGATCTCGCCGAGCTCTGCCCCGGCGTCACCCATGCGCTGCAACGGCTCTATGCCGCCTATACCGAGGCCCGGCAGGGCGAGACGCTGGCCGCGGCACAAATGGCCGACCGCGACGTCGGCACCCGCTATGAGGCCAATCCGGTCGAGCGCGTCCGCGAGCTGATCGAGGCCAACCGCAACTACTTTCCGGAACTCGAGCAGGCCACGGAGACTCTGCGAGACGAGCTGAACGTGCCGGCCGAAGAGCTTTATGCGGCGCTCGCGGCGCGGCTGCGTGAGAAGCATTCGATCCAGACCCGCATCATGCCGGTGGACGTGATGCGGGAGACGCTGAGGCGGTTCGACCGCCACCGCCGCCAGCTCCTGATCTCCGAGCTGGTCGATCCGCCCGGCCGCGCGTTCCAGCTCGCCTTTCAGCTCGGCCTGGTGGAATGTGCGCAAGCCCTGGAGACCATCATCGCCCGCGCCGGCCCGCTGGACGATACACCGCGCCGCCTGTTCCGCATCACGCTCGGCAATTACTTTGCGGCCGCCGTGATGATGCCCTACCCGGCTTTCCTGGCTGCGGCGGAAGCATTGAACTACGACATCCATCTGCTGGCGCAGCGCTTCAATTCCGGCTTCGAGCAGGTCTGCCATCGGCTCACCACCCTGCAGCGGCCGAATGCGCGCGGCATCCCGTTCTTCCTGCTTCGTGTCGACAATGCCGGCAACGTCTCGAAGCGATTTTCATCGGGCACGTTCCCGTTCTCGAAATTTGGCGGCACATGTCCGTTGTGGAACGTGCACTCGACCTTCGACACGCCTGATCGCCTGCTGAAGCAGGTGATCGAGCTGTCCGACGGCACGCGCTATTTCTCGATCGCGCAGATGGTGCGCCGCCCCGTCGCGCCGCACCCGCTGCCGCAGCCGCGCTTCGCCATCGGCCTCGGCTGCGAGATCCGTCACGCCGCGCGCCTCGTCTACGCCGCCGGCATCGATCTGGAGAAAACGGAGGGGACGCCGATCGGCGTCAACTGCCGTCTCTGCGAACGGGAAAACTGCGCCCAGCGCGCCGAGCCGCCGATCACGCGCACGCTGATTTTGGACGAGACGACGCGGCGGGTGAGCTCGTTCGCGTTCTCGAATGCACGGGAGTTGTAAGGGGACGGCTGCGCGCTGAGTGGCAAGCGCACGCCATTCACTCCGCTGTCGTCCTGGACAAGCGAAGCGCAGATCCAGGACCCATTACCCCGGAAGCGAGTTTGGCGAAGATTCGTAACCACGATCTCGTGCCACAACGACTCGCTGGGGTAATGGGTCCTGGCTTTCGCCAGGACGACATCGGGGAAGCAGCAATCCGCCCAATCCCTACGCCAGCGTATGCACGATCACCGGCCCCGCGGCGGCGCGGGCGTCGCCTGCAAGCAGCGCGCCCAGATCCTTCTCGATCCAGGCGATCGCACGCCTGTTCGCCTCCTCCGCCTGCTCGAACTTGTCGAAGATCGAAATCGCCGTGACCGTGTCGTCGCCGGCATAGACGACGTAATAGGCGCGGAAGCCGTCGACGTCGCTGATGATCGGAACGGCGCCTTCCTTGATACGGCGCGCCAACTCTTCGGCGCTCCCGCTTTTCGCCTTGGCCTGACGGATGGCGGCATACATGGCATCCTCCCTTCCGGCTATCTGGTTTGAGGGCCTGATGCCCGGACCGCATGCTACGCCGAAGCGCGTGGGCAATCCACGCTTGGTTAACCCGGCGCTAATTCAGTTCCGCGATCCGCAACGATCGATTAAGCACGCCTCAACATCGCTGCCTTAGTCTCGCCCCACTCACTTTTCGCAAACAACGGCGGCTTATTCTGCCGCGTGAAGTGACATCAGGGGGTTCATCATGCGCATTGCGTTGCTGCTGACCGCGACCATTGTCGGCGCGCTCTTTGCCAATTCGTCCCATGCCGGACCGCTTGATGCGTCCGCCGGCGCAGCGCAGGCGTTACCGCCGGGCTTCCAGAGCTACCGCGGCTACATGTTCGACCTGTCGGAGAATTCCGACCGCAAGGATGTCGACAAGCTCACCGAGAATGTGAAGAGCCAGATCGACGTGGTCGAGGCTGCCGGCCTCTCGCCGCGCGTGCTGCGCTTCTTCCGCACGGTCCCGATCATCGCCAGCGAGCTCGCCTGCCTCGACGAAGGCGCCGCGACCGCCTGCTACGGCCGGGTCACGCCTGACATCCAGCGCACCGCTCCCCGCACGCTGACGGTCTGGGACCCCAACAAGCAGCGCTGGAGCAATCCGAACGCCGTCGACCTCGCGGTCGATTCCGGCCTTGGCGTGATCATGCTGCGGCCGGACATGATGCGGTACGAAAAGGAAGCCGTGCTGCTGCACGAGCTGCTGCACGCTTACCACGCGCGGCTGTTGCCGGACGGCTACGCCAACAAGGGCGTGATCGGCTATTACGCCTACGCCAAGTCCAAGGATCTCCTGCCCAAGGAATCCTATGCGCTGAAGAATCACATGGAGTTCTTCGCGGTGACCGCCAGCATCTTCCTGGCCGGGAAGAGCGAATTCCACGACCCGAAGTCGCGCGAGGCGCTCAAGGAGAAGTTGCCGGACTATTACAAATATCTGGTCGGCGTGTTCGGCTTCGACCCCGATCCGGCAGCCTCGAGCGGCCCGGTCGCCTCGCTGAAGTAAGTCAGAAAGCGCCAAACCAAGCCCGAGAGCCGCGCGCGCAGCGCGGCTCTTTTGTTTTGCTCACCGGAAGCTGCGGATGACGCGTGGCCGGGAATTGCCAAGGTGGGGCCTGATCTGCATAGTCCCGCCCGCATCGATATTGTTTTCGAAGAGGATAGAACAACATGGCGGACGCCGACCTGGATGTCGTGATCCGGCAACTGGCCAGACAGCTGCATACGGGCCTGATGTCCCGCGCCAAGGAGCGGCGGGATCGATTCAACGGCCTTGCGGCCAAGGCCAAGGGCAAGGAGACCGGCGACCGCTTCAAGATGATGGCCAAGGCCACCATGGAGCAGGCCATTGCGGCCGCCAAGCGCCTGCAGATGTCCGCCGACAACGTCGCCGACAGCTACGCGCGGTCGATGCGAATCGCCGCCAGCACGCCGGTCGCGGTGAAGGTGGAGAAGAAAGCGCCCAAGGACAAGCCGGTGAAGAAGGCCAAGAAAGCCAAAGCCAAGAAGGCGAAGTAGGCGCTCACCTTCTTCCTTCTCCCCTTGTGGGAGAAGGTGGCGCGAACCGCCGGATGAGGGGTTGTTTCCGCGAATTCAACTGCAGCAGGCTCACGCGCGGAGAGATACCCCTCACCCGTCTCGCCGCTTCGCGGCGAGCCACCCTCTCCCACAAGGGGAGAGGGTTACAGCGGCGCACGCAGCTCTAGATATCTCTATCTTCCTGGCGCGGCGAGCCGGGTCGGCTCGGCGCTCGCGAGTTCGGCGAGTTTTGCGCGCGCTGCATCGCGGGTGTGGGCATCCTTGCCGGCGGGCAGCGCCAGCGCGGCCTCGAAATCGGCGCGCGCTTCATTCGCCTGGCCACGGGCCAGGAAAGCGAGGCCGCGGTCGAGCCGAGGCTGCGCATCCGAGGGGTCGAGGCGGATCGCGGTGTTGTAGCTCAGGATCGCGCGATCGAGATCGCCGGCGGCCGCGAGCGCGAGACCGCGCTGGTGATAGGGCGCGGCGTGCCTGGGATCGTGCGCGATCGCCTCGTCGTAATCCTCGATCGCAAGTTCGAGATCGCCGTTCTGCCGGCGCGCCAGCGCCCGATCGCGATAGAGCGAGGCGCGGTTGGGATTGAGGTGGATGGCCTCGTCGAAATCCGCGATCGCCCGCTGCCAGTCGCCGTGGCGCAGCGCGATCCGTCCGCGCCCCTCATAGGCGAAAGCGATCAGCGAGCCGCGCAGCGGCGAGAAGCCGATCACCGCCGAGCAGATGTCGGGCTCGTCCTCGTCCCCGCAATTGACGACGGTGTGCGTGGACAGGCCGATCAGCACGCCGAGGGCGATCAACAATGGTACTGCAGCTTTGGTCATCTTCGACGGTGGCAGGCAGAGGGCCGGCCACGCATCCCCTTTCGCAGGAACTGTCACGGCAGGGTGTTAACACCGGCCGGGACCGTTCTGTGTGCGACAGGTCACAAAGCGAGCAAATTCGGGCCGCGTCCGCGTCAGCCCCAAGGCCCGCGTGAAGAAGAGCGGCCCCACGGGCTCCGGGGCGGATAGTTCTCATTCGCGCCGACCGACGGAGACGCCTGCGCACCGAGCTCGGCTGCGAGCTGCTGAAGCGCCGCGATGCGATTCTGCGTCGAAGGATGGGTGGCGAACAGATTGTCTACGCCGTGGCCCGACAGCGGATTGATGATGAACATGTGCGCAGTGGCAGGATTTCGCTCCGCCTCGACATTCGGGACCTGATGCGCAGCACCTTCGATCTTCACCAGCGCCGATGCCAGCCACATCGGCTGACCGGCGATGCGTGCGCCGAGATTGTCCGCGGCGTATTCACGCGTACGACTGATGGCCATCTGCACCAGCATGGCGCCGATCGGGGCAAGGATCATCATCAGGATCGAACCGACGATGCCCGGACCGTTGTTGTCGCGGTTGCCTCCGAAGAACATGCCGAACTGCGCCAGCATCGAGATCGCACCCGCAATGGTCGCGGTCACAGTCATCAGCAGCGTATCGTGGTGCTTGATATGGGCAAGCTCGTGCGCGATCACGCCGGCGAGCTCCTCGCGGCTGAGCTGGCGCATCAGCCCGGTGGTGACCGCAACCGCGGCATTTTCGGGATTGCGCCCGGTGGCAAATGCGTTGGGCTGCGGCTCGTCCATCAGGAACACACGCGGCATCGGCAAGCCGGCGCGGCCCGCAAGCTCGGCGACGAGCCCGACCAGCTCCGGCGCGCTGCTGCGGTCGACCTCATGGGCGCCATACATGGACAGCACCATCCGGTCGGAGTTCCAGTAGGTGAAGAGATTGGTCGCCGCGGCAATAACGAGCGCAATCATGGCGCCGCCGGCACCGCCGATCAGATAGCCGACGCCCATGAACAGGGCGGTGAGGCCTGCAAGCAGCATTGCGGTACGAAGATAGTTCATGGCCGTCTCCCGAGGCCGGCCGTGGCCGCTTGAGGGATTGCGGGCCGGCAAGCATGAGGTAGGGATGACCCCGGCCCGCCCGCAAGGTTTCCGGGTGCGTCGCGGAGCCGCGGCACTGGTTTGAAGTCAATCGTTCCATTAAGCTTGGCCAAGAATCCAAGCGTCTCCTCCCCTTGCGGAAACCTCATGGTCCAGACCCGATTTGCGATCGCGGCCGCCGCCCTGCTCACGCTCGCCCTTCCCGCTTCTGCCCAGTTCGCTCCGCCACCCGCAAAGCCGGCGGCCCCCAGGGCCAGCGCGCCCTCCCCGCGCGCGGCGTCGTGTCACAACGGAGCGAACTTCGATCGCTTCCTGGCCGACGTGAAACAGCAGGCCGTTGCCGCCGGCGTGTCGCAGCGGACGATCGCGGCGGCCTCGCCTTACCTCGTCTACGACCAGGGCATCGTCAATCGCGACCGCGGCCAGCGCGTGTTCGGCCAGCTCTTCACCGAATTTGCCGGCCGCATGGCCGCGCCCTATCGCATGCAGAACGGCCAGCAGCACATCAAGCAACATGCGGCCGCGTTCGCGCGCGCGGAAAAGGAATACGGCGTGCCGCCCGCGGTGATCGCCGCGTTCTGGGGACTGGAGAGCGATTTCGGCGTCAACATGGGCAATCTGCCGACGCTGAAATCGCTGGTGTCGCTGGCCTATGATTGCCGCCGCTCGGAGATGTTCGTGAACGAGACCATCGCCGCGCTGAAGATCATCGACCGCGGCGATTTGCATCCTGACGAGATGGTCGGCTCCTGGGCCGGCGAGCTCGGACAGACCCAGTTCCTGCCGGTGCATTACGTCAACTATGCCGTCGACTATGACGGCGACGGACGACGCGATCTCCTCCGCAGCGAGGACGACGTGATCGGCTCGACCGCGAACTACATCGCCAACGGGCTGAAGTGGCGGCGCGGTGAGCCCTGGCTGGAGGAGATCAAGGTGCCGCAGAACCTGCCGTGGGATCAGACCGACCTCACGGTGCGAGAGCCGCGCTCGAAATGGGCTCAGCTCGGCGTGACCTATCCCGACGGCCGGCCGCTGCCGAACGACAACCTCGCGGCCTCCGTGCTGCTGCCGATGGGACGCTTCGGCCCGGCCTTCATGGCGTACCCGAATTTCGCCGCCTACACCGAGTGGAATAACTCGCTGATCTATTCGACCACCGCTGGTTATCTCGCCACCCGCATCGCGGGCGCGGCTCCGATGCGAAAGCCGTCCACACCGGTCGCGCAGCTGCCGTTCAACGAGCTAAAGCAATTGCAGCAGCTTCTGGTCCAGGCCGGCTTCAATGTCGGTAAGGTCGACGGTGTTCTGGGCCAGCAGAGCCGCGCCGCCGTCAAGGCGATGCAGATCAAATACGGTCTGCCCGCCGATTCCTGGCCCACCGCCGAGCTTTTGGCCCGGATGCGCGGTGGTACGGCGCAGGCACAGCCGGCGGGGACGATCCGCTAAGCACCAGGATCGTTGTCATGCCCCGCGAAAGCGGGGCATCCAGTACGCCGCGGCCTATCGATTCAATTCCAGCTGCCTCGGATTACTGGATCGCCCGGTCAAGCCGGGCGATGACACCGAGGGTATGACGCCGATAGCGCCACAGCCCCGGTAGAATTTTCGCACTGCACAAGCCGCTTTTGCGATTGTATTTTTCCATGAGGTTCCCATGTGAGTGGCTCAGGTTTCTCCTGAGATTTCCCACCACAGAGCGAGCATCACATGTCTTTCCACGACGCCGTCGTTCCCGCCTATTTGCAGATGCTGAACAGCCTGACCGGCCTGCTCACGAAAGCCGAGGCGCATTGTGCGGCCAAGAAGGTCGACCCGAGCGTCCTGCTGGGGTCCCGCCTGTTTCCGGACATGCTGCCGCTGTCGAAGCAGATCCAGCTGGTCAGCGATTTCGCAGCCAAAGGCTGCGCCCGGCTGACCCATAGCGAAGTGCCCTCCACACCGGACACCGAGACCAGCTTTGCGGAGTTGAAGCAGCGCCTGGCGAAGACCATCGACTATGTGAAATCGTTCAAGCCGGCGCAGTTCGAGGGCGCCGACACCAGGGACGTCACCTTCCCGGCCGGTCCCGACAAGTCCATCACCATGAAGGGCCAGCAATTCCTGAGCGCGTTCTCGCTGCCGAACTTCTATTTCCACGCCGCGACTGCCCACGGCCTTCTGCGCCACGCCGGCGTCGAGATTGGCAAGCGCGATTTCCTCGGCGCGAACTAAAACGCGATTATTCAGGCGGCCGCGGCGGGAGATCGAATCTGCTGCCGCGGCCGAAATTGCACATGATTTATGCTGCGCGGCTCCACTGCGCATCTCGCCTGCAGTTTCTGTATGGCTCCTCCCTTGCGTTGATTGCCGCGATGCACAAATGTTCCGGACCACTCATCGCCTGGAAGCATTCTCATGAGCCGTTCGACCAAATTGTTTGAGACCTACAAGCTCGGCCCGATCACGCTAGCCAACCGCTTGGTGATGGCGCCGCTGACGCGCAACCGCGCCGTTCCCGGCACCTTCGTACCGAGCCCGCTCGCGGCGGACTATTACGGCCAGCGTGCTTCCGCGGGCCTTCTGATCACCGAAGCGAGCCAGGTCTCGGAGCAGGGCCAAGGCTACCAGGACACCCCCGGCATCTACTCCAAGGAGCAGGTCGCCGGCTGGCGCAAGGTCACCGATCAGGTGCATCAGCGCGGCGGCAAGATCTTCATCCAGCTCTGGCATGTCGGTCGCATCTCGCATGTCGACCTTCAAGCCAATGGCGCAGCCCCGGTGGCGCCGAGCGCGATCCGCGCCAAGGGCAAGACCTTCGTCAACGGCGGCTTCGCCGATGTTTCCCAGCCCCGTGCGCTCGAGCTCTCCGAAATTCCGGGGATTATCGACGATTTCAAGCGCGCCACGAAGAATGCGCTCGAAGCCGGCTTCGACGGCGTCGAGATCCATGGCGCCAACGGCTATCTGCTCGAGCAGTTCGCCAAGGACGGCACCAACAAGCGTACCGACGCCTATGGCGGCTCCGTCGAGAACCGGGCGCGGCTGATGCTGGAAGTCTCCAGGGCCGTCGTGGCGGAGGCCGGCGCCGACCGCACCGGCATCCGCATCTCGCCGGTGACGCCGGCCAACGACATCTCGGATTCGAACCCGCAAGCCCTGTACGACCATATCGTCGACGGGCTCGCCGCGCTGAAGCTCGTCTATCTTCATGTCGTCGAAGGCGCCACCGGCGGTCCGCGCGACATCGCGCCGTTCGACTATGCGGGCCTGCGCAAGCGCTTCCCCGGCGCCTACATCGCGAACAACGGCTATGATTTCGATCTTGCCACCAAGGTGCTGGAGGCGAACGCGGCCGATCTCATCGCCTTCGGCAAGCCGTTCATCTCCAACCCCGATCTCGTCGAGCGCCTGAAGGCGGGCGCGACGCTGAACGATTGGGACAAGAACACATTCTACGGCGGTGGCGCGAAGGGATACACGGATTACCCGACGCTGGCGGCTGAGCCGGCTGAATAAGCGGGCACAGCTGTCATGCCCGCGAAGGCGGGCATCCAGTACGCCGCGGCTTCTCCATTCAAGCCACGACCGCCTCTGGAATACTGGATCGTCCGCCTTCGCGGACGATGACAGCGGAGGGAAGTCGAGAGAGCGCTACCAGCGAAAAAAAGAAAAAGGCCGGGATTGCTCCCGGCCTTTCGTCGTTATGAGACGTGCCTTACTGCAGCGAGGCGCGCTTCGGGGGCTGGGCCGGCCACGACTTGATCAGGGTGTCGTAGTCGACCGTTTCGCCCTTCGGCTTCTCGTTGGCGAGCTTGCGCTGGGGAGCAATCGTGCCGTCCTTCTGGGCCTTGGCGAACCAGTACTCGGCCGTCTCCTTCTTGTGCAGCTTCGGACCGCAGGCGCCCTGCACGCCGGACTTCTCGAGGCGCTCCATCACGGAGTCCTGAGCAGCGGCAAGCGAGTCCATCGCGGCTTGCGGCGTCTTCGTACCGGACGACGCATCGCCGATATTCTGCCACCAGAGCTGGGCGAGCTTCGGATAGTCGGGCACGTTGTTGCCGGTCGGGGTCCACTGCACGCGCGCGGGCGAGCGGTAGAACTCGATCAGGCCGCCGAGCTTCGGCGCACGCTCGGTGAACGACTTGTCCCAGATGTCGGATTCACGGATGAAGGTGAGACCGACATGGCTCTTCTTCAAGCTGACCGTCTTGGAGACGATGAACTGAAGATAGAGCCAGGCCGCCTTGCGGCGGTCAGCGGGAGTCGACTTCAGCAGCGTCGCCGAGCCCGCGTCCTGGTAGCCGAGCTTCATGCCTTCCTTCCAGTACGAACCGTGCGGCGACGGAGCCATACGCCACTTCGGCGTACCGTCCGCGTTCATCACGGCGATGCCCGGCTTCACCATGTCGGCGGTGAAGGCGGTGTACCAGAACATCTGCTGGGCGATGTTGCCCTGCGCCGGCACCGGACCCGACTCGGAGAAGGTCATGCCCTGAGCCTGCGGCGGAGCATACTTCTTCATCCACTCGAGATACTTAGTGATCGAGTAGACCGCGGCCGGACCGTTGGTGTCGCCACCACGTTCGACCGAGGAGCCGACCGGACGGCAGCCTTCCATGCGGATGCCCCATTCGTCGACCGGCAGACCGTTCGGAATGCCCTTGTCGCCGTTACCGGCCATCGACAGCCAGGCGTCGGTGAAACGCCAGCCGAGCGACGGGTCCTTTTTGCCATAGTCCATATGGCCATAGACCTTGACGCCGTTGATCTCCTTGATGTCGTTGGTGAAGAACTCGGCGATGTCTTCATAGGCCGACCAGTTCACGGGAACGCCGAGCTCGTAGCCATACTTGGCCTTGAACTTGGCCTTGTAGTCGGGGTTGGTGAACCAGTCGTAGCGGAACCAGTAAAGGTTCGCGAACTGCTGGTCGGGCAGCTGGTAGAGCTTGCCGTCCGGCGCCGTGCCGAACGACTTGCCGATGAAGTCATTGACGTCGAGCATGGGGTCGGTGACGTCCTTGCCCTCGCCGGTCATGTAGTCCGACAGCGCGATGGTCTGGCCGTAGCGGAAGTGCGTGCCGATCAGGTCGGAATCGTTGATCCAGCCGTCGTACACGTTCTTGCCGGACTGCATCTGGGTCTGCAGCTTCTCGACCACGTCACCTTCCTGGATGATGTCGTGCTTGAGCTTGATGCCGGTGAGCTCGGAGAACGCCTTGGCCAGCGTCTGCGACTCGTATTCGTGGGTCGTGATGGTTTCGGAGACGACGTTGATCTCCATGCCCTTGAAGGGCTCGGCGGCCTTGGCGAACCACTCCAGCTCCTTCTTCTGCTCGTCTTTCGACAGCGTCGAGGGCTGGAATTCCGCGATCCACTTCTGGATCGCAGCGTCGTCGGCGGCGCGCACCGGCGCCGAGACGGCCAACGACACCGCGACCATGGCGGCGACACTGGACATCGTCAGAAAGCTATTCTTGGTCAATGGACGTTCCCTTCTCCTAAACTGCCGCATGTTGTTCCTCCGTTGCAGCGACAAACTTTTTACAGGCCCGGGTTGGTCCCGGATCTGGCCGTTCCTTCGCGGGCTAGACCGTGCGGAAAATGAGTACGGCCGTGGCCAGCGAGATTCCTGATGCGATCCAAAGGCGCGAAATTTCAACTCCGTCCTCGCCGATCGGCAGCGTGGCGAGGGCGTCGGTGCCGGCGAAGGCGATCCACAGCAAGTGGATGACCGCCGCCGTGATCAGGGAGATGAACAGGCGGTCGCCGCGCGTGGTCGGAATGCGCAGCACGCCGACGCGCTCGGCTTCGGGATAAGCCACCCCGAGCCAGGTCATCACCCCCAACGTGCAGGCCAGCGCGACAAAGAAGATCGCCGTTGGCGGCGTCCAGGCCATCCATGCAATCGATTCCATGCTCTTACTCCTTGCGCATGATCTGGTCCGAAAACCGGTTCCCACTTTTCGGGATCATGCGCATCTCCTAGACCCGACCGAGCGCGAAACCGCTCGCGATGTAATTCCGAACGAACCAGATCACGAGCGCGCCCGGGATGATCGTCAGCACGCCGGCCGCAGCCAGCAGGCCCCAGTCCATGCCGGCTGCCGACACCGTACGCGTCATGATCGCCGCGATCGGCTTGGCCGAGACCGAGGTCAGCGTGCGCGCGAGCAGCAGCTCGACCCAGGAGAACATGAAGCAGAAGAAGGCGGCGACGCCGATGCCGCTCGCAATCAACGGCACCAGGATCTTGATGAAGAAGCGCGGGAAGGAATAGCCGTCGAGGAAGGCGGTCTCGTCGATCTCGCGCGGCACGCCGGAGACAAAGCCTTCCAGGATCCACACCGCTAAGGGCACGTTGAAGATGCAGTGCGCCAGCGCGACCGCCCAGGGCGTATCGAACAGCCCGATCGCCGAATAGAGGTTGAAGAACGGCAGGGCATAGACCGCGGCCGGTGCCATCCGGTTCGACAGCAGCCAGAAGAACAGATGCTTGTCGCCGAGAAAGCGGTAGCGCGAGAACGCGTAGGCTGCCGGCAGCGCCACCGAGATCGAGATGATGGTGTTGAGGACGACATATTCCAGCGAATTGATGTAGCCGGAATACCAGCTCTCGTCGGTGAAGATGCGCTTGTAATGCTGCAGCGTCGGCGTATGCGGCCACAGCGTCATCGACGAGACGATCTCGGCGTTGGTCTTGAAGCTCATGTTGACGAGCCAGTAGATCGGCAACAGCAGGAAGATCAGGAACAGCGCCATGATGACGCGACGGCCGGGGATCGAATGCATCACGCGGCTCCTTCCTGCGGCTTCCGCTCGGCGCCGGCATTGGTCATGACGGTGTAGAAGATCCAGCAGACGATCAGGATGATGAGGTTGTAGACCAGCGAGAGCGCGGCGGCCTTGCCGAGGTCGAACTGACCGAGCGCGATCTTGACCAGCTCGATCGAGACGAAGGTTGTCGAGTTGCCGGGCCCGCCACCCGTCACCACGAACGGCTCGGTGTAGATCATGAAACTGTCCATGAAGCGCAGCAGCACCGCGATCAGCAGCACGCGGTTCATCTTCGGCAGCTGGATCGCCTTGAACACCGCCCAGCGCGAGGCACCGTCGATCTGCGCCGCCTGGTAATAGGCTTCGGGAATCGACTTCAGGCCGGCATAGCACAGCAGCGCGACCAGGCTGGTCCAGTGCCAGACGTCCATCACGATGACGGTGACCCAGGCATCGAATTCGTTGGAGACGTAATTGTAATCGAGCCCGATGTGGTTGAGGACATAGCCCATCAGACCGATGTCGGGCCGGCCGAAGATCTGCCAGATCGTGCCGACCACGTTCCACGGAATCAGCAGCGGCAGTGCGAGGATCACCAGACAGGCCGCGACGGTCCAGCCCTGACGCGGCATCGACAGCGCGATGACGATGCCGAGCGGCACCTCGATCGCGAGGATCACCAGCGAGAAGAACAGATTGCGGCCGAGCGAAGCCAGGAAGCGGCCGCCGAGATCGGTCGAGGGATCGAGCAGCTCCTTGAACCAGCCGACGCCGTTCCAGAAGAACTGGTTGTTGCCGAAGGTGTCCTGCATCGAATAGTTCACCACCGTCATCAACGGCAGCACTGCCGAGAAGGCGACGACCAGGAACACCGGCAGCACCAGGAACCAGGCTTTTTGGTTGACGGTCTTGTCCATCAGGCGGCTCCCTCCACCAGAAGGCTGTCGGCATAGACGTGGACGTGCGACGGGTCGAATTTCAGGCCGGCCGTTCCGTCCGGGCTGGTGAAGCCGGCCGGTGCACGGGCCGCGAGTTTTGCCTCACCAAGCCGCGCACGCGCGAAGCGGATGCGGCCGAGGTCGTCGACGCGTTCGATCTTCGCACTGAGCAGGCCGGGCGCAGGCGCGACGGCCTCGACGAATTCCGGACGGACGCCGATCTCGATCTTCGAGCCATCAGGCAGCTTGTCGTAGCTGCGGTTGAGCGCGATCACATGACCGCCGATCCTGGCCTCACGGCCCCTCACCTCGGCCGGCAGGATGTTCATGCCGGGCGAGCCGATGAAATAGCCGACGAAGGTGTGCGCCGGCTTGTCGAACAACTCGGCCGGCGTGCCGCTCTGCACCACGCGGCCGTCATGCATGACGACGACGGTATCTGCAAAGGTCAGCGCTTCGGTCTGGTCATGGGTGACGTAGATCATCGTCAGGTCGAGCTCGCGATGCAGCGCCTTCAGCTTGGAGCGGAGCTGCCATTTCAGCTCGGGGTCGATCACGGTGAGCGGCTCGTCGAACAGCACGGCGGCGACGTCGGAGCGGACGAGGCCGCGGCCGAGCGAGATCTTCTGCTTGGCGTCAGCCGTGAGCCGCGTCGCCTTGCGGTTCAGATAGGGCTCGAGGTCGAGCAGGCGGCCGATCTCGGCGACGCGCTGGTCGATCTCGGCCTTCGGCACGCCGCGATTCTTCAGAGGGAACGCCAAATTCTGCCCCACCGTCATCGTGTCGTAGATCACCGGAAACTGGAACACCTGGGCGATGTTGCGCTTCTGGGTTGACAGCGGTGTGATGTCCTCGCCGTCGAACAGGATTTTCCCCCGCGACGGCGTGATGATGCCGGAGATGACGTTGAGCAGCGTGGTCTTGCCGCAGCCGGACGGACCGAGCAGCGCGTAGGCGCCGCCCTGCCGCCAGGTCATGGTGACAGGCTTGAGAGCAAAGCTGTCCTGCGGCGCGTCATTGCCGCCGTAGGAGTGAGCGAGATCGACGAGGTCAATGCGGGCCATGTCGCATCCCCCTCAGGCTTTTTTCTTTGACGCGTTTTCTTCACGCGAACCGCTCGGCACTTCGCTTGAAAACGCTATGGGACCGGGAGCGGCGACCAAACGGTCTGCCGCATCGAAAACGAAGACGTCGTTGGGATCGAGCACGGCATCGAGCGTCTGGCCGGGCTCGAACTCGTGCACGCCGTGCAGCACCGCCACCCAGTTCGATCCGTCGCGAGTCAGATGCACGAAACTCTCCGAACCGGTGATCTCGGTCACCGTGACCGTGGCATGGAACGCGTGGCGGTCAGTCTCGCCATTGGCAAGCGCGAGCTGATGGGCTCGAAATCCGACGCGATAGGCGCCGTCCGCGAGCGAGGAATAGAGACCGGACGCCGGCGCGGCAATGCCGCCCGCATATTGCACCGAGCCGTTCTTTTTCTCGATGCCGACGAGATTGAGCGGCGGATCGGAGAACACCTGCGCGACGCGCAAGGTCTGCGGCCGCCGGTAGACGTTCGGCGTCTCGCCGATCTGGAGCGCCTTCCCCTCCCACATGCACACCGTGTTGCCGCCGAGCAGCAGCGCCTCGGTCGGCTCGGTGGTGGCATAAACGAAGATCGCGCCGGACGCCTCGAAGATGCGCGGCAGCTCGGTGCGCAGCTCCTCGCGCAGCTTGTAGTCGAGATTGGCGAGCGGCTCGTCGAGCAGCACGAGGTCGGCGCCCTTTACCAGCGCGCGCGCCATCGCAGTTCGCTGCTGCTGGCCGCCGGAAAGCTGGAGCGGCGTGCGCTTCAGGAACGGCTCGAGCCGCAGCAGTCGGGCGGCTTCCGCGACCCGCGCCTCGATCTCGGCGCGCGGCTTGCCCTGCACGCGCAAGGGCGAAGCGATGTTCTCGTAGACCGACAGCGAGGGGTAGTTGATGAACTGCTGATAGACCATGGCAACCGAGCGCTGGCGCACGTCGACGCCGGTGACGTCCTTGCCGTTGACCAGCAGCTTGCCCGATGTCGGTTTGTCCAGGCCTGCGAGCAGCCGCATGATCGAGGTCTTGCCCGACAGCGTCGGCCCGAGCAGCACGTTGAGCGTTCCGCTCTCGAGCGTCAGCGAGACGTCGCGGATGTGCTCGATACCGTCGACAGTCCGGGTCACGTGATCGAGTGTCACGGTCATGAGCGTCCTCCCGCTTCCAGCAGGGGAGTTTGCTGCACGGCGTGGGTCCTGATCCAGTCGTCAAGCGCCGCGATCTCGTCGGCACTTAGTCGCAGGCCGAGCTTGGAACGGCGCCAGACGATATCTTCGGCGGTGACGGCCCATTCGTTGGCCATGAGATAGCGGACCTCGCGCTCGGTCAGCGTCGCGCCGAAGGCCTGGCCGAGATCGGCCGCCGATTTCGCATCCCCAAGCAGCTTGATCGCCCTCGTGCCATAGGCGCGCGCCAGGCGCCGCGCATGCTCGTGGCTGAGGAAGGGATAGCCGCGCTGAAGCTCGGCAATCAGGCCGTCGACATCGGACACGCCCATGTCGCCGCCGGGCAGCGGCCATTTGCCGGTCCAGCCTTCGCGCGCTTTCGCACTGCGAAGATAGGGCGCGAGCCGCTCCAGCGCCTCCTCGGCGAGACGACGGTAGGTCGTGATCTTGCCGCCATAGATCGACAGCAGCGGCACGCCGCCGGGCGTGTCGAGCTCGAACACATAGTCGCGCGTCGCGGCCTTGGCTTCGCTGGCGCCGTCGTCATAGAGCGGACGCACGCCGGAATAGGTCCAGACCACGTCGTCAGGCGTGACAGGCTTGGCCAGATATTCGCTCGCCGCCGTGCAGAGATACTGGATCTCCTCGGCCGTCGCCTTCACCTTGGCGGGATCGCCGTCATAGTCGCGGTCGGTGGTGCCGATCAGCGTAAAATCGTCCTGATAGGGAATGACGAAGATGATGCGGCCGTCGGCATTCTGGAACATGTAGGCGCGGTCGTGGTCGTAGAGCTTCTTGACCACGATGTGCGAGCCTTGCACCAGACGCACCTTGGCTTTGGCGTTGACGCCGGCGCCGCGGCCGAGCACATCCTCGACCCAGGGCCCGCCGGCATTGACCAGCGCACGGGCCTGGATCGACGAACGCGCGCCTGTCAGCGTGTCGATCATGCTGACGGTCCAGATGCCGTCTGACTGTTTGATATCCGTCGCGCGCGTGCGGGTGCGGATCTCGGCGCCCTTGTCGGCGGCATCGCGCGCGTTGAGCACAACGAGACGGGCGTCGTCGACGAAGCAGTCGGAATATTCGAATGCGCGGCCGTAGCGGTTCGGGATCAGCGGCCGGCCGACCTCGTCACGCCGCAGGTCGACCGAGCGCGTCGCCGGCAACAGATGACGGCCACCAATGTGGTCATAGAGGAAGAGGCCGAGGCGCAGCAGCCAGGCCGGCCGCAGGCCCGCATGGTGCGGCAAGACGAAACGCAGGGGGCGAATGATGTGGGGCGCGATGCCCCAGAGAATCTCGCGCTCGATCAGCGCCTCGCGGACCAGCCGGAACTCGTAATATTCGAGATAGCGCAGGCCGCCATGCACCAGCTTGGTCGACCAGGACGAGGTCCCGCTCGCCAGATCGTTCATTTCGCACAGGAAAACCGTGTTCCCGCGGCCCACCGCATCGCGCGCGATGCCGCAGCCGTTAACACCGCCTCCAATGATGGCGAGGTCGAAAATTCGCTCCAACAGACGCATCCCCCGGCGACCGCCCGTTCAATCGAGCGGTTACTTTCGTTTTGGATTAGATCACACCAGAAAACGAAAGCAAGATGAAAGAGAGGCGAAAGGAAGTGAAAGCGGAACTTATAAGTGGGCAAAGGGGTGCGAAAATGGGCAGTCCAGGAGAGGATCGGAGCAGCATTTTTCTCTTGAATAGTCGTCGAGGACCATTATTGGTTACTGTAGTCATATTGGTCTTTATCTGCATGACAGAACACGGCACTGCACCAGACTCACCAGCGACCGCCTCATGGACGCTTGCCAACGCCAAGGCCCGGCTCTCCGAGGTGATCGACCGTGCCCAGGCCGGCCCGCAAATCATCACCCGACACGGCAAGCCAAATGCGGTGATCGTTTCCGCCGAGGAATGGGCGCGCAAGACGGCGCGCAAAGGTACCCTAGCCGAATTCCTGCTGGCTTCGCCGCTGCGTAGCGCCGATCTCGAGCTTGAACGCGTGCACGACGCGCCGCACGACGAGACGCCGTGAATCTGCTGCTCGACACCAACGTGTTGTCGGAGGTCCAGAGGCCGGCCCCTTCGCCGAAAGTCTTGTCATGGCTTGATACGATCGACGAGGATCGTGCGTTCATCAGCGTGGCATCGATCGCCGAGCTTCGCCGCGGCATCGCATTGCTGGAGGATGGCCGTCGGCGCGCAGCACTGGCCGCCTGGCTTGCCCACGATCTGCCGGAGCGTTTTGCCGGGCGCACCCTGGCGATCGACCACGCGGTGGCGGAACGCTGGGGTGACCTGATGGCTCAGAGCCGCAGAAGCGGCGTCGCATTGTCTGTCATGGACGGCTTCTTTGCCGCGACCGCGCTGGCAAACGACCTCATGCTCGTCACGCGCAATGTGAAGGATTTCGCGGTATTCGGCGTCCCGCTACTCAATCCATGGGAAGCCACATAAAATCTAGCGCAGCCGCACCACCGGCGCGGCCTCGGGCGCTTCTTGTGCCTCGCCTTGAGCATCATCGACGTCCGCCCCCTTCGGCATCGCCGCCATCACCTCGATGCCCTTGCCGTGGCAGATGGTGGCGAGGCGCTCCGGCAATTCCTGGTCGGTGACGAAGGTCTGGATCTGGCTGATATGGGCGATGCGCACCGGCGCGCTGCGCCGGAGTTTTGTGGAATCGGCGACCAGCATGACGCTGCGGGCATTGGCGATGATGGCCTGCGCCACCTGCACCTCGCGATAGTCGAAGTCGAGCAGCGCGCCCTCCTCGTCGATCGCGGACGCGCCGATGATGGCGTAGTCGACCTTGAACTGGCCGATCAGCTGCGTCGCGGTCGAGCCGACCACCGCACCGTCGGCGCGTCGTACCGTGCCGCCGGCGACCACCACCTCGATGCGAGGATGGCGGTACAGCAGCATGGCGACGTTCAGATTGTTGGTGATGACGAGGAGGTCCTCGTGCGAGGTCAGCGCGCTCGCCACCTCCTCGGTCGTGGTGCCGATGTTGATGAAGAGCGAGCAGCCGTTCGGGATCAGCGACGCGGCCGCAGCTCCAATCGCCTTCTTCTCGTCGGCGGCGACGAAGCGCCGCGCCTCGTAGGCGAGATTTTCCACGCCGGAAGCAATGATCGCGCCGCCATGGATGCGGGTCAGCGATCTCCGCTCGCAGAGATCGTTGAGATCCTTGCGGATGGTCTGCGCCGAGACCTCGAATCGGCGCGCCAGCTCCTCGACCATGACGCGGCCCGAAGCGCGCGCGATGTTGAGGATTTCGGCTTGGCGATGGGTCAGTCCGGTCACGGCGATGGCCTCAAGTCAGGAAGCTGCATGGTGCGGCGGTTCGCGCATTCGGTCAATGCGCGCGCCGATCACGGTTAACGGACGAGGTCTTCACCACGCCATCGCAGCGGCGAGACGCGTCAGCAGGTCCGGATCGTCGAAGGCGCTGGCGGAGGCGATAGCCCCGGCGGCGACGAGATCAGCATGGCTGAGGCTGGTCCGGATGCCGATGGTCGGAATGCCGGCCGCCGCGGCCGACTGCACGCCTGTGCGGGAGTCCTCGAACGCGATTGAGGCCATCGCGCTGGCGCCGGCAAAGCGCAACCCTTCCTGATAAGGCAGCGGATGCGGCTTGCCGTGCAACAGCTCGGCACCGATCACGAGCGCCTTGAAGCGGTGCGTGATGCCGAGGCCGGACAGCAGCAGCTCCGCATTGAGCCGCGGGGCGTTGGTCACGGCGACCATGGGAATACCGGCCGCATCCGCCCTGTCGAGCAGCGCCATCAGGCCCGGCAGCGGCTCGATCTGCCCCGCGACGAGTTCGCGGAAGACTTCCTCCTTCTCATCGAGGATCAAGGCACGCCGTTCCGGCGCCTCGTCGGGCAGAAAGCGCTCGCCGATCGATACATTCGCGAAGCCTTGCAGCTCCCTGGAGAAGCGCGCGTGATCGAAGACATGGCCGCGAGGACCGAGCACCTGATTGAAGGCCTTCAGGTGCAGCGGATCGGTGTTGGCGAGCGTACCGTCGATGTCGAACAGCAACGCCCTGCCGATAGCCTCGATCATGTCCGTACTTTCCCGAATATATGACGCATCAATACGAAAGCCGTATCAATACAGCGCCAATCGCGCAATGACGCACGTGCATGACCACCACGCGACACTCGACAAAGTCGCGCGCGGCTGCAACACTCCATGCAAGATCAAAAAGGAGGAAACGATGACGATCAACCGACGCGATCTGGCTCTCTCGACTCTTGCAGTCCCAGCTCTTGCCGTCTCCACTCTTGCCGTCTCAGCGCTCGCAACACCGGTGCTGGCGGCCTCGGCGGACGAGGAAGCCGTGGCGAAGAAGGTCGAGGCGTTCCGTCTCGCCCAGATCGCAGCCGATCCCAAGGCGCTCGGCGCGCTCTGCGCCGACGAGGTGAGCTACAGCCATTCCAGCGGCAAGGTCGAGGACAAGGCGACCTTCGTCGCCAACGCCACCGACGGCAAATCCAAATTCCTGTCCATCGAATACAAGGACCCGACCATCAAGGTCGTCGGCCCCGCTGCGATCGTGCGTTTCCACTGGGTGGCAGAACAGGAGATGGCGGCCGATGGGAAGAAAGTGCCGACCAACCTTCATATCCTGATGAACTGGCAGAAGCAGGGCGACGACTGGAAGCTGCTCTCGCGGGCGGCGACGAAGTTGTGAACAACGGCTGTTCCCCTCTCCCCACGCGGAGAGGGTGGCTTCGCGAAGCGAACTCAGGTGAGGTTTCTCTCCGAGAATGAATCTCTCGCAGTGGAATTTGCGCAGACGACCCCTCATCCGGCGCTACGCGCCACCTTCTCCCACAAGGGGAGAAGGGAAGAAGAGTTCGCGGCAAAAGATTCCTACCTCTCGCGCTACGCGCGGCCCGGAATGACCAGCGGGAGGACTACGCCGCTTCCTTCACATCACCGTTAACCAGCTTGCGCGCGGCGCGCTCGGCTTCGCGGGCGTTGCGGAAGAGCTGGCCTTCGAGTCGGTTGAATTGGTGGGACGATGCGAAGAAGCAGTAGCCGCCCTGGCCACGAACAACGATTCCCGCAGCCTCTGAATTAACTTCGATGATGTAGCTGTCCGGCATGGCCCGTAGATTCCTCAGTGCGGGCAAATAACCGGATCGCGGCCCGAAAGTTCCTCGGGCAAATCAGCCGGTTTCCACCCCGAATCGACAGGCAATTGGGTACGCCGGGACCTCATCCGTTTTATGACTGGTTCTTGGCAAAGCCGCGACGCCGTGTCTCAGTCGCGCCGCGTTTGGTGGCCCCGCATACACCGAATGATGAGGCGCAACGCCGCGCGCGACTACGTCGCGATCGCGGTGTCGGTCGGGCGAACCGGCTGCGGGCGGCCGTGCTCGTCGATCGACACGTAGGTGAAGTTGCCGTCGGTGACGAGGAACGGTTGCTGCTCGCCGCGGCGCAGCGCCCACGCTTCCAGATGCACGGTGATGGACGTGCGCCCGACGCGAACAAGGTGGGCGTGGACCGAAACGAGATCGCCGACATAGACGGCCTTGCGGAAATTCATCGCCTCGATGGCGACGGTCACGGTGCGCGACTTTGCGACCTTTGACGCAAACACGCCGCCGCCGACGTCCATCTGGCTGAGCAGCCAGCCGCCGAAGATGTCGCCGTTTGCGTTGGTGTCGGCAGGCATTGCCAGCGTGCGAATGCAGAGATCGCCGCCCGGCCCGGCATCGGCTTGTTCGTTCATGCCGCTCTCACTTGAAGATTGCTCATTTGAAGATTGCCCACTTGAAAACATCTCACTTGAAATTGTCCCAGCCCGGATCCGGCGCAAAGCGCTCGCCGAATCTTCCAGCCAGCGCGCGCAGCGTAGATGCGACATGATCCACACCACGCGTGCGCGCATAGTTCAACGGGCCGCCACGGAACGGTGCATAACCGGTGCCGAAGATCATGGCGCCGTCGACCATGTCGGCATCATCGACGATACCTTCGCGAAGCGCGGCGACGCAGACATTGGACATCGGCAGCACCAGGCGGTCGATCATCTGGTCGGTGACGCGCGGACCGGTCTCGGGCAACGGCGCCTTTTCGGCCTTGCCGTCGCGCCAGACGTAAAAGCCCTTGCCGGTCTTGCGGCCGAGCTCGCCCTTGGCGACCTTCTCGCGCAGCCAGGCCGGCGTTGGCGGCAGCAGATCGCCGAACTTGCTGCGCAGCATGTCGCCGACGTCGAGACATATGTCGAGCCCGACCTGGTCGGCCAGTTCGATCGGCCCCATCGGCATGCCGAACTGCTCCGCGGCCGCGTCAATCAGGCGCTGGTCGATCTTCTCGTCCAGCATCACCATCGCTTCCAGCATGTAGGGCGTCAGCGCGCGGTTGACGAGGAAGCCCGGCGAGCTCTTCACCGACAACGGCAGCCGATCGATCGCGCCAACGAAAGCGAGCGCCTCCTTCAGCGCCTGCGTATCGTTGCCGTCATGGCTGACGACTTCGACCAGCTGCAACCGCGACACCGGGTTGAAGAAGTGCAAGCCGACCAGCCGCTCCGGACGCGCCAGCGTGGTGCGCAAATCCTGCAGCGGAATGCTCGACGTGTTGGTCGCGAGAATCGCGCCCTCCTTCATCCGCGGCTCGATACCGGCATAGACCTTCTGCTTGAGCTCGAGCTTCTCCGGGACCGCCTCGATGACGAGATCGGCGTTGCGGACGCCCTCCCCGTCCATGTCGGGGATCAGGCGATCGAGCGCGTCGCGCACCTCGATCGGCTTGCGGATGATCTTGCCGTAGAGCTCGGCGGCGCGCTTGACCGCGCCTGCGATCGGTTCCGCCTTCATGTCGGCGAGCGAGACGCGCAGCCCCTGCCCCGCACACCACGCCGCGATGTCGCCGCCCATGGCGCCGGCGCCGATGACGTGGACATGCTTGATCGTGTTGCCGGAACCTGTCGCCTTCTTCATCTGCTCGCGCAGGAAGAACACGCGGATCAAATTCTGCGCGGTCGGCGTCACCATCAGCTTGGCGAACGAGGCCTGCTCCGCCCTGAGCATCGCGGCCTTGCTGCCGCCATGGGTCTCCCAGAGATCGATCAGCGCGTAAGGCGCAGGATAATGCTCGCGGGACGCGGCCTTTGCCGCCTCCGATCGCATTCGTTTGGCCAGCAACCCGCGCACCGGGCCGAAATTCGCCGCACGCGTCAGAAAGCCCGGCCGCGCCCGCTTGAGGCGGCCGAACAGCGCGTCCTTCACCGCGTTGCGAACGTGGCGCTCCTGCGTCACGGTGTCGACGAGGCCGAGCGATTTGGCGCGGCGGGCATCAATGGTGCGGCCGGTCAGCATCAGGGCCATCGACTGGGTCGGATTGACCAGCGCTGTGAAACGCGCGGTGCCGCCGAGCCCAGGGTGCAGGCCCAGCATCACCTCGGGGAAGCCGAAGCGCGCGCCGTCGATGGCGATGCGCGATTGGCAGGCGAGCGCGACTTCGAGCCCGCCGCCGAGGCAGAACCCGTGGATCACCGCGACCGTCGGCAGCTTCAGCGCTTCCAGATGGTCGACCACCGCATGGGCGGCACGGATGCGAGTCTCCACCATCGCGGCATCATCGGCGCCACGGAATTCGTTGACGTCGGCGCCTGCAATGAAGCCGGACGGTTTTGCGGAGCGGATCACGAGGCCGGCCGGACGCTCGGTCTCGATCGCCGCCAGCACGGAGTCGAACTCCTCCATTACGTCCGAGGACAGCGTATTGGCGCTGGCGTCAGTGCGGTCGAACAGCAGCCAGGCGACGCCGTCGGTGTCGCGCGTCAGCTTGAAGTGGCGGTAAGGACTGTCAGGCGCGGGCTTGGGCCCGAGCTCCAGCACGCGGTCGCCGAGCGCGGTCATGATCCTGGAATCCATCGTCACACCGCCTCGATCAGCATGGCGCCGCCGAGCCCGCCGCCGATGCATTCGGTGGCAATGCCGCGCCGCGTGCCGAGCCGCTTCATCGTGTTGACGAGATGCAGCACGATGCGATTGCCGGAGGTGCCGACGGGATGTCCGAGCGAGATAGCGCCGCCGTCGACATTGAGTTTTTCGCGGTCGATCTCGCCGGCAGCGCCATCGAGCCCCAAAATCTCGCGGCAGAACTTGTCGTCATTCCAGGCGCCAAGGCAGCCGAGCACTTGGGTGGCAAACGCTTCGTTGAGCTCCCAGGTCTGGACGTCCTGGATAGTGAGATCGTTGCGCTTGAGTAGCGGCGTCGCCGACATCACGGGACCGAGACCCATGATGCTTGGATCGAGTGCGGCCCAGTTGCTGTCGACGATGACGGCCTTCGGCGTCAGCTTGTGCCTGGCGACCGCTTCGTCGGACGCCAGGATCACCCAGGACGCGCCGTCGGTGATCTGCGAGGAATTGCCGGCAGTGACCTGGCCCCAGGGACGTTCGAACACCGGCCTCAGCTTCGCCAGCTTCTCGGCTGTCGAGTCCGGACGCACGCCATCGTCATGCTCGAAGAATTTTCCGTCACGGGAGAACGCGGTCTCGATCTCGCCCTTGAGAAAACCTTCTGCCTGCGCATGCGCGAGCCGGCGATGGCTCTCGGCGGCATAGGCATCGGACTGCGCGCGGGTGATGCCGAAGAGATGGCCGACGACTTCGGCGGTCTGGCCCATGTTCAGGTCGGTAATGGGATCGGTCAACCCGCGCTCCAACCCGATGATCGGTTTGAGATAGCGCGGCCGCAGTTTGAACGCTGCGGCAAGCTTCGCGGCGACGCCCTGGGCGGTGGCAAGGCCGGCGAACCAGCGCACGCCGGAATTGGGCCAGACCAGCGGCGCATGGCTCAAGGCTTCGGTGCCGCCGGCGAGGATCATGTCGGCATGGCCCTCGCGGATGTAGCGGTAGGCGGTGTCGATCGACTGCATACCCGAGCCGCAATTGATCTGCACGGTGAAGGCGACCATGTCCTCACCCATGCCGAGCCGGAGCGCGGCGACGCGGGCCGGGTTCATTTCGTCCGCGATCACGTTGACGCAGCCGAGGATGACCTGGTCGAAGCTATCCGGCGAAAACGGCTGGCGCGCCAGCAGCGGCCGGCCGCATTGCACGGCGAGATCGACCGGGGTGAACGGCCCCGGCCCCGAACGCGCCTTCAAAAACGGCGTCCGGCTGCCGTCGACGATGAAAACCGGTCGTGCCATCAGCTCGCCGCCCTCTGTTCACCGAGTTCCTGGAAGAACTGATGCACGTCACCGGTTTTCTTGTAAATCGGCGACAGCGCCTCCGGTGCAAAATCGTCGACCTCGATCACTTTTGTCACCGCTTCGCGGGCCGCGGCCAGCTGCTCGCCCTCGGCCTGCGTGATCACGCCCTTGGCCACCGCATCCTTCCAGTTGCTCATGTGCGCCGCGCGCATGCGCCTGGCGATGGCGTCCGTGCCTGCGACCAGGTTGAACGCGCGCTCCAGCCGGTCGAAGCCGCCATCGTCATCGACATAAGCCAGATCAGGCGTGAGGCGGTCGCGCGCGGCCGACGGCTCCAGCACGAGGCTCGCGCATTGATGCACGACCCGATCGGAGGGACCCAGCACGCGGGCGCCGAACGGCTGGACCACCAGCTTGAGGATTGCAGCTACAAAGCGGTTGGGCAGATTGGCGAGGATTTCGGCAAGCCGGTTCTCGATGGTCCGAAAGCCCGTCGCCATGCACCATTCGAGCGCGGCAAAGTCCTCCTTCTGCCGGCCCTCGTCCTGCCAGCGCTTGAGCGCGGCCGAGAGCAGATACAGCTCAGACAGGATGTCGCCGAAGCGTGCCGACAGCATCTCCTTGCGCTTGAGCGCGCCGCCGAGTGTCAGCAGCGCCATATCGGCACAGAGGGCAAACGCCGCGGAGTAGCGCGAGAGCTGGCGATAGAATGGCCTGGCGTCACCGGCGTCGGGTGCAAGCGCGAAGACGCCAAAGCTCCAGCTCCGGCCGAACGCGCGCAAGAGTGTCTCGAAGCTGTGGCCGACATGCTTCCAGAACGCCTTGTCGAAGGAGGTGAGCCCGCGCTCGCGATCGGTATCCGCGAGCGCATTCATCTCGTCGAGCAGATAGGGATGGGCGCGGATGGCGCCCTGCCCGAACACGATGAGATTGCGGGTGAGGATATTGGCGCCCTCGACGGTGATGCCGACGGGGACGGCACGGTGGAGATTGCCGAGATAGTTTTGCGGACCGTCGATCACGGCCTTGCCGCCATGGATGTCCATGGCGTCGTCGACCGCGGTGCGCATCCGCTCGGTCGCGTGCAGCTTCATGATGCCGGAGATGACGGCCGGATGGATCCCGGCATTCAGCGCGGCGCAGGTCAGCCGCCGCGCCGCGTCGAGCTGATAGGCGGTCGCGACGATGCGGGCGAGCGGCTCTTCGACGCCCTCGAATTTGGAAATGGAGATGCCGAACTGCTCGCGGATGCGGGCATAGGCGCCTGTGGTGCGGGCGGCATAGGCGGCGCCCGCGGCGGAGAGCGACGGCAACGAGATGCCGCGGCCGGCGGCGAGCGCGGTCATCAGCATCTTCCAGCCCTGCCCCAGCCGCGCCTGGCCGCCGATGACGTAGTCGAGCGGAATGAAAACGTCGCGGCCCCAGTTCGGGCCGTTCTGGAACACCTGCATCGACGGCAGATGGCGTTTGCCGATTTCGACGCCGGGAAGGTTGGTCGGGATCAGCGCCACGCTGATGCCGAGCTCTTCCTGATCGCCTACGAGATGATCGGGGTCATACGCCTTGAAGGCGAGGCCGAGCAGCGTCGCGACCGGACCGAGCGTGATGTAGCGCTTGTGCCAGTTGAGCTTCAGACCCAGCACCTCCTGGCCCTCGAAGCTGCCCTTGCAGATGATGCCGGTGTCGACCATCGAGGCGGCATCGGAGCCAGCCTCGGGGCTGGTGAGGCCGAAGCAGGGAATGTCACGGCCGTCGGCAAGACGCGGCAGCCAGCGCTGCTGCTGCTCCTTCGTGCCGAAGTGCATCAGGAGTTCGCCGGGGCCTAACGAGTTCGGCACCATCACCGTCACCGCGGCGGCGATCGAGCGGGTCGAGATCTTGCGCACCACTTCCGAATGCGCATAGGGCGAGAAGCCGAGGCCGCCGAACTCCTTCGGAATGATCATGCCGAAGAATTTTTCGCGCTTGATGAAGTGCCAGACATCGGGCGGCAGGTCGCGCCATTCCCAAAAGATCTTCCACTCGTCGAGCATGGCGCAGAGCTCGTCGACGGGGCCATTGAGGAAGGCCTGCTCCTCGTCGGTCAGCATTGCCTGCGGGACCTTCAGCAGCTTCGACCAGTCAGGGTTGCCGGTAAAGAGATCGGCGTCCCACCAGACGTCGCCGGCCTCCAGCGCCTCGCGCTCGGTGTCCGACATCGCCGGCAGCACGCCACGCGCCCAGGAGAAAATCGGTTTTGTCAGGGTGTCGCGGCGGAAGCTCATGGCGGACCTCATGGATCGGCGCGGTGCTCGGGCATTTTAGCGGAAAGTGGCCGGCGGGGGTGAACACTTCGCCCGCGAAAAGACGCGAATTGACGCGGCCGTGCGGCGCCCAGGGGCCATAACGGCCAAGGCGTGGTGGCAGTTCCGGGGGGATGTCATTCCGGGGCGCGCGAAGCACGAGCCCGAATCCATGGTGCGGCAGCGTTGGCCGATGAATGGATTCCGGGTTCGCGCCTAACGGCGCGCCCCGGAATGACGGGATGGAGAGAGAGGCGCCTAATCCGGCCGCACCATCTCGAACATGTTTTCCGGCTTGATCTCGAAATAATCCCCGCTGCGGCCGGCCCGGACGATCGGGCGGGCGGCGGCGGTCTGGTAGACGCCGTCCTTGATCATGGCCTTGTCGATGTGGACGGCGACCACCTCGCCGAGCGTCAGCCAGGCGTTGGCCTCCTTGCCGTCGGCGCCCTTGAGCCGGACGATGTCGGACACCTTGCATTCGAAGGCGACGGGACTCTCACCGACGCGCGGCACGTTGACGAGCCTACCGGGCACGGCGGTGAGGCCGGCGACCTCGAACTCGTCGACCTCGGGGCCGACGTGCGCCGCAGTCGCGTTCATGTGCCTGGCCAGGTCCATGGTGGCCAGATTCCAGACGAACTCGCCGGTCTGCTGGATGTTCTCGACCGTGTCCTTCCAGTTGGTGGAGGAGAAGCCGATGATCGGAGGGACGTAGCAGAATGCGTTGAAGAAGCTATAGGGCGCGAGGTTGACGTGGCCCTTGGTGTCGCGCGACGAAATCCAGCCGATCGGCCGCGGCGCGACGATGGCGTTGAAGGGATCGTGCTTGAGGCCGTGGCCCTTGGCGGGCTCGTAGAAGTGCAGGTCTTTGTCGGTCACGCGCTTTTTCCTTCTCGTCATTGCTAGCGCAGCGAGGCAATCCAGAATCCCTCCGCAGAGACAGTCTGGATTGCTTCGCTACGCTCGCAATGACGGAGTTTGTCGATCCGTCCTTGCCCACCACCAGCCGTCATTCCGGGGCGGTGGGCCTGCTTATAGGAGGAAATCCGTCGCCGCGTCAGTGCCGCGGGGACAATCCCGCGATGACGAAATCGATCATCTGGTCGATGGTCGGCCCCGGCTTGGTAGCGCACTGGGCGATCATCTGGGGGTGGAAAAAGCGCATCATCGCGGTGCAGGCGCAGAGCGCGGCCAGTTGCAGGTCCGGCGCCTCGAACTCGCCGGCGGCCACGCCTTGCGCGATCATCTGGCCGATGACCCCGGCAATGCACTCCATGTGGTTGACGCAGACGTCCCAGTCCTCCTGCATCGCGATCTCGACCATCTCGTGCAGCTTATTGTCGCCGACATAGCGTTCGGTGTTCATGCGATGGATGGTGGTGAGCAGCTCGCGGAAGCGCGGCGCTACCGGACCGGGTCTCGCCACGATCCGCTGCGCTTCCAGCTCGACCTCGCCCATCAGCGAACGGGCCACCGCCTGATGAATCGCCTTCTTCGATTCGAAGAAGCGATAGACGTTGGCGGGGCTCATCTTGAGCTCCTTGGCGATGTCCCCGACCGTGGTCTTGAGATAGCCGATCTGGCGGAACAGCCGCTCGGCCACCTCGAGAATACGATCCCGGGTGTCGCCTTCGATATGTTCCGAAACCAGTGTCATCTGTCAGGACTCGTCAATCAGCCAATTCATCTTCACTTATTCAGCCGCCTCAGCAAGCGGAATTGCGTTCTCGTCATCGCGCCCATGCTGCGGCGCGGCAGGCTGTTCGGGCGTGCCCGCCTCGTCCAGGCTCTTGCGGAACCAGAGGGCGTAGAGACCCGGCAGGTACAGCAGCGTGAGGAAGGTTGCGACGAACAGGCCGCCCATGATGGTGATCGCCATCGGCCCCCAGAACGCCGAGCGCGACAGCGGGATCATGGCGAGGATGGCGGCAAGCGCCGTCAGCACCACCGGACGGGCGCGGCGGACGGTGGCCTCGACGATCGCCTCGCGGCGGGTCAGGCCGTGCGAGACGTCGGTCTCGATCTGATCGACCAGGATGACCGCGTTGCGCATGATCATGCCGGCGAGCGCGATCAGGCCGAGCAGCGCCACGAAGCCGAACGGCGCGTTGGCGATGTTGAGCCCGAAGGAGGCGCCGACGATGCCGAGCGGCGCGGTCAGGAACACCAGGATCAGGCGCGAGAAGCTCTGCAGCTGGAACATCAGCAGCGTCAGCATCACCATGACCATCAGCGGGAAGAGAATGAAGATCGAGGCGTTGCCCTTGGCGGATTCCTCGAACGCGCCGCCCGCCTCGATGCGGTAGGCCGGCTCGAGGTTGTCCTTGATCGCCTTCAGCTTCGGCGCGATCTGGCCGGTGACGTCGGGCGCCTGCACGCCGTCGACGACGTCGGAACGCACTGTGATCGCCATGTCGCGGTTACGCCGCCACATGATCGGCTCCTCGTGGGCATACTCGATCTTGGCGATCTGCTGCAGCGGCACGGCCACGCCGTTACGCGAGGTGATGGTGAGATCGCCGACTGCGCCGAGGTCGAGCCGTTCGGACGATACGGCGCGCGCGACCACGCCGACCTTTTCGATGCCGTCGCGCACGGTCGTCACCTGTGAGCCGGAGATCAGCATCGACAGCGCCTGCGACACGTCCTGCGGGGTCAGACCCATCGCGCGGGCGCGATCCTGATCGACGACGAGCTTGAGGTAAGGCGACTGCTCGTTCCAGTCGAGCTGGACGTCCTTGACGCTCTTGTTCTGCCGCATGACGTCGCGGACCTGGTAGGCGATCTCGCGCACCTTGTTGGCGTCGGGGCCGATGACGCGAAACTGCACGGGAAAACCAACGGGGGGACCGAAATTGAAGCGGTCGACGCGCACGCGGGCCTCGTTGAGAGCGCCGTCGGCAACGGCGTTTTCAAGCCTGGCCTTGATGCGCTCGCGCGCCTCGACGCCCTTTGCGACGATGACGATTTCGGCAAAAGCCTCGTTTGGAAGCTGCGGATTGAGGCCGAGCCAGAAGCGCGGCGAGCCCTGCCCGACATAGGCCGTATAGGTCTCGATGTCCTTGTCGTCCTTGAGCATGGTCTCGGCCTTCTTCACCGCCTTTTCCGTGACGTTGAAGGCGGTGCCCTCGGGCAGACGAAGCTGGAGGAAGAGCTCGGGGCGCTCGGACAGCGGGAAGAACTGCTGCTGGACGTGGCCGAAGCCGACGATCGAGGCGACGAAGACGCCGACGGTCGCAGCCACCACGGTGATGCGGTGGTTGACACACCACTGCACGATCGCGCGCAGGCCCCGGTACATGCGGGTCTCGTAGACCGCGTGCGGATCGTGATTGTGGTGCATCTTGATGTTGGGCAGCAGCATGACGCCGATATAGGGCGTGAAGATCACCGCCACGAACCAGGACGCGACCAGCGCGATCGCCACGATCCAGAAGATGCTGCCGGCATATTCGCCGACCGCGGAATTGGCAAAGCCGATGGGGAGGAAGCCAGCGGCCGTGACCAGCGTTCCCGTGAGCATCGGAAACGCAGTGGATTCCCAGGCAAAGGACGCCGCACGCATGCGGTCCCAGCCCTGCTCCATCTTCACCACCATCATCTCGACAGCGATGATGGCGTCATCCACCAGCAGGCCGAGCGCGATGATCAGCGCACCCAGCGTGATGCGGTGCAGGTCGAGCGACATGGTGTTCATGACGATGAAGACGATGCCGAGCACCAGCGGCACCGACAACGCGACCACGATGCCGGTGCGCCAGCCAAGCGCGAGGAACGACACGAACAACACGATCACCAGCGCCTCCATGAAGGAGTGCACGAATTCGCTGACGGCGTGCTCGACCACCTTGGGCTGGTCGGCGATCAGCTTGATGTCGACGCCCTGCGGCACCGCCTTCATGAATTCAGCCGTCGCCTTCTCGACCTCCTTGCCGAGATCGAGGATGTTGGCGCCCTTGGCGGTGACGACGCCAATGCCGATCGCGGCCTTGCCTTCCTGGCGCACGATGAAACTCGGCGGGTCGACATAGCCGTGGGTGACCGTGGCGATGTCGCCGAGGCGGAACACGCGACCGTTGCTCTCGACTGGGGTTTCGGCGACGGCCTTGGCGCCGTCGAGTGCACCGGTGACGCGCAGCGGCACGCGCTGCGACGAGGTCTCGACCGTGCCGGCCGGCGTCACGTTGTTCTGCTTGGCGAGCGAATCGAACAGCGCCTGCGGCGTGATGCCGAGAGTGGCGAGCTTGGCATGGCTGAACTCGACGAAGATGCGCTCATCCTGGTTGCCGTAGACGTCGACCTTGGTCACGCCCGGCACCTTCAGGAGGCGCTGACGGAAACCCTCCGAGACCTTCTTGAGCTGGGCGTAGTCGGCGCCGTCGCCGGTCATCATGTAGAGGATGGAATCGACGTCGGAGAACTCGTCGTTGACGACGGGCCCGAGAATCCCTGCGGGCAGCTGGCCCTGCACGTCGGCCAGCTTCTTGCGCAGCAGATAAAAGAGATACGGCACGTCCTTCGGCGGCGTGGAATCGCGGAAGGTGACCTGGAGCGCAGTGAAGCCGGGCTTGGAATAGGTCTGCACCTTCTCGAAGTAGGGCAGCTCCTGGATCTTCTTCTCGATGGGATCGGCGACCTGCGCCTGCATTTCCTGCGCGGTCGCGCCCGGCCACAGCACGGAGACGTTGACCACCTTCACCGTGAAGAACGGATCCTCGGCGCGACCGAGCTTCTGATAGGAGAAGAACCCGGCGACGCCGAGTATGAGCATCAGGAACAGGATCAGCGTCGGATGGCTGACGGCCCAGGCCGAAAGGTTGAAGCGCTTCATCGCACTCTCCAAAGATGATCCGGTTGCAAAAAAACGACAGCCACTCTGTTGAACGCGTCGACGCGAGGCAGCGAAGCAATCCAGGGGGCTGGGCAGGTTCTGGATCGCTTCGCCGCTTCAGCCGAAGCATTTGCGCTCGGGCAGAAACTCACCTCACACGACGTAACTCATAAACGAGACTTAGAAGGACAGTGACGACACGATCCGCACCCTCTGGGCCGGATCGAGCTTCTGCACACCGAGAGCGACGATCTTGGCGCCCTCTTCAACACCGCCGGTAATGACGACGTCGTTGCTCTCGTAGGACTTCACCACGACCGGCTTCAGCGTGACCGCGCCGTTGTCGTCGACGACGTAGAAGGACGGCTTGCCGCCTTCGTTGAACAGTGCCGACAGCGGCAGCCGCGCGACGCGCTCGGTGGCAGCGTCCGACAGCGTCAGCGTCGCGGTCATGCCGAGCGAAACCTTGTCGTCGGCCTCGGGCAGCGAAAATTTGGCGAGATAGGTGCGCGTGGCGGGATCCGCGGTGGGCGCGATCTCGCGCAGCCTGGCCGTATATTTTTTGCCCGGCTCCGACCAAAGAGTGACGCTGGCGGCGCCCGATTTGGCACGTCCGACCAGCGTCTCAGGGATCGCGACGACCGCTTCCTTTTCGGCAAAGCGGGCGACACGGATCGAGGTCTGGCCTGCGGCAACCACCTGGCCAGGCTCGATCAGCGTTGCAGTGACGACGCCACGGGCGTCGGCGTTGAGCGTCGCGTAGGAAAGGGAATTGTTGGTCAGCTCGACCGAGCGCTCGGCCCGGTTCAGGCGGGCACGGGCCTCGTCGGCGGCGGCGCGGCTCGAATCCAGCTGCGCGTCGGTAGTCCAGCCCTTGGCCTTCAAATCCTTGGCGCGCTGCTCGGCGGCGGCGGCCTGAGCCAGCACGCCGGTCGCGGCGGTCTGCTCGGCGACGGCCTGCTCGGCCTGGAGCTTCAGATCGACCTCATCGAGGACCGCGAGCGGCTGGCCGATCTCGACGGTCTGGCCGACTTCGACCAGACGCTTGGCGACCTTGCCGGCGACCCGAAAGCCCAGATCGCTCTCGATCCGCGGCCTGATGGTGCCGACGAAGCTGCGCTCGGGCTTTTCGGCGTCATAGTGGGCGGTGGCGACCAGAACCGGCCGCGGCGGCTCGGCCTTTTCAGCGACGGTGTCATTGCATCCCGCGAGGGCGGCAGCCATCAACGCCAGCGAAACACCAGCCAAGAGCCTCGAATAGCTGGACAAAACGGATCGGACGAACATCGGAGGACACTCCCTCGGCTGCAATGAGAGGAATGTCTACTAATCACTGATGAAAGTCAATATTCGTCAGTCATCAGGAAAGCGTGATCGTTAAGAGGTGGTAACGTCCGCGATTGCCCTTGGCGGAAGTCTGGGCTGTTAGAAGAAAGCGTCGCGCCGCGGGCCCTCCGGAGGGCCAGGCGGAAATGGGCCCTGGCTTTCGCCAGGGCGATATTTCGAGGCTACCGCCCCTGCTCCGCGAACTCGTGCTTGCTGTCGTGGCCGCCGATGAAGACCAGGATGCCGGCGATCAGCGGCAGCACCGCGAGCACGAGCAGTCCGCTCGAGGTCTGGCCGGTGGCTTCCTTGACCCAGCCGATCAGATACGGTCCGCCGAAGCCGGCGAGATTGCCGATCGAGTTGATCAGGGCGATGGCGCCGGCCGCCGCCGTGCCGGAGAGCCACGCGGTCGGCAGGGTCCAGAACACGCCGAAGCAGCAGAACACGCCGATCGCGGCGACCGTCAGCACGATCATCGTCAGGGTGGGGTCCGTGAGATAGCTGGAGACGCCGAGCGCGACGGCAGTGAGCAGCAACGGCGCGCCGACATGCATCACGCGCTCGCGCGTCGCATCGGAATGCCTCGCCCACAGGATCATCGCGATGGTGCCGAACAGATACGGGATGGCGGTGACGAAACCGGTCTGGGCGTTGGTGAGGCCGAACGCCTTGACGATCTGCGGCAGCCAGAACTGCATGCCATACAGCGCGCCGACGAAGCCGAAATAGACCAGGCTCAGCATGATCACCTTCGGTGAGGACAGCGCCTCACTGAGCGACAAATGCTTCACCGCCTGCTTGGCAGCGATCTCGGCATCGAGCTTGGTCTTGAGCCAGGCCTTCTGCTCGGCCGAGAGCCAATCCGCCTTCTCCGGCCTGTCGGTGAGATAGAACCAGGTGACGATGCCGAGCAGCACGGAGGGAATGCCCTCGATGATGAACAGCCACTGCCAGCCCTTCAGGCCCATGGCGCCGTCGAGCCCGAGCAGCAGGCCCGAGACCGGGGCGCCGATCACAGTGGAGACCGGAACGGCGATGGCGAAGGCCGCAAGGAAGCGGGCGCGATATTCGGCCGGATACCAATAAGTGAGATAGAGGATGATCCCGGGGAAGAAGCCGGCTTCGGCGACGCCGAGCAGGAACCGCAGCACGTAGAAGCTCGTGACGCCGCTCGTGAGCGCCATCAGCGCCGAGATGATACCCCAGGTCACCATGATCCGGGCGATCCAGCGGCTGGCGCCGAACTTCTCCAGCGCAAGATTGCTCGGCACCTCGAAGATGAAATAGCCGATGAAGAAGATGCCGGCGCCCCAGGAGAAGATCAGCGGCGTGAATTTCAGCTCGGCATTCATGGTCAGCGCAGCGAAACCGAGATTGACGCGGTCGAGATAGGAGAAGAAGTAGGCGAGCACCAGGAACGGGATCAGGCGCCAGGAGATGGCGCGGATCGTCGAGGTCTCGATTTCCGACTTGGCTGCGCCGGTCGAACCGGCATAGGTCGTGGTCTGGCTCATGGCTTCCCCCGGGGTTGTTGCTTTTATGGGCTGATCCGGGGTTTTGAGCATCACCGCAAAAGAGTCAATGGAGCAAGCAATGCGAGGGGCGCAGCCCGTCACCACGTTGCGCTACGACAGAGCTCGGTCATCCGCGCAGCGCACAACTACTCCGCCAATTGAAACTTCTCAAAACGATCGAGCTCCTCCTCGATCTTCCGTTTGAATTCCTTGCGCCCTGCGGTCTTCTTCCCCTCGCCGACCCAGGTCCATTTCTGCATCAGCAGCTTCTTTGCCTGCCGGTCGGTCTTCAGATCGAGCGCGGCGACGATCTCGTCGCCGACCAGTACGGGCAGCACGAAATAGCCGAGCTTGCGCTTGGCCTTCGGCACATAGGCCTCGAACAGATGGTTGTAGCCGAAGATAACATTGGTGCGCTTGCGCTGGATAATCAGCGGATCGAACGGCGACAGGATATGGACGAGGTCCGGCGGCGCACGCTCGCCTGGCTCGAGCGCAGCCGGCGACGCCCAGTGCTCCTGCTTGCCGGCACCTTCGATGGCGACAGGCACGAGCTCGCCACGGCGCACGCGCGAGGCGATCAGCGCAGCCACCCCCGTTTTGCGCGGCGCGTCGAGATGGCAGACCGAATCGAGGCTCACAACACCTTGCGATCGCAGCGCACGATCGAGCAGATAGCCTGTAATGTCCTTTGCCGAGGCCGGCTTCGGCAGCTTTTCCCAGCCGAAATGGCGCGTCATCAGCTCATAGGTCTTGAGCATGCCCTGGCGCTCGCTGACGGTCACGGCCCCCGTATAGAAGGCGAGCTGCAATGCCCGCTTCGAGGGTTTTCGGCTTTGCCAGAGATGCTCCTTCTCGGTGAGCACGTCGTCCTCGATGTCGCGGATCGTCAGCGGGCCGGCGCGCACCAGCCGCATCACCTTGCGCATGTCGGCGGGTTTTACCGAGGCGAACCATTTGTGCCCCTCACGGCGGTGCTCGCGCATCGCCGGCAGGAAGAAGCGGAAGTCACCGGCCGGCACGTAAGAGAGCGCATGCGTCCAATACTCAAAGACGCTTCTATCTACGCTCTGGGCGTGGCGCAGGTCGGCGCGGCGGTAGGACGGGATCCGGCTAAACAGGATGTGGTGATGGCAGCGCTCGATCACGTTGATGGTGTCGATCTGCACATAGCCGAGATGGGCGACCGCGTCGGAGACGGCTTGCGCGCCGTCACCGAACGGCGCGCGCTCGTCCAGCCGCTGGGCATGAAGCCAGATTTGCCGGGCCTGTCTCGTGGTCAGTGGAATCGGTTTGGGGGCGCGGGACATTGCGGGAGGGAATGTAGCGGGATTCGCGCCGGGAGAAAGAAGCGGACTGGACGCAGCAAAAGAAAAAGCCGCGCTGCCATCTGCTGACAGCGCGGCCGCTTGGCGTGGCCGAGGCCCTATTTCATCATCATGGCCTTCTGCGCCTTCATGTAATGCATGCAGCCGCCCTTCATCTTGCCATTGCTCATGTCGGTGTTGGCCATGGCCATTTCCTTGTTGGCCGCGACCTTGGCCGGAGTATCGGCCGTGCCCATCATCATGGCTGTCGATTTCATCATGTTATCGCCGGTGCACGCCATCATGGCGGCGGATGCCGGTGAAAGGGAAAGGGTGAGCGCGACCAAAGCTGCGGCTGTGAGCAACATTTTCATCGAAAAGTCTCCTCCGTAAAAACGAAACCGGCGTCATGCCGGCCTTCGCAATACGTATTCTCCGGCGAAGACGTTTCGGGGAGAAGACAATTTTCTTGCTGCGCTGCGAAGGCGGAGGGCTCAGCGGCCAGCTTTCGGGGCTTTGGACCGGTCGCCAACGCTGCCTGTTGCGACATCGGGTTCGCACGAGGCCTTGCCGCGCTCCTCCGCCTGGCACCGATAGACACTGCCGGTGAGACGATCGACCAGCCACATGTTCTCGTCGGTCGGCGCTTGAAACCCGACATAGCGGGAGGTCAGCCCCGTGATCAGTGTCGACAGCAGGATCGCCACCGCGATCATCGCCGCGCCGATGTAAATGGGCATGGAGCTCAGGGACACGGTCCGATCCGGCGGGCCACTGCGATAGAACTGATAATCACTCGGCCTCGGCACTGGGTGGAACTCGGCTCCCTTCGTTCGCGCTTGTCGGAGGCTGTGCCCTGCTAGGCGCCCATCTGGCCGAAAAATTGTTCACAGACAGGCCATCACGCGACGGCTTTGCGACAATCGGTCAGCACAGGTTTCCTGAGTGAACCGGGCCCCGGCCCCCGAGCGGCCCCTGGGCGCGGCGGTCCTCAGTGATGCGGATCACGCCAGGATTGCGACGGCTCGAACGTTCGTCGGCAGGCGTGCGACCACTCTCTTCACGCGTCAGCATCCGTCCTTGGAGCGGACCGCGGGACGGCCCTCCATGAACCCGAAACCGCTTGAAATTCGCTGCCATGGCCCCGGAGGGCCCCGTTTCCACCGTGACCAAGATCACACCAAGGGTTTTGAACCTGCCCTATGCTTGCAGCATCAAATAGCCATCAGGCGTCACAACGAGGATACGACAATGACTAGTTTTAATAAGTCTTTTGCACTGAAGGCGATGACCCTCTCGGCACTTCTCTCGATGACGGCCGGCCTGGCCATGGCCGGCGACGCCAATGTCTCGACCAGCCAGATCCTGGATGCATTGAAGCCGAAGGCGACGACCCGCGGGCTGTCCGCAGGTCCGCAGGTCGATCCGGCGGTGCAGGCCAAGGAATCGACATTCCTGAACACCGTGCGCAACCGCTCGACGCGCTCGCTGTCGACGGGCGAGCGCGAGCAGATTGCCGAGCTCGCCGCGACCAAGCCGAAGATCGATCTGGAGATCCAGTTCGACTACAACTCGGCCGACATTGCCAAGACGTCAGTGCCGTCGGTGCAGGCGCTCGGCAAGGCGCTGTCCGATCCCTCGCTGAAGGGCTCGACCTTCGTGGTCGCCGGCCACACTGATGCGGTCGGCACCGAGGGATACAATCAGGGGCTCTCCGAGCGGCGGGCTGACACCATCAAGAAATATTTGGTGCAGAACTACGGCCTCACCGGCACCGATCTCGTCACTGTCGGCTACGGCAAGACCAAGCTGAAGGACGCCGCCAACGGCGCCGACCCGATCAACCGCCGCGTCCAGGTCGTGAACATGGACACCAAGACCGCGTCAAAGTAATTCAAAGGTCATCGCCCATAAAGGCGCCGCCTGCCGTTCCCGGCAGGCGGCGATATCATATCCAGCTTTGGAAGAGCATCAGCCGGTTGAAAGTCTGCATCGACGTGCCGATGAAGGCCGCGGAGATCGGCAGCATGACCGCAAAGCCTGCTGCCGCGACCGCGACATAGGCCCACAACAGCCAGCGGGGTAGACCGTCCCGACGCAGCACGTAGACCAGCGCGAGCGACGCCACGGTCGCAGCCGGCAGATAGTAATAGATGAAGGCGAGCGTACGCGGCAGCAACGCCCAGGCGAGCCAGGACCCGAAATAGAAGACCGCGATCAGGAACGCATCCCGGCGACGCGAAACGACGAAGTCGCGCAGCACCACGGCGAGCGCGAGCAGCGCCGGCCACAACACCAAGGGGTTACCGAGGAAGACGATCGCGGAGACATTGTCGTCCGCGGTCTTGTCGAACAGGAACCACACCGGGCGCGCGAGCAGCGGCCATGACGGCCACGCGCTCATATAAGTGTGGCCGGCGATTGCGGTGGTGGTGTTGTCGGCGAAGATCCGGCGTTGCGCCTCGACCAGATCCGGCAGCGACACGCCGTAGAGAGGGACGAAGGCCGCAAGATATGTCACCACGGGCAGGACGGCGAAGCAGACCACGACGTGATGGAATCTGAAGTCGGGCCAGAGATCGGGCCGGTACCAATCCCCCGGCTTCGCGTCGGCAAACAGGGTGTGCCAACCCTGCAACAGGCGGATCACCGCGACGATGACGATACAGATGCCGAGCGGAAACAGGCCGCTCCACTTGCAGGCCGCAGCACAGCCGAACAGGCTGCCGGCGGCCGCGAACAATGCATGGGGACGATCCTTTCGAAAGCCATGCATGAAGGCGGCAATCGCTAGCAGGCCAAAGCCGAGTGCAAAAATGTCGAGCATCGCGATTCGCGCCTGCACGTACAGCATCTGGTTGCAGCCGGCGATCAGCGCGGCGGCGATCGCAGGCCCTTGCGCGGCGAACAGCGCGAGGCCGCACAGATAGATCGCGACGATCGCGAGCGCGCCGAACAATGTCGCGGGATAGCGCCAGCCCAGCGCGGTGTCGCCGAAGGTCGCGATCGATAGCGCGATCAGCTCTTTCGCCAATGGCGGATGCATCGGATTGAGCATCGGTTGCGACATCGATGGTGCCAGCATCTGTCGCGCCGCCGGCACGTAATGCACCTCGTCGAAGACAAACTTTTCCGGCGTCGTCAGGCCGATCAGCAGTGCGAGATGCGCGACCAGGAAAATCGCGACAGCAATCACTGCGCTCCGCGACACCTTCGGAACCGCGGGCAAGTCGAGCGGCATTTGTGGGGATGTTTTGCGTGGCAATTTTGCGTCACCGCGGAGAATAGTAGGGATCGCGGTTTTCATTGAACGCATTCTGCCGCAACTGTCACTAAGCATAACGCAGGTCGCGCGCCGCTTGTGATAATTCCGCCACATCGCAAGCGCGCATGATCCGGTACGATCAGGGACACATCGATCGGTTGCGAAATGAATTTGCGTTTCTGGCTTTTCTTCACGCTGTTGTCGGCCGGCTTGTGCGCGACCCCTTGCGCCCAGGCGCAGACGCGCGTCGGTGAAGCCGTCTTGATTCAGAATGAAGTCGTTCGCGTGGCCGCGAACACGACGCCGATCAGCGTCGGCGACAGCATGCTGCGCGACGAGACCGTGCGCACCGGCGCCGGCAGCGCAGCGCGCTTCGTGATGGCCGACAGTACCAATCTGTCGCTCGGCCCGAGCGCGACGCTCAAGCTCGACCGCACCGTCTTCAACGACGAGCACAGCTATCGCGACGTCGCGATCCGCATGACGACCGGCGCATTCCGTTTCGTCACCGGACATTCCGAGAAAACCGCCTACAAGATCACGACCCCGCTCGCGACCATCGGCGTGCGCGGCACCACACTCGATATCCTGTCCCAGCGCGGCCGCTCGGTCGTCGTGCTGCAGGACGGCGCCGCCAGTGTCTGCACGACAAGCCAACAGTGCGTGCAGCTCACCCAGCCCGGCGACACTGCAATCATCACCTCGACCGGGGGCAAGGTCTCCATCAGTAAGACCAATACGCCGCCCTGGACTTTTGCCGCGACCTGCGCCGCGAGCGCGGGATTGTGCGCGGTCAACCAATATGCGGACGCGTCGCCGACCATCACGCCCGCCGTTCATGACGACGGCATGCTGTGCGGACGCTGAAGATGGCGATATCCACCACCATCAGGCGCTTCATGCTCGGGAGCGTGCTGACCGCCGTGGCCGCGGTTGCGCTGATCGCGGTCGATACCCGTCTGGCGGCAGCCGCCACGGCGACGCCCACACCGGCGCCGAGCTATTTCCCCTCGCCGACGCCGACCTACAGCCCCTCGCCCTCGCCCAGCCCCACCCCGTCATCGTCGCCGAGCCCTTATCCGTCATCGTCGCCGAGCCCGACGCCGACACCGACCGGCGCGGATTCCAGCGGCGGCTCGATCGGCGGCCTTGCCAACCAGCGCTTCAACCAGATGATCACCAACCGGGTGCTCGGCACGGTGCTGCTCGGCGTCAACGAGCAGGTCAATTGCAGCAACTGCGTCAGCGCGTTCGGCTCGGCCGGCTCGTTCTCGGCGGGCATCCACGGCCGCAAGGAGCTGACCAACAATCTGTCGCTGCTCGCCGGCATCGCCTACACGCAATACAGCGAGGGCGGCTACAACATCACCAGCGCACCGATCGGCGCCTTCGCGCTGCGTTATGACTTCACCGACTGGGGCTCGTCGCGCCCGTTCTTCGACGTCGGCACGATCCTGACGCCGTGGGAGAAGGCGCGCTACACCCGCAGCTACAACACCAGCCTCGGCCCGGTGAGCGTTACGAGTTCGACCAACGCTTCGAACTACGCCGTCTACGGCCGCGCCGGCTGGATAAGCCGCGTGTCGCCCCGCGACGAGGTCGCCGCCTCGATCGAGGTCTGGCAGCTCTGGCAGCGCGTCTCGGGCTATACGGACAGCGCAGTGGCGTTCAATCCGTTCGACGCCAGTATCGCGACCGGCACCGACCGCACCAGCCTGGTCAAGATCGGCGGCCAGTGGACGCATCTCTACGGCAGCAATATCGAGGCCAACATCAACGGTGGCTGGGTGCAGTCATTCGCTGGCCATAGCGGCATCGTCGCCACCGTGACCGGCGACGGGATGGTGGTGCCGACCATGGGCAACCAGGGCTGGTTCGAATATGGCGGCCGGCTCGGCTTCCGCGTGCAGAAGGGCTGGATCGTCGACCTGTTCGCCAACGGCACGCTCGGCCCGCAGCCGGTGGGTAACACCATCCATGGCGGCCTGGGGCTGCGGATCAATTACTAGCGGCGGGCCTTCGCCTCAAATTCCGCTGTCATGCCCCGGCTCGACCGGGGCATCCAGTGCGCCGCGGCCTATCGATTGACCAACGACCGTCTCGGCGTACTGGATCGCCCGGTCAAGCGGGGCGATGACAGTGAGTATGTGGCAAGGGCACGCGCTTCACGCCGCCGACTTGCCCTCGAACGCGCGGCGCAAGGTTTCCACATCCAGCTTGACCATCTTCATCATGGCCTGCATCGCCCGTGCGGCAGCCGCCTTGTCGGGGCTTGAGAGGAATTCGAACATCACCTTCGGTACCACCTGCCAGGCCACGCCCCAGCGATCCCTGAGCCAGCCGCACTGCTCTGCCTTGCCGCCATGGGACAGGAATGCATTCCAGACGCTGTCGACCTGGGTCTGATCGTCGCAATGGATCATCAGCGAGATCGCGTGGGTGTATTCCATCTTCATGCCGCCGTTGAGCGCGACCAAAGGCTGTCCCGCCACCGAGAATTCGACGACGAGCACGGAGCCTTCCTTGCCGGACGGGCCATCTGAAACGTTGCGCTGAACATGCGTGATCGCCGAATTCGGAACGAGCGAGACGTAGAACTTCGCGGCTTCCTCGGCATCGCCGTTGAACCACATGCAGGGCACGAGCTTGGACATCTTGAATGCTCCTCTTCGGTTTCTTGCTGTTGTGGGCTTGGATCAGGCGTTCGCCATGTCGGGCTGCGCCGCGAAGGCCGCCATGTCCATCCAGTTCACGCCCCACATGTGGCCGTCCGGATCCTCGAAGCTGCGGCCGTACATGAAACTGTATTCGTCCTTCGGGCTGGGATCGGCCACCCCGCCTGCAGCCGCGGCCCTGCTGACGATATCGTCGACCTCGGTCCGGCTATCGGCGGACAGGCAGAACAGCGCCTGGTTTGAGGTCTTTGCATCCGAGATCGGCTTCGGCGTGAACTGACGGAATTTCTCGTGAGTCGTCAGCATCGCGTAAATGGTCTCGGAAAAGACCATGCAGCTCGCCTTTTCGTCGCTGAATTGCGGGTTCCTGGTCGCACCGACCGCCTCGTAAAAGGCAGTGGCGCGCTTGAGGTCGGTCACGGGCAGATTGAGGAAAATCATCCTGGGCATCGGAGCTCCTTGGGCGGGGTTCTGCCCAAGGACGGACGGCCAAGCGGCGATCCGACACGGCTTCCGGATCTTTTTTTGGACCTTGCCTGCGAGGTTCTGTCGCACAGAACCCGCTGGCTTTCAGGCGCTTCTCACTTCTTCTCGTTCGGATCGCGGTGAATGGGATCGACCCACAGCACGGTCTCGGGCTTCTCGATCGGCTCGATGTCGAGGTTGACCGCGACCGCCTCGCCGTCGCTGCGCACCAGGACGCATTCCAGCACCTCGTCCGCGCTGGCGTTGATCTCCTGATGCGGCACATAGGGCGGGACGAAAATAAAGTCGCCGGGGCCGGCTTCCGCGGTGAATTGCAGGCTCTCGCCCCAGCGCATCCGCGCCTTGCCCTTCACCACGTAGATGACGCTTTCGAGATGGCCGTGGTGGTGCGCGCCGGTCTTGGCGTCGGGCTTGATGCTGACCGTACCCGCCCACAATTTCTGCGCACCGACGCGCGCGAAATTGATCGCGGCCGCGCGGTCCATGCCCGCCGTCGACGGCACATTGGTATCGAGCTGGTTGCCGGGAATGACGCGCACGCCGTCATGTTTCCAGCGATCGTCGTGATCGTGGTCATGGTGGGAATGCGAATGGTCATGGCCGGTCATGAGACTTGCTTTCTGTTGGTTCCGTGTGCGGCAAACTAACCCAAAGCCGCGACATCGAGCCATAACAAAATCGGAACCCTCATAGCCGTCGAACGTTGTCCCAGCGAGCAAAACGCGAGGAGAGTTTCATGGGTAGCACGACCGACAAGATCAAGGGCACCGCAAATGAGGCAATGGGCAAGGCCAAGCAGGGCGTCGGTGAAGCCACCGGGTCCGAGCGCCTGAAGGGTGAAGGTGCAGTCCAGGAAGTGAAGGGCAAGGGCCAGCAGGCCATGGGCGATGCCAAGGACGCTGCAAAGGACGCGGTTGATCGCGCAGCCGCTGCGGCCAAGCGCGCGACGGAATAAGACGAGATAACACGTCGCACTGAAAGCGAAAGACCGGCCGAGAGGCCGGTCTTTCGTTTGTGGGCTTACTTCACCCCGAGCAACTCCACGTCGAACATCAGCGTCGCGTTCGGCGGGATCACGCCGCCTGCGCCGCGGGCGCCATAGCCGAGCTGCGGCGGAATGATCAGCGTACGCTTGCCGCCGACCTTCATGGAGGCAACACCCTCGTCCCAGCCGGCGATGACGCGGCCCTTGCCGATCGGAAATTCGAACGGCTCGTTGCGGTCGACCGACGAGTCGAATTTCTTGCCCTTCTGGCCGTTCTCGTAGAGCCAGCCGGTGTAGTGCATCACGCAGATCTGGCCGGGCTTGGGCGAAGCGCCGGTACCGGCGACGCTGTCGGTGATCTGCAAACCTGAAGCTGTGGTCATGGTCTTCCCTGCGGTCTGGGCCGAGGCCGTGGTGGAAACGAAATCAGACACGCCGGCGATCACGGTGATCGCGAGTGCCGAGATGGTGGCGAGGAGCACGCGCTGTAAACGCTGCATAAGAGACCTTCCGTTTGAGGCGCAAGGTGTCTAGCGCAACGCCGACGCCGTTTCCACCCCTCACACCTCGATATTTTCGAGCCGCACGGGTAGCTTGCGGATGCGCTGGCCCGTGGCGTGATAGATCGCATTGCAGATCGCCGCATTGGTGCCGACATTGGCGAGCTCGCCGAGGCCCTTCACGCCTGCCGGGTTGATGTGATCGTCCTGCTCGGAAAGCAGGATCACCTCGACGCCGGGCACGTCGGCATTCACGGGCACGAGATAGTCGGCAAGATTGTCGTTGACGTAGCGTGCATTGCGCTCGTCGATCTCGGTGGCCTCCAGCAGTGCCGAGGACATACCCCAGATCAGGCCGCCCATGAGCTGGCTGCGCGCCGTGCGCGGGTTCATGATGCGGCCCGCCGCGAACGCTCCCACCAGCCGGGGGCAGCGAATTTCATGGGTAAAGCGGTTGACGCGGACTTCGACGAACTCGGCACCGAAGGCATAGGCGATCTTGTCCTTCATCTGGTGGCCACCGACGAGCCGCGCGTGCCCGCTGTGCATCGCCGTGAAGGAATCCAGCGGCGCGCCTTCGGGCTTCCACTCGCCATATTCCTCGACGATGCCGACGCCGAGTGCGTCGAAGGCCTTCTCGAGATCGAGAGGACGATCGCTCTGCGCCGCCTGCGTGCTCGGCGCCTGGCTGATACCGACAGTCTCCTTGGCCTTGTCGGCGAGGCTGTCGCCCGGCATCACGGCCTTGAACAGCCTTTGACGAATCCGGTCGCACACCATCATCACTGCCGAGCAGGTGCTGGCAGTCGAGTTCGAACCGCCGGCAACAGGCGCCGGCGGCAGATCGCTGTCACCCAAGAAGACCGCGACTTTCTCCAGGGGCACGCCGAGCCGCTCAGCCGCGGTCTGGGCGATGACGGTATACGCACCGGTGCCGATCTCGTGACCGGCGATCTCGACCCGGGTACGGCCGTCGCGCTGGAGGCGAACGCGCGCGGCAGAGGGCGCCATCTGCGTCGGATAGCAAGTGGCGGCACAGCCATAGCCGACCAGCCAGTCGCCGTCCGACATCGATTTCGGCTGCGGCGAACGCTGCGACCAGCCGAACGCCTTCGCGGCCTCGTCGAAGCACGCCATCAATGACCGCGAGGTATAGGGCTTGCCGCCGATCGGCTCCATGGTGGTGTCGTTGATGCGGCGGAGCTCGACGGGGTCCATGTTGAGCTTCACCGCGAGCTCGTCCATCGCGCTCTCCAGCGCGAAGAGATACGGCACCTCCGGCGGGGAGCGCATGAAGCCGGGCGTATTGCGGTCGGCGCGCACGATCGACACCAGACTGGCGACGTTCGGGCAGGCATAGAGCCGCGTCGTGGTCTTGGTGCCGCCGACGCAATAGGCATCCGGACGCGACGAAACCTCCGCGCCGTCATGCCTCAAAGCCACCAGCTTGCCGTCCCGACCCGCACCAAGCCTGATCTCATGGCGCGTCTCGGCGCGATAGGTCGCGATGGTGAAACCCTGGTCGCGGGTCGGCACCAGCTTGATCGGCCGGTTCAGGCGTTTGGCAATGCCGGCGATGATGGCGGTGCGGGGCGTCATCGAGCCGCGCGACCCAAAGCCGCCGCCGACATACGGATTGACGACACGGACCTTGTCGGCGTCGATGCCAAGCTGCTCGGCGACGCCGTTCTTCAGGCCATAGACATATTGGCTGCCCTCGTAGATGACGAGCTCGTCGCCCATCCAGGCGCAGCTCGTCGTAAACAGCTCCATCGGATTGTGGTGCTGGGTCGGCGTTTCATAGGAGGCGGTGAGCTTGACCTCGGCCGCGTCGAACGCCTTGGCGAAATCGCCGACCTCCGGGTCTTCCTTGAACTGTGCGTTCTGTCCCTTTGCCGCTGCCGTGGTGGTCCCCGGCGAGTCGAAGCTCGCACTCGGCGCCACGGCCGTGTAGCTGACCTTGACGCGATTGGCGGCTTCGCGCGCCGCCTCGTAGCTCTCGGCGATGACGACGGCGATGATCTGGCCGTCATGGGCGATGTCCGCCGATTTCAGCGGCTGGATCGTGGTGCCGGCATAGCCGCCATTGCTGAACAGTTTCGATTCCTTCAGCTTCGGAGCGTTGTCGTGCGTGACGATGTCGATCACGCCGCGGACCCGCCTGGCATCGTCGAGATCGAAACTGTCGATGCGGCCCTTGGCGATGGCGCTCGTGACCAGGACTGCGTAGGCTGGATTGTCGAGCGGCATGTCGGACGCATAAGTCGCCCGGCCCGTGACCTTTGCGGCCGCGTCATAGCGCGGCACGGGATGGCCCATGTTTGCTTTCGGCTCGGGAACGGCAGCAGTCATGATCAGATCTCCATCGTTACGGCCTGCTGGAGCGCGCGCGCCACCACGCGCTTGCCGAGCGCGATCTTGAAGCCGTTGTGCCGGCGGCCCTTGGCGTCGGCAAAGGCGGCATCGGCCACACGCTGCGCCAGACCGTCGTCGAATTTCTGTCCCTTCAGCATCGCCTCCGCCTCGCGCGCCCGCCACGGCACGGTGGCGACGCCGCCGAGCGCGACACGCGCGTCCCTGATCGTGCCATCCTGCACGTCGAGCGCGACCGCAGCCGACGACAGCGCGAACTCGTAGGACTGCCGGTCGCGCGCCTTGAGATACACCGAGCGCGGCCAGCGGCCGTGAACGGAGAACGCAGAGATCAGCTCACCGGGCCGAAGCGTGGTTTCGATGTCGGGCGTCCTGCCGGGCGCCTTGTGCAAGTCCGCGAACGGCAGGTTGCGCGTTCCGGACCTGCCGGTGATCTCGACCATCGCATCGAGCGCGATCAGCGCCTGCGCAAAATCACCGGGATAGGTCGCGATGCACTGATCGGACGTGCCGAGCACCGCATGCATGCGATTGACGCCATCCATGGCGGCACAGCCCGAGCCAGGATTGCGCTTGTTGCAATTCTCATAGGAGACATCACGGAAATAGCTGCAACGCGTTCGCTGCATCACGTTGCCGCCGAGCGTCGCCATGTTGCGCAGCTGGGCGCTGGCAGCGAGCTTCAAGGAATTCGCGATCACCGGATAGTTGCGCTGGATCTCGGCATGCGCGGCCACGTCGGACATCTTCGCCAGCGCGCCGAGCCGCAAGCCGTCATCGCCGAGCTCGATCTCCGACCAGCTGCGCGCAAGCGGATTGATATCGACGATCGCGGCGGGCCGCATCACGTCGAGCTTCATCAGGTCGATCAGCGTGGTGCCGCCCGCGAGCGGCTGCGCTGTAGCCTTGGTCAGCGGATTGTTCGCAGCCGCGGCAGCACTGAGCGCCTGCACGGCCATACCGGGGTCTGTTGCCCTTTGATATGAAAACGGTCGCATGCGCCTAGCCTTTCATGATCTCGGGCGCGGCCTGCTTCACGGCGGCGACGATGTTGGGATAGGCGGCGCAGCGGCAGATGTTGCCGCTCATGTATTCGCGGATGTCGGCCTCGTTGCCCGCATGCCCCTCCTTGACGCAGGCCACGGCGGACATGATCTGGCCCGGCGTACAATAGCCGCATTGAAATGCGTCGTTGTCGACGAAGGCCTGCTGCATCGGATGCAGATGATCGTCGGTGGCAAGGCCCTCGATCGTGGTGATCTCCTGCCCCTCGGCCGCGAGCGCGAGCGTCAGGCACGACACCACGCGCCGATCGTCGATCAGCACCGTGCAGGCACCACATTGGCCGTGGTCGCAGCCCTTTTTGCTGCCGGTGAGCTTGAGATGCTCCCGCAGCGCGTCGAGCACCGTTGTGCGCGCATCGATGCGCAGGCGCTTGTCCTTGCCATTGACCCGCAGCGTGACGTCGACGGGAAGCGCTGGATCCTGGGCGGCCGACACGCTCGCATCCTGTGCGGCCGCACGCGCCGTCATGGGGACCAGCGCACTGCCGGCAGCGCCAGCCATGAAGGCACGCCGATCGAATCCAGATGGTCCGGAACCTGGTTTTTCCGACATGGGAGGGCCTCCGCCGCTTGGAGCAAAAGCAGCGCACGCCTGCACCGCTCATCGGCCCTTAACCTGAAGCAATGAACTCCGTTCCGAACGAGAAAGGGCGACGCAGCAAATGCCACGTCGCCCTTCGTCAACTTTTCCTGATCTTGCGCGGGGAACCCCGTGCGCGGCGATCAGTATCCCAGCGCGCAACCATCCTTGCGCGGATCGGAACCGCCGGTGAGCGTGCCCTTGTCCCAGTCGATCCAGATCGCCTGCGCGCCGCCGAGCGGACCGACGACGCTGGTGGTCTTGTGGCCGAGCTTCTTCAGGCCTTCGACGATCTCGGCCGGCACGCTGTCCTCGAGCTGGTACTGGCCTTCGTAATGCAGGCCGCGCGGCATATCGATCGCCTCCTGCACGTCGCAGCCATAATCGAGAATGTTGGTCACCACATGGGTCTGGCCAACCGGCTGATATTGTCCGCCCATCACCGCGAACGGCATGACGGAACGGCCGCCCTTGGTGAGCAGGCTCGGCATGATCGTGTGCAGCGGGCGCTTGCCGCCGGCGATGCAATTCGGATGGTCGGGCTGGATGCGGAAGCCGCCGGCGCGGTTCTGGAGCAGGATGCCGGTCTTGTTCGAGACGATGGCCGAGCCGAAGGAATGCGCGACCGAGTTGATGAACGAGCAGACGTTGCGGTCCTTGTCCACGACGGTGATGTAGATGGTCGAGGGATTCATCGGCGGCGCGACGTTCGGCAGGTCGAGCATGCCGTCCATGCGGATCTTGTCGATGTGCTCGTTGCAGTATTCCTTGGCGAGGATCTTGGCGACCTCGACCTGCATATGCTCGGGATCGGCGACATGCAGCTCGCGGTGCATGTAGGCGATGCGCGCGGCCTCGGCTTCGAGGTGGAAACGCTCGACGCTGAGAGGCGCGTATTTGGTCAGGTCGAACCGCGACAGGATGTTCAACATCAGCAGCATGGTGAGGCCCGGTCCGTTCGGCGGGCACTGCCAGACGTCGTAGCCCTTGTACATGGTACCGATCGGCGTCGTCGTCTCGGTGGTATGCGCGGCGAAATCGTCGAGCGTGTGCAGCCCGCCGATTCCGCGCAGGGTCTCCACCATGTCTTCGGCGATCGGGCCCTTGTAGAAGGCGTCGCGGCCGTCCTTGGCGATCGCCCGCAGCGTCTTGCCGAGCTCTGCCTGGCGGATGACGTCGCCGGCCACCGGCGGCTTGCCGTGCGGCAGCAGATACCGCTCGGTGTTGGTGCCAGCCTTCAGCTTCTCGAACTGGTTCTTCCAGTCGAAGGCGATGCGGGGGGCGACGACGTAGCCTTCCTCGGCCGCCTTGATCGCGGGCTGGAGCAGGCGGTCGAAGCCGAACTTGCCGTGATCGCGCAGAACGGTCGCAAAGGCGTCGATCACGCCGGGAATCGAGACCGCATGCGCCGAGGTCAGCGGCACGGAGTTGATCTTGCGCTCGAGATACCAATCGGCGTTCGCCGCCTTCGGCGCGCGGCCGGAGCCGTTATAGGCGATGATCTTACCCTCGCCGCGCGGCTGGATCAGCGCAAAGCAGTCGCCGCCGATGCCGGTCGATTGCGGCTCGATCACCCCGAGAATGGCCGAGCCCGCGACGGCCGCGTCCACCGCCGTGCCGCCCTCGCGCAGCACCTCGATCGCGGCGAGCGACGCCTGCGGATGCGAGGTCGCCACCATCGCGTTGGTGGCGTGGACCGTGGACCTGCCGGGGAAATGGAAGCTTCTCATCGAATTCTTGCTCTCGTTGGCGTCTGGCGCGGATGGCGTGTCGTTTCGGAAAAAGTCGGGCCTACATGACACATTCCGGCCGGCCGGGGCAATGCTGGCATGCCAGGGAAATGGCTGCCATCCGTTGGGAGTAGAGCTGCTCGTTGCGGGTTTTCCGGGCACGCTGCGCCTGCTAAACGGGCGCCATGATTTACAAGGTCGCCGCCTTCTACCAATTCGCTGCCCTGCCCGATTACCGCGAGCTGCGGGAGCCGCTGCGCGCGTTCTGCGCCAGCCTGGCGCTGAAGGGCAGCGTGCTGCTCGCGCAGGAGGGCATCAACGGCACGGTCGCGGGCCCGGGCGAGGCGATCGACGCCCTCACCCATGAGCTCGCGCACGGCGACATGTTCAGCGGCAGGTTGAACAATCTCGAACTGAAGTTCTCGACCGCCGAGACAATGCCGTTCGGCCGGCTCAAGGTGCGGCTGAAGAAGGAGATCGTCACGCTCGGTGACGAAGCCGCCGATCCGACGCGGCAGGTCGGCACCTATGTCGATGCGAGCGAATGGAATGCGCTGATCGCGGCGCCCGACACGCTGGTGCTCGACACCAGGAACGCCTTCGAGGTGGCGATGGGGACGTTCGACGGCGCGCTCGACCCCGGCATCAGGAGCTTTGGCCAATTCAAAGATTTTGCGGCCCAGCAGCTCGATCCGGCCAAACACCGCAAAATCGCTATGTTCTGCACCGGCGGCATCCGCTGCGAGAAGGCGAGCGCGCACCTGCTCGCGCGCGGCTTTGCCGAGGTCTATCACCTCAAGGGCGGCATTCTCAAATATCTGGAAGAGGTGCCGGAGGCGGAGAGCCGCTGGCGCGGCGAATGCTTCGTGTTCGACGAGCGCGTCGCGCTCGGCCATGGTCTGCAGCAACTTGGCTTGCAAGAATGTGGATTGCGCGAACGGGACAAGGACGCGACACGTGACGAATGAGATCAAGACGCTCGGCGAGCGCATCGACACGCTGGAGACCCGCCTCGCCTATCAGGACGACGCGATCGAGACGCTGAACCAGACCATCACCGCGCAATGGAAGCAGATCGACGCGCTGACGCGGAGGATCGCGGAGCTCGGCGAGCGGCTGCAGGAGGCCGAGGCGAATGCGCCGGGGGCGACCAATGAGCGTCCGCCGCATTATTGAGCGGGGTTACTGACCGGACGCCTTGAGCAGGAGGTTGCTCACCTCGCCCGACATCATCAGCCGGTTGCGCCCGGCCTCCTTGGCGGCATAGAGCGCCTGGTCGGCGGCCTCGATCAGCGAGACCACGCCGGCCGTGCGCTCCAGCGCCGGCCGGCAAGCAGCACCGCCGAGCGAAGCGGTGACGCAGCCAGCCGCATGGTTGCTGGTGTGGACGAGGCCCGCATCGCGGATCGCCCGTCGAATCCGGTCGCCGATCAGGGCGCAGCCGGCAGCGTCGGTGTTCGGCAACAGCATGGCGAACTCCTCGCCGCCGTAACGCGCCGCCAGATCGCCGGAACGATGCATCTCGGCGGCGATGATCTGGGCCACCTGCCGGAGGCAGGCATCGCCCGCGGGATGGCCGTATTCGTCGTTGTAAGACTTGAAGTGGTCGACGTCGATCATCAGCAAAGAGAGGCTGGAGCGCTCGCGATAGGCACGCGCCCACTCCTCCTTCACTCGTTCATCGAAGCGGCGGCGATTGGCAAGCCCGGTGAGGCTGTCCTCGATCGCGAGCGTTTCGAGCCGGGTCTCGAGCTTCTTCTGCTCGGTGATGTCCCGCGAGATCGCGACCACGCCGTCGACGCGGCCATTCTCCTTGCGGGTCACCCGCATGGTCGATTCGAGCCAGACTTCGGCATTCTGCCGGTGCGCGTTGCGATAGGTGACGCGCACCTCCTCCTTCTCGCCGCGTTTCATGGCGTCGACGAGAGCCTGCACCTGCGGCCGGTCGTCCGCGTGAATGCCGGCGAGCGCGAGGGTCCCGATCAGCTGATTGGCGCGCCAGCCGACGACGCCAATCGACGATGGCGAGACATAGCGCAACCGCTCGTCGAGCCCGATCCGCGTCACCATGTCGCTGGAGCCTTCGGCAAGAAGTCGGAAATGCGCTTCCTTCTCGACCAGCGCGGCCGCCATGCTCTGGCCGCGTTGCAACTGCCGCACCAGCACCGCACCGATGATCGCGATCAGCATGACCAACGCGAGCACGTAGACCATGCGGGAGATCGCCGCAGCACGCCAGGGCGCCAGCAGTTCGGCCTTATCGACGGTGGCGAGCAGGACCAGCGGATAGCGGCCGGAGCGCTTGAAGAAGCTGACGCGTTCGGCGCCGTCGAGCGGCGACTTGAAATGATAGGCGCCGCCCGGCCGTTGCAGGCTGGCGTCGCGGAACAGCGGCGTATCGGCAACGCTGCGACCGACGAACCTGTCGTTGCTCGGGTTGCGCGCGATGATCAGGCCGTCGCCGTGCGTCAACGCCACCGAGCTGTTGCGGCCGATCTCGAACTGTTCGTAGAAATGCGAGAGATAGTTGGAGCTGATGGTCGCGAGCACCACGCCGCCGAAGCTGCCGTCAGGCTTGTTGAACCGCCGCGACAAGGTGACGACCCATTCGCCGTCGAGCAGGCTCTTCACGGGACGGCCGACATGGGGCTCCCGTTTCGGGGAGAGCTGGTGATAACGGAAGAATGCGTCGTCGTTGAGAGTCGAACCGATCGTACCGGGCGAGGTCAACCAGTTGCCGTGTTCGTCGATGATGGCGAGGCTGTGGACACGCTCCATCGCCTTCTTGCGCGCCTCCAGCAGGGTTCTGAGCTTGGCGATCGTGGCCGGCTCGGCGCCGTCCATCTCCAGCCGGCTGACGACGCCGACGACGCCTGAATCCAGCAGATCGAGGCTGTCCTCGGCATGCTGCGTCAGCGAGCGAGCAACATTCGCCATCTCGGTCTCGGCACCCTTGAGCACCGCGTCGCGGGCCGCCCATTCCCGCCAGCCGCTGACGCCGAGGATGGCCACGCAGGTCAGCGCGACAAACGCAGCCGCCCGCAACGGCAGGCGGCTCCATCCGGCTCTTTGGGTCACAGCGCTCATGCAGCAGAAATCTCCGATATCCGGAACTTCTGCTGCTTCTGTTATTGAACTCTGAAACGCCGGGATAAATATGCAGTGATGTTGCCGGTTTCCCGTAGTCGTACGTACGCCGGAATCGGCGCATCGCTAACAAGGCATTAGCAAACCTATCGGAATTCGGCGCTCCCCGCCTTAGCTGAAGATGGCCTTAACCTTGTCCCAGAGCGAGGGATTGTCGGCTTCCGCATCGGCCTTCGAGGGCGTCGGCTGGGCGGCGCTCACGGGATCGGACGCGGGGAAGGTATCCTTCAGCCCGGCGTCGAGCTTGGCGTGGCGGTCGGCGGCGAGGGCTTCGTGCAGATCGTCGGCGTGCTTGTCATGCGGCGCAGGGTTGAATGTCTCAGCCATGGTCTCGTCCTCCGTTGGCTGGTCAACGCGGCCCAATTGCGCTTGGTTCCCCTGTTCCGCTTCGGGCCGTAGCGGTGTATCAGGAGCCCTAACCATCTTCAGGACCGTTCGTGCCCCAGTCTGCGACAAAACCCTTTATCGACGTCCTCTCCGGCCAGCGGCAGGTCATTCCGCCGGTCTGGATGATGCGGCAGGCCGGCCGTTACCTGCCGGAATATCGCGAGGTGCGCGCCAGGGCCGGCGGCTTCCTCGACCTCTGCTTCAACCCGGAGCTTGCCGCCGAGGTGACGCTGCAACCGATCCGGAGGTTCAGCTTCGATGCGGCGATCATCTTCTCCGACATTCTGGTGATCCCCTATGCGCTCGGCCGGTCCGTGCGCTTCGAGGTCGGCGAGGGTCCGCGGCTCGAACCGCTGGATGATCCCGCCAAGGTCGCGACACTGGCGAAGCAAGCCGATTTCGGCAAGCTCGCACCGGTGTTCGAGGCCCTCAAGATCGTGCGCGGGGCGCTCGATCCCAAGATCGCACTGATCGGCTTCTGCGGCGCGCCGTGGACGGTGGCGACCTACATGGTCGCCGGCCAGGGCACGCCCGACCAGGCGCCGGCGCGGATGATGGCCTACCGGCATCCGGAGGCGTTCGCTGAGATCATCGACGTGCTGGTCGAGAACTCGATCGAATATCTGCTGGCGCAGCTTGCGGCCGGCGCCAGCGTCTTGCAGATCTTCGACACCTGGGCCGGCGTGCTGCCACCCGCCGAGTTCGCGCGCTGGTCGGTCGAGCCGACCCGGCGCATCGTCGAAGGCGTGCGCGCCAAGATGCCGGATGCGAAGATCATCGGCTTTCCGCGCGGTGCCGGTGCGCAACTGCCCGGGTTCGTCGAGGCGACCGGCGTCAACGCGGTCAGCATCGACTGGACCGCGGAGCCGGCCTTCATCCGCGAGCGCGTGCAGAGCAAGGTTGCGGTTCAGGGCAATCTCGATCCGCTGGTGCTGATCACAGGCGGCGCCGCGCTCGACCGCGCGGTCGACAACACGCTGGCGAATTTCGCGCAAGGGCGGTTCATCTTCAATCTCGGCCACGGCATCCAGCCGGAGACGCCGATCGCCCATGTCGAGCAGATGCTGAAGCGGGTGCGGGGCTGATTTATTTTGCGCCTGGAGAGCGGGAAAACAAAAAAGCGCGAAAACAACCCCATGCACAGTAGAGAGGCCACGCCCGATCAATGACTTAGGGCGGACGGAAATCGGGTGCGCCGTCATCGCATCAGATTGCACCAACATTTGACCCGTCGGGCAAAACAGGCGCATGATGCCATCATCGCACCTATGCCCGCCTCGCGGCCGACTTAGCTCGGCCGGCTGCGCTCGATGATCTCGGCGGCGCCCCTGGCCAGCAGATCCAGTCCTACCGCACGGCCGAGTTCGCGTGGACGATCGGCGGGGCCCGACCGGAAGGCTTCGATGATGGTGTTGCCCGAGAGATCGAGCACGGACGCGGTGAGCGACATCTGATCGCCCGCAACGGTCGAAAAGCCCGCCACCGGCGAATTGCAATGGCCGTTCAGCACCCACAGCACCTCGCGCTCGGCATCGGCACAGGCATGCGCGGAGGGATCGTCGATCGATGCGAGGATGCGACGCGTCTGCCAGTCCTGTACCGCGCATTCGACGGCGACGATGCCCTGCCCCGCTGCCGGGAGCATTTCCGCTGCGGAGAATTCGTAGCCGATGCGATGGGAAAGCCCGACGCGGTCGAGGCCGGACCGCGCCATGATGAGCGCATCCGCAGGCCCCACCGCGCCGCCATCCGGCAGGCGCTGCTTCTCGCCATTGTCCAGTTTTCGCACGCGGCTGTCGGCGGCGCCGCGGAAGTGGATGATCTCGACGTCGGGAAACAATCGCCGCGCATAGGCGGCGCGGCGCACGGCGTTGGTGCCGATCTTGAAACCCTTGCCGCGCGATTGGCGCAGCGCCTCCAGCGTCACGCCCTCACGCAGCACCAGCGCGTCGTTGGGAGGATCGCGCGAGAGCGTGGCGCCGATCACGAGGCCCGGCGTGTCTTCGTTGCCGGGCATGTCCTTCAGCGAATGCATCGCCGCCTGGAGTTCGCCCGACAGCACGGCGGCGCGGATCTGCGCCACGAAGGCACCGCCCTTGCCGCCATGGGGCAGCAGCTTGCTGGTCTGGTCGAGATCGCCCGTGGTGTCGAACTTGACGATCTCGACGTCGAGATCGGGCATGGCGGCGGTCAGGCGGCGCGCGATCTCTTCCGTCTGTGCCAGCGCCATCGCGCTCTTGCGTGTGCCGATCTTGAATCGCGTAGCCAAGCCCAAATCCTCTCAAGACGCGAGTTTACCGCGCATCCTCCAATATCATGTCGGAGGCCTTTTCGGCGATCATGATGATCGGCGCGTTGGTGTTCCCCGACACGAGATCGGGCATGATCGAGCCGTCGACGATTCGGAGGCCTTCGAGGCCCCTCACCTTCAGCCGCTGATCGACCACCGCGAGCGCATCATTGCCCATACGACAGGTCGAGGTCGGATGGTAGATGGTGCTGCCCCGCTCACGGCAATAATCCAGCAGCTCGGCATCCGTGGACACCTTCGCTCCGGGATCGTACTCGTCGACCACGAACGGCTTCAGCGCCGGTGCATGCAATATCTTGCGCAGGATCTTCAGGCCTTCCACGTTGGTGGTGCGGTCGGTCTCGGTCGACATGTAGTTGATGCGGATCTCCGGCGGCACTGTCGGGTCGGCGCTTTTGATGCGCAAGGATCCGCGGCTTTCGGGACGGAGCTGGCACACCGACGCGGTGAAGCCGGAGAAATCATGCAGCTTCTCGCCCATCTTGTCGGTCGAGAACGGCAGGAAGTGGACCTGGATGTCCGGCGAGGCCAGCCGCGGACTGGTCTTGAAGAACGCGCCCGCCGTGCCGGCCGCGATCGTCAGCCAGCCTTTGCGGAACAGCGCATAGCGCGCACCGGCCATGGTGCGGCGGAGCGGGTGATTGACGGTGTCGTTCAGCGTGATCTTCTGCGAGCAGCGCATCACGATACGGACCTGCATGTGGTCCTGGAGATCGTGCCCGACGCCCGGCGCGTCCAGCACGACATCGATGCCGTGCTTGCGCAGGAGGTCGCCGGGCCCGACGCCGGAGAGCTGGAGCAGCTGCGGCGAGTTGTAGGCGCCGCTCGACAGCACGACCTCCTTGCGCACACGGGCGCGGCGCAGCGTGGCGCCCTGACGGTATTCAACGCCGACCGCGCGGCGGCCCTCGAACAGTACGCGCTGGCCGAGCGCGCCAGTCTCGATCTTGAGATTGCCGCGGGCCTTGGCGGGGCCGAGATAGGCCACCGCCGTCGAGGCGCGGCGGCCGTTGCGGGTCGTGGTCTGGAACAGGCCGACGCCTTCCTGCGTGGCGCCGTTGAAATCAGGATTGTAGGGCAGACCGGTCTCGACCGCGGCGTCCATGAAGGCCTTCGACAGCGGATCGGTCACCACCATGTTGGACACCGGCAGCGGGCCGCCGCTGCCGTGATATTGATCGGCGCCGCGCGACTGGTTCTCGGCCTTCTTGAAATAGGGCAGCACGTCGTCATAGCCCCAGCCGGCGTTGCCGCGCTGACGCCATCTGTCGTAATCCTCGTGCTGACCGCGGACATAGAGCAGGCCGTTGATTGAGCTCGATCCGCCCAGCGTCTTGCCGCGCGGCTGGAACACCTGACGGCCCTTCAGCTCGGGCTCCGGCTCGGTCTGGTACATCCAGTTGACGGTCTTTTCCTTGAACAGCTTGCCGTAGCCGAGCGGCACGTGGATCCAGATGTTGGAATCCTTCGGGCCTGCCTCGAGCAGCAGCACGCTGTGCTTGCCGTTCGCCGACAGCCGGTTGGCGAGCACGCAGCCCGCAGAGCCGGCACCGACGATGATGTAGTCGAACTCGGGGTCGGAGGGCGTCAGGGAGGAAGTTGCGTTCATGCGCTACTGTTCTTTTTGTTGGTGTGGGCGTTTCCAATCATCACTTAGCACGATCATGCAGCGACGCGCAGCGCCTCGACCAGCGACCTGAACGCACGGGCATATTCCGCGCCCGCCCTTGCGATATCGGCGCGTCCGGCGCAGGCGACCGCCGCTTCCGTGACCGCGCCGAGCAGCAGCCGGGCCAGCGGCTCGACCGGCTGCCGCGCGATCAGGCCCGCCTCAATCGCCGCCGCAATCGCACGCGGCAGCTTGCCACCGAAATGTTTCGCGTCGATCTCGCGCCAGCGCTCCCAGCCGAGCACGGCCGGCCCGTCGCGCAGGATGATCTGACCGGTCGGGCCCTTGGCGGTCGCCGCGAAATAATGCTGGGTGCCTGCGACCATCGCGGCAAGCACGTCCTTCTCGGCACGGGCCGTGCTGTCGATCTCGGCGACGAGGTCGCGCGAGACCTGGTCGAACACCGCTTCGAACACCGCCTCCTTGGTCTTGAAGTGATGATAGACCGCGCCCTTGGCGACGTGGGCGGCTTCGGCGATTTCGTCCATCGTCGTCGCGGCAAAGCCTTGCGTCCCGAACAGGCGGCGCGCCGCCGTCAGGATCGCCTCCGATGTCGCAGCCCGCCGCTCCGCCTGTTTCGCCATGGCTCTGCTGTAGTCGAAATGGACCAGGACAGCCAGTTGACTTTTCGACCGCCGGTCGGTATTTACCGACCATTAGTCGGTTTTACTCGTGAGGTGCGCCATGCCGAGCCGTGATGTCGTCGAAGCTTTTGCCAAACGATTGGAGGACGGGGATTTCGTCGGGGCGATCCTCGACTATTACACGCCGGACGCCGCCACCTATGAAAACCAGGCCGAACCTCTGGTCGGACGCGACAAGCTCGCGGCCAAGGAGCGCGGCGTGCTGGCAGCCTTCAACGAGGTCAAGGCGGTGCGCATCGGGCCAAGCCTGATCGAAGGCGATCATGTCGCTACGCGCTGGAGATTCAGCTTCACTAATGCCGAGGGCATCATCCGAACGTTGGACGAGATCACATGGCAGACGTGGCGGGGCGATCAGTTGATCGAGGAGCGGTTCTATTACGATCCGAAGCAGTTGGGGCGGTGATGCCTAAAGCACAGCTGTCATCGCCCGCGAAGGCGGGCGATCCAGTATTCCAGAGACGGCAGTGATTCCTCGATAGGCTGCGGCGTACTGGATGCCCCCGCCTTCGCGGGGCATGACAGCGGAGTTGGTAGTGAGCATGCTCCTGCCGCGACGACGATGACGACCGCGCCTCGCATTTGTATCGATTTGTTATCGATACAATATCGCGAACACGCAGAAGTGGTCACAGCAATCGTCGCAAGCTCAGATCATTCATAGTTCGTCAAAGGTTTGCAGCGAATTCTCCGGGCCGGGCCGGACAAGCGGCCCATGCTGCTAGGCTCTGGGAATGCGGACTCAAACGACCAGCTATTTCGCGCGGCTGTTCGCCGGCGATCTGTCGGCCTTTGGCGGTCCCGTAACCGACGAGGCCGTCGCCGGCCATATCCGCGCCGAACAGATGTCGCTGGTGCTCGGCTATTCGGTCGGCATCATGCTGGCCAATGCCTGCAACGCCGGCGTGCTCGTCGTCGCGCTGTGGCATTCGCCGGACTTGAAGCTGGCCTTGATCTGGGCCGCCATCGTGGCGGGCGCCGCGATCGCGTTCGGCCTGCAATCCCATGCCGCGCGCCGCATCACCAAACCGCAATTCGTCTCGCGCCGGGCCATGCATCGGCTGGTGCGCAATGCCTTTCTCCTCGGCGCCGCCTGGGGCACCGTTCCGGTCGCATTCTTCGCCAATGCCTCGACGGGCGGGCAGCTCGTCATCACCTGCCTCTGTTCGGGGATGCTGGCCGGCGGCGCGCTGGCCTTCGCCACGATCCCGATCGCCGCGATCGCATTCACGGCCCCGATCTTCGCTGGCATCGCGATCTGCCTCGGCAGGAATGGCGATCCGGCGTTTCTGCTGATCGCCTTCCTGGTGGTGGTCTACGGATCGGTGCTGCTGCGCAGCGTGTTCGTCAATTCGATCGCGTTCGCGCGGCGCGTGATGCGGCAGATCGAGGCCGAGCGTACGGTGCGGCAGGATCCGCTGACGCATCTGCCCAATCGCGTCGCGTTCAACGAAACGCTCGATGCAGCCTTGAAACGGCTCGCTCTGTCCGGCGAGGAATTCGCGGTGCTTCTGCTCGATCTCGATCGTTTCAAGGAGGTCAACGACAAGTTCGGCCATGCCGCCGGCGACGAGTTTCTGGTCCAGATCGCAAGCCGCCTGCAACGCTGCACCCGCGCGGCCGAGCATGTCGCACGCATCGGCGGCGACGAATTCGCGCTGGTGATGGCCAATCTGGCGCGGCCGGAGGATGCGCTCGGGATCGCCGAGCGCTTCGTCGCGGCCTTCGATGAACCGTTCCAGATCGAGGGCCGCCAGATCGTCGGCGCGACCAGCGTCGGCATCGTGCTGGCGCCGCGTGACGGCAGCACGCAACTCGACATCATGAAGAACGCCGACACCGCGCTCTACCGCGCCAAGAAGGCCGGACCCGGCACGGTGTGTTTCTTCGAGGAGGCCGACGACCGCTCGTCACGCGACCGCAAGGCGCTGCAATCGGATCTGGAAGGCGCCATCGCCAGGGACGAGCTGTTCCTGGTCTTTCAGCCCTTTCTCGACCTCGGCGGCAACCGCATCACCGGGTTCGAGGCGCTGCTGCGCTGGCAGCATGCCCAGCGCGGGCTGGTGCCGCCGAGCGAGTTCATTCCGATCGCCGAGGAAACGGGGCTGATCCACGAGATCGGCGAGTGGGTCGTCCGCCGCGCCTGCGCGACGGTTGCCGAGTGGCCCGAAGAGATCAGGGTCGCCGTGAATTTCTCGGCCGCGCAGTTTCACAACAACGGCCTCCTCCAGATCATCGTGCAGGCGCTCGCGGACGCGACGATCGCCCCGCACCGCCTCGAGATCGAGATCACGGAATCGATGCTGCTGTCGAAATACGCCTCCGCCGCGTCCGTCCTGAATGCGCTGCTGGAGCTCGGCGTCACCGTGGCGCTCGACGATTTCGGCATCGGCTTCTCCTCGCTGACCTACCTGCGCAAGCTGCCGTTCAGCCGCATCAAGATCGACCAATCCTTCATCCGCGACATGCTGGTGCAGCCCGACTGCGCCGCGATCGTGAAATCGGTGATTGGGCTCGCGCGCGACCTTCGCATCGGCGTGGTCGCGGAAGGTGTCGAGACCGCCGACCAGCTCGAATATCTGCGCCAGATCGGTTGCGACCAAGTCCAGGGTTATCTCATCAGCCGGCCGGTGTCGGCGGATGGCGTCCTGGCGCTGCTTGATCCGAAGAAGCTGCGGGCGACCTACGCGGCGTAGGGCGTATACTCGCAACTGAAGTCTTCTCGGGTCACAGCAGGCTTGGCATCACGACATCGGTGATGACGCGCAGCGGCGGCAGATTGTTGTCCTTGGCGTTGTAGTTGCCTGCCGTGGCGACGACGACCAGATCGAGCCCCGGAAACACGGTCAGACGCTGACCACCATTGCCGGCAGCGTTCCAGAGGCGCTCGTTCGAGCGCGATATCGTCGGTGTCTCCATGGTGAAATCCAGATTGTACCATTGGTAGCCGTAATGGCGCTCTTCCGCGATGTGCACCAAAGGCGAAGTGCTGCGGGCGATCCATTCCGCGGGAACCACCGAACGGCCGTTCCAAACGCCACCGCGCAACGTCAGCTCGCCGATCCGAGCGAAATCGCGCGGGGTCATCCGCAGGCCGGAAGCCGCGATCAGTTCACCGCCGTTGTCGGCGTACCAATCGGTCGCGCCGATACCGAGCGGGTCGAAAAGAACCTCACGCCCGTATTCATACAGCGATTTGCCCGTGCCTCTGGCGATCAGCCGCCCCAGCAGCGCAGTGGCGCCACCATTATAGACCCAGCGCTTGCCGGGCTCCATTATCATCGGTCGGTCGAGGATATATCGGTAGCGATCAGGCGCCATGTCCATTGCGGTCTCGCTGTTGGCCGGGTTGGTATAGGGCATCGCCTCGTTCCATTCGGTGCCCATTGTCATGGACAGCACGTGGTGGAGCGTCCAGCGGCTGCGAACCGGATCTGCCGCGAGATCCGCATATTCGGGAAAAGACGGCAGCAGCTGATCTTCCGGCGCCGGCACTTTGCCGGCCGCCAGCGCGATGCCATAGAGCAAGCCGACGATGCTTTTGGATGCCGAGCGCAAATCGTGAAGCGAATCCGCCTTGAACGATACCACGCCGATGGGCCGGCTTCCTCTCGCGGTGTCCTCACCCTCGAAGTAGCGCTCGAAGACCAGCCGTCCATTGCGCACCACGATGACGCTGTGGAGATTCCAGACCCGCTTGTCGGCAATGGCCTTGTCGAGCCGAGCGTCCAGATCATCGGAAAATCCGGCTTCGCGCAACGAGATCGGCTGCCATTCAAAAGCCGCGGCCGAACTCTCGCCAATCATCTGGCCGATCAACACCCCTCCTGCGCCCGTCAACACCCGACGTCGGCTTAATCCCAACTCATTCATGGTCAGGTCTCCAGGCTGCATTTGGCCGCGGCGCAACCATAACATCGCCCGCGACCACGCCAAAGACTCGAAAATCTTGAAAGACGCAGTTGACCAGGTGTTGCCACGGCGTCCCCGCCCCAGCTTCTCCTCAGACCGGATCCGCCCGCAGCAGCGTGTCCACGGTGATGGTGCCGCGGGCGCGGGAGACGCAGGCGCAGATCTTCTGGTTGCTTTGCTTCTGATGGTCGCTGAAGAAGACATCGCGATGGTCGATCTCGCCGTCGATGGCGACCACGTCGATGGCGCACAGGCCGCATTCGCCCCGCTTGCAATCGTACATGACGTCGTGGCCGCTGGCGTTGAGGACATCAAGCATCGAACGCTCGCGCGGGATCTCCAGCTCGATATCTGAGCCTTTCAGGCGCACGCGAAATGTCTCGGTCGGCAGCGTGCCGCTGGAACCGAAAGTCTCGTAGCGAAGATCGGGAAGCGGATGGCCGGCGCCGATCCAGGCGTGGCGCGCGGCATCCAGCATCCGCATCGGGCCGCAGAACAGCGCCAGCGCCTCCTTGGGCACCGAGGCAAACAGGGCGTCGAGATCGAGCCGCTTGCCCTCATCGCTGGCGTGAACGACCAGGCGATCACCAAGCGTTGCGGCGAGGTCGTCGAGATAGGCGGCCTCAGCGCGCGAGCGCACCGCGTAATGCAGCGTGACATCGGCGCCGCGCCGCGCCAGCGCCTGCGCCGCACCGAGGATCGGGGTGATGCCGATGCCGCCAGCGATCAGGCAGTAGCTTGGACGCGCCCAATCGACCGCGAGCAGCGAGGCGGGCGTCGTGATGTCGAGCCGCGCGCCCGGCTGCAACGACCACATATAGCGCGAGCCGCCACGCGAATCCTCGGCGCGGCGCACCGCGATCCTCAAAGCCTGCGACGACGCTTCCCCGACCAGCGAATAGGACCGCGTCTCCGGCTGCCCGTCGATGGTGACGCTGACATTGATGTGACTGCCGACCGGATAGGCGGCGCCATCGAACTGGTCCGGCCGGATCAGGAATTCGCGGATGCCCGGCGCAAGATCGCGCGTCGAGACGAGCGTCGCCGGAATCCAGGTTTCGATGAAGCGCATGACACTCCCCTCAATCGGTTGCGGTCTTGATCAGCGCAAGCGCCGGCAGAAGGTCGAGATGGGTCCGGTTGCGTAGCGCAAGCCGCAAATTGCGCACCGCGAGCCGCGCATGCTCGCGCATGACCGCCTCGGCGCGCGCGCCTTCGCGGTTTTCGATGGCGTCGATCACGACACGGTGGTGCTCCTGCCCGATGATCAGGATCTGCTGCGCCTCGGGCAGCGCCGACTGCGCCATCACGAAACCGCTCGGGGATGCAAACGGCAGCGACGAGGCGCGGTCGATCTGCCGGATCAGCGGCGGGCTTCGCGACAATTCGGTGAGCAGGGCGTGGAAGCGCGCGTTCAGTGTGACGTAGGACGAGAACGCATCGACCGAGATCGGGACCTGGCGCAGCAGTTCGTCAATCGCGGCCAGGCACTCCTTCAGCGGCTCGAGCTCGCGCGCGGAGACGCCGCGCTCGGCGGCAAAGCGCGCGGCGAGCCCTTCCAGCGTGCCGCGCAGCTCGATGGAGTCGGAGATGTCGCGCTCGGAGAACGCCTTCACCATGAAGCCGCCGGAGGGAATCGCCTCCAAGAGGCCCTCCTCCTCCAGCCGCACCAGCGCCATGCGCACCGGAGTGCGCGAGGCGCCGGTCGTCTCCACCGCCTGGAGTTCGGAGATGCGCTCGCCCGGACGCAACGAGCCCGACAGGAGCTGATCGCGCAGCGCGAGCTGCGCCTTCACGGTCTGCGAGATGGAGCGGTCGACCTCACGCTCGGCCATGTCGGCTTACTCCGCGGCCTGGAGATGCTGGGGCGGGCTTTCCTTCGCCACCATCTTGTCGATCAGCTTGCGCGTCCACATCGCGCCGGCGTCGATGTTGAGATTGTAGAAGATGCGATCCGGGTTCTCGTCCATCGCGCGCTGCTGCGCCTCGAGGATCAGCTCGTCCTCGTGGAAGATGCCGGAGACGCCCTCGCGGATCTCGGTGGTGATGCGCTGCTCGCCGAGCTGATAGTTGCGCACGAAGGCCCAGAAATAGTGGCAGGTCTTCTCGGTCTCCGGCGTGATGGTGTTGAGCACGAAGCCGTTGACGCCCTGCGAGCGGTCGCCTTCGGGCGCGCCGGTGCCGGTCGGAGCAACACCAACGTCGATGGCAATGGTGCACGGCGCCTCGAAGCGGATGATCTGCCAGCGGTCGACGAGGCCGGACTTGCCGAGTTGTTTCGCCCAGAACGGCGGCGCCTCGATGCCGCGCATCCAGCGCGTCACCGTCACCGTCTTCTCGCCATGGGTGACGTCGAACGGCGCCTCCGCGACCGCCTCGTTGCCGATGGACGAGCCGTGCACGAACGTCTCGTGGGTGAGGTCCATGAGATTGTCGAGCACGAGGCGGTAGTCGCAATTGACGTGGATGGTCTTGCCGTCGCCGGCCCAGGCCGGGTCGTGATTCCAGTGCAGGTCGGGCACCAGCGCGGGATCGGCCAGCGCGGGATCGCCCATCCAGAGCCAGATGTAGCGGTGACGCTCGACCACGGGATAGGCGCGCACGCAGGCCGATGGGTTGATGGTCTCCTGCGACGGCATGAAGGTGCAGCGCCCTTGCGCATTGTACTTCAGGCCGTGATAGCCGCAGACGACGGTGTCGCCCTCGAGCCGGCCCTTGGACAGCGGCACCAGGCGGTGCCAGCAGGCATCCTCCAGCGCGGCCACCGAGCCATCGGCCTTGCGGTACATCACGACGTGCTTGCCGCAGATCGTCCGGGGCAGCAGTGCCGGCTTCACATCGGCGTCCCAGGCGGCGGCATACCAGGCGTTCATCGGGAAGGGTTTTGTCACCGGTCTCACTCCCAAGGCTTTGAATACGTTATGTATACAATATCAGCGGGATGGAATCGTTCAAGGCCGAATTTGCCCTACCATAATACCGTTATTCTTGTTCCGGTATACAGACGAGATATTGTCCCAGCGGCGCACCCGCAAACTCGTCATGCCCGGGCTTGTCCCGGGCATCCACGGTCGTGATGCCGTGCCAAAGACGTGGATGGCCGGGATAAACCGGGCCATGACGGCGCTGCAACGGCTACGCGAATGTACGCGGGTAGGCGCCCGCGACGATTACGCCCCGAACACCTTCGCCAACCCTGCCTGAGCCTCCTGCTGAATCGCCTTCAGGTGCTCGGGGCTGCGAAAACTCTCCGCATAGATCTTGTAGACGTCCTCGGTGCCTGACGGCCTGGCGGCGAACCAGCCGAAATCGGTTTCGACCTTGATGCCGCCGAACGGCTGGCCGTTGCCGGGCGCCTTGCTCAGCGTGGCGCGGACGGGATCGCCGGCGAGATCCTTCAGGCCGAGTTGCTCGGGCGTGACGGACTTCAGGATGTTTTTCTGCGGCGTGGTGGCGGCGACGTCGATGCGCGCGTAATGGGGCACGCCGAACTCGGCGGTTAGCTCGTTGAAGAGCTGGCTCGGATCGCGGCCGGTCTTGGCCATGATCTCGGCCGCGAGCAGGCCGAGGATGATGCCGTCCTTGTCGGTGGTCCACACCGTGCCGTCGCGGCGCAGGAACGAGGCGCCTGCACTCTCCTCGCCGCCGAAGCCGAAGCCGCCCGTGAGCAGGCCATCGACGAACCATTTGAAGCCGACCGGGGTCTCGACCAGCTTGCGTCCGAGTTTCTTCGCGACGCGGTCGATGATCGAGCTCGACACCACGGTCTTGCCGATCGCGGCGTCCTTGCCCCAGTTCGGGCGGTGCGCGAACAGATAGAAGATCGCGGTCGCGAGATAATGGTTCGGATTCATCAGGCCGCCGGTGCGCGTCACGATGCCGTGGCGGTCCGCGTCGGTGTCGTTGGCAAAGGCGACGTCGAAGCGGTCGCGCATCGCGATCAGGCTCGCCATCGCATAAGGCGAGGAACAGTCCATGCGGATCTTGCCGTCCCAATCCACCGTCATGAAGCGGAACGTCGGGTCGATCGCCTCGTTCACCACGGTCGCCTTCAGGCCGTAGCGCTCGATGATCGGATGCCAGTAATGCACGGCGGCGCCGCCGAGCGGATCGATACCGATATTGACACCGGCGGATTTGACCAGGTCGAGATCGACGACGTTGCCGAGATCGGCGACATAGGGTGTGACGTAGTCATAGGCGTGGACGTTCGCAGACTTGCGTGCCCTGGCGTAGTCGATGCGGTTCACGCCTTTGAGGCCGTCGGCGAGATAGGCGTTGGCGCGCTTCTCGATCACGGAGGTCGCGTCGGTGTCGGCCGGTCCGCCATGCGGCGGATTGTATTTGTAGCCGCCGTCCTCGGGCGGATTGTGTGACGGCGTGACGACGACGCCGTCGGCAAGCCCCGAGGTGCGGCCCTTGTTGTAGGTCAGGATCGCATGCGAGATCACCGGCGTCGGCGTGTAGCCGCCGTCCTTGTCGATCATGATGTCGACGCCGTTGGCCGCGAACACCTCGACGGCGCTGACCAGCGCGGGCTCGGCCAGCGCATGGGTGTCGATGCCGATAAAGAGCGGACCGCTCAGCCCCTTTTCACGTCGGTAATCACAGATTGCCTGCGTCGTCGCGAGGATATGGCCCTCGTTGAAGCTGGTCTTGAACGAGGTGCCGCGATGGCCGGAGGTGCCGAACGCCACCCGCTGCGCGGGATCGGCGACATCGGGCTTGCCGGCGAAATAGGCCGTCACCAGCCGCGGAACGTTGGTGAGCGCGTCCGGCGAGGCCTGCTTGCCCGCCGCGGGATGAACATCAGCCACTGGATATACCTCGTCCTGTCGTAGAATTGCGCGATACCATAGCATCGGCCAAGCCCCCGCCAAGAGCACAACACCCGCGATGGGGCGGCCGTTCCTGAGATCATGCTATGGTCTTTCGATCGGGGCTTTTCGAGTCGGGGCATGACGCTGTTTCAGAGGCTGTTGGTTGTTCTGATGGCCTGGCTTGCGACGGCTGGCATCGCGCCCGATGCGATGGCCGCGGAGTTCTACACCGAGGATTTGCGTATCCCGATGGCCGAGGCCGGATCGCAGGGGCTGGAGGCGTTCCTGGTCCGGCCGGCCGGGACCAGGCGCTATCCGCTCGCGCTGCTCAGCCACGGCTCGCCGCGCAGTTTCGACGACCGCGCGACGATGTCCGCGCACAAATATTACGGCATCGCTCTCGAATATGCCCGGCGCGGCTTTGCCGCGCTGATCGTGATGCGGCGCGGCTACGGCACCTCGCCCGGCGGGCGCGTCGACAGCGTCGGCGGCTGCGCCAATGCCGCTTATCTGCCGGCCGCGGCGGTCGCGGTGGCGGATTTGCGCGCGGCGATCGAGGCGATGGCGCGCAGGACCGACGTCACCACCTCGGGCATGATCGCAGCCGGCCATTCCGCCGGCGGGTTCGCCACTGTCGCCTTGACCGCGCAGGCGCCCGTGGGTCTCGTCGCCGCGATCAGCTTTGCCGGCGGGCGCGGCTCGCGCGACGACGACGACGTCTGCAATCCGAACGGGCTGGTGCAGGCCTTCGCCACGTTCGGCAAGACCTCGCGCGCGCCGATGCTGTGGGTCTACGCCGCCAACGATTCATACTTCGGTCCCGAACTCGCGCGCCGCCTTCATGACGGATTTCGCGCCAATGGCGGCAATGCGAAATTCATCGCAGCGCCGCCTTATGGCGACGATGGCCATTATCTCTATTCGGTCGCGAGCCGTCCGCAATGGACGCCGTATCTCGACGCCTTCCTGCGCGAGCGAGGTCTCGGCCACGATGTCCTGAGCCCTCCCGATCCGCTCCCGCCACCGGGCCAGCTCAGCGAGGCCGCGCGTGCCGAGTTCGCGCGCTATCTCGCCAGCACGATGCCGCACAAGGCTTTTGCGGTGTCGCCGAGCGGCGGTTACGGCTGGCGTTCGGGGCGCGCGACCGCCGACGACGCCCAGCGCGATTCACTAGGCGCCTGCACAAAATGGTCGCCCACCTGCACGCTCTATGCGGTCGACGACAAATTGGCCGGGGCTGCGCCAAGCACATCAACCGACCAGAGCTCGCGGTCGCGATAGCTTCAATGCGCCGCTGGCCGCTCGCGCCGTCCGAGCCGGGCCGCCCCCCGGGCCGTCAGAAAATCGGTTGTTAACTCGAAAGAGATAATACGTGTCCATGCTGCGGGATCTAACACACATCAATGCCCGCGCGACGTGGACACACGTTGCGATCGCTGTGCTTTGGTTGGCATCCACCTCCGTGCAGGCTCAGGACGACGTGGAACCGGCGTTGGCGGCCGGCAGTCACAATGCAGATCTCGGCGCCGGAGAGACGCCGGCGTCGCGGGCGGCAATCCGAAAAATTATCGAAAGAGAAACGGCCAAGACCAATCTGCCCGCCGACATCGCGGAGGCCGTCGTCTTCGTTGAAAGCGGTTACAATCCGGCCACCATCGGCGCCGTCGGCGAGATCGGCCTCATGCAGGTTCGGCCCGAGACGGCAGCGATGCTCGGATTTCGGGGAAATAACGCAGAGCTCGCAGAGCCCGATATCAACATCCACTACGGCGTTCTCTATCTGAGCCGCGCATGGCGCCTGGCAGGCGGGGAGCTTTGCCGGGCCCTGATGAAATATCGAGCCGGTCATGACGAGGAGTCCATGACTCCGCGCTCGCAGGTCTATTGTCATCGCGCCCGCAACCGTCTTGTCGCCATGAACTCGACGAGTGTGGGAAACCAGGCTGCGGCCGTCCCAGATGTGGCACCGGCACCAACTACGCCGGCCACCGTCTCGAAGTCAGCGGACCATCAGAAGTCAGTGCACAATCAAAAGGGACCGGCACGGCCGAAGGAGGTTTACGCGCGGTACCGTCAAGGCACGGCCGCAGCGAGCAGGGCATATTGGGCAGCACAGGAAGCCCGGGTCCGCCTCATCAAGGCTCGCGTCGAAGCCAAGTGGAAACGGGTCGCATCACGCCAATAGAATTAGAGTTGCTGCCTTAAGACGAGCAGCGGTTGGACGAACGACATTTTTGAAACCGAACTTTGAAACCGAACCTGAATAGAGATCATGCACAATAGTTTGAGAGTTTTGTTTGCAATCGTCGCGACCGGCGCCGTGGCCTTGTCGGCCTTTCTCGCGATTCGGTTCCTCGTCGGTTTCAGTGGCTGAACCCGATGGCGCCGCCGGCACGATGTCGTGCTGCGCTTGCGTCTAGAGCCGCTCGCTCAGCGCGAGCTTGTAGCCGACGCCGGTGACCGTCGTGATGACGGGCGTACCGCTGCCGACGAGCTTGCGGCGCAGTCTCGCCACCAGGGCATCGACAGTGCGGATGTCGACCTCGGCCTGGCGGTTGCTGACGACCTCGATCAGATAGTCGCGGCTGAGCGGCCTGCCGTCGGCTCCGACGAGCGCCGCGAGCAGGTCGAACTCGGCGCGCGTCAGCGCCGCCGGCTTGCCGTCGCTGCCGAGCAGCTCGCGCCGCGTCAGGTCGATGATCCAGTCGCCGAACGCGATCGAATTGTGGGTGCGCGCCGCCTTGCGGTCGATCGAGCGCCGCCGCAGCACGCTTCGCGCGCGTGCGAGCAGATCGCGCAAATTGATCGGCTTGGTAACGTAGTGGTCGCCCGCGATCTCGAGGCCGAGGATACGATCGACGTCGGTGTCGCGGCGGGTCACGAAGATGATGCCCGCATTGCTGGTCGCCTGGATCTCCTTGGCGAGATCGAAGCCGTCGCCGTCGGGCAACTGCAGGTCGAGGAAGACGAGATCGGTCCGCGTCCGCAGCGCCTGGCGGCATTCGGCGCAGGAGCCAGCGCCGACCACGTCGAAATTGTTCTCGCTGAAATAACCGACCAGCATCGTCCGCGTCACCGGATCGTCCTCGACGACGATCAGCCGCTCGCGGCCAGCGACACGCAATTCCTGACCTGAGGAATCAGCCACGATGTTGGATGTCCTGTGTGCTTGCGGGCCGACCTGGAAGCTCAGGTCGCCGAGCGCGCCGTCCTGTGAACGTACATTCACGACTGTTCGAGCCCCCTCGAATTGCCTGCTGCAATACTAGGCGCGTTAGCGCGCCCAAACAACATTGGTCACGATCCAACTGGATTAAGTATGAATTGGCCCACACTTCTCATCTCGCGCAGCATGTTCGGGAGCCCCGTACGAGCGGCTGTTGTGCGAGCTGAAGCCGATCCCGCGGCCGCTTGCCACGCCAAGAGCTTCAAATCTACTGTGGCGCCCCGAAAAGTCTGTCCCAGGAGGCGGCGCCATGGAAGTCATCCTGCTCGGCACCGGCGGCCCGCGCCCAGACCCGCGCCGCATGGCGACGACCACGCTGATCAGGCTCGGCGAGGAAAACATCCTGATCGACGCAGGCCGCGGCGTCATGGTGCAGCTCAGCAAGGCTGGCGTGCCGCTCGGCTCCATCAACACGGTCTTTCTCACCCATCACCATTTCGACCACATCGGCGACCTCTACGACGTGATGCTCAATTCATGGCTGCACGGGCGCAAGGACGATCTGCGCATCTATGGACCGCCGGATACCGAACGGCTCGTCAATACGCTGGTCACGCAGGTCTACGACAAGGACATCGCCTGGCGCGATCAGGGCGAGCCGAGCTTCGGCGGCTGGAAACCAGTCGTCGCGACCGACATTATACCGGGCCCCGTTCTCGACACCGGGCGATGGAAGATCAGCGCCGAACTCGTCTCGCATGGCGACGGCCTCGACATGTCGCCGGCCTTCCTCGCACGCTGGATGTGTCTCGGCTACCGCTTCGAGGCCGAGGGCAAGGTCATCGCAATTTCGGGCGACACGGTGCCCTGCCCCGGTCTCGAGCGACTGGCCGAGGGGGCCGACTTGCTGGTCCAGTGCTGCTTCCTTGCCACGCCGGAAATCGACAACGAGCACTTGCGCCGGCTTGCGAAGTTCACGATCGCCTGCGGCGATACAGTCGGCAAGGTCGCGGCCAACGCCGGCGTCAAGAAGCTCGCGCTGACCCATCACCGGCCTCGCACCGACGATTCCATGCTCAATGCGCTGCTTGCCGATGTCAGGCGGGACTACGCGGGTCCTGTCGTGCTCGGCGAGGACCTCACGCGGATCGAGGTCTGAGAACTTCAGATGCGAGAAAGGCCGTCCGACTTCAGGACGATCCAACCTCAACCCGAAATGACAATTGCTCTTCCTTCCCGGGCGCGATGTGCATCAGGCCCGGCTTGTCAGTGAATTCGCCGTCGAAGCCGGCCGGACTGGCATAGCCGCGCCAGGGCTCGATGCAGAGGAACGGCGCGCCCGATGGTTTCGACCAGACGCCAAGCTCGCGAAAGCCGCGCCATGACATTTTCAACCACGGCCCGGTGGAGGCGCCCTGCTCCACGGCATAGCGGACCGAATTGCTCGCGATCCGATCGAAGATGATTGCGTCGTCGACGAACAGGGATTCGGACAGAGGCAACACGGAGCCTGTGACCGGGCTCGGCTCCGTTGCCGGGCGCAGCAAGCCGCCGTCGAGACGGCGGACGGGCGATGGCTCTGCGTTCGCGAAGCTCAGCGCGTAGCTCTCCTTCGCCAGCCCAGGTTGGAGCGGCCAGTTGAAAGCGGGATGGCCGCCGAGCGAGGCCGGCAATATCTCCTTGCCGGTGTTCGCGATCACGAGTGAAAGATCGAGACCGGATTCGTCGAACGCATAGGTTGCCGTCAGGCGGAACGCGAAGGGGTAGAGCGCGCGCGTCGTCTCGCTGTCTTCGAGCATCAGGACACAGCGACTTTCGCCACGTTCCACCCACGCAAAGCGGCTGTCACGCGCGAAGCCGTGCTGGGTCATCCGGTAGGTCCTGCCCCGGTGCCGCAATTCGTCATTGGCGAGGCGCCCGACGATCGGAAACAGCAGCGGCGCATGGCGCGGCCAGGCCGGCTCCGCCTGCCAGACGAACTCGATGCCGGCATCGCTCGCCAGCGAACACATCTCCGCGCCTTGCGCCTTGATGGTTGCGGTGAGCCCGCCGCTGCGGATCGTGTGCGTGGCGTCGGTCATAACAGCCTATTCCGATCGTCGCAGTTCGCAGGACAATTTCCAAATGTTCGGGGAATGTTGGAGCGACACTTTGCTCACGAGCGCTGATAGTCGTCTTCAATCCGGATGATGTCGTCTTCCCCGAGATAGCTTCCCGTCTGGACCTCGATCAGCTCCAGCATGATTTTACCGGGGTTCTCCATCCGGTGCACCGCGCCCATCGGGATGTAGATCGACTCGTTCTCGTGCACGCTTTTGACGGTCTCGTTGACGGTGACGCGGGCGGTGCCGCGGACCACGATCCAGTGCTCGGCGCGATGATGGTGCTTCTGCAGCGACAGACGTCCGCCCGGCTTGACCACGATGCGCTTGACTTGGTGGCGCTCGCCATTGTCGACCGACTGGTAGCTGCCCCAGGGCCGATGCACCTTGAGGTGCTCCTCGGTGACTTTCGGTGCGACCGCCTTGAGTTTTGTGACCAGCCGCTTCAGCCCGTTGGCATCTTTTTGACGCGAGACGAGCACCGCATCGGCAGTCGCAACCACGATGAGATCGTCGACGCCTTCGAGTGCCACCAGCGCGGCATCGGTGGTGACGTTGCAATTGCGGCTATCTTCGAACACGGCGGCGCCGTGCGAAGCATTGCCTTGCGCGTCTTTCTCCGACAATTCCCACACCGCGTGCCATGAGCCGACGTCGGACCAGCCGCACGACACCGGCACCACCGCTGCGCGCGCGGTCTTCTCCATCACCGCATAGTCGATCGAGATCGCCTTGGCCGCGCCGAACGCCTCGGGCTCCAGCGTCACGAAGCCGAGATCGCGGCCGGCATTGGTCACAGCATTGGAGATGGTCTCCACGCTCGCCGCATCGACCCTGCGGTATTCGTCGAGCAGGACGCTGGCCGGAAACATGAAGTTGCCGCTGTTCCAGAGATAGCCGGAATTGACATAGTCGGCCGCCTTCACGGCATCCGGCTTCTCGACGAAGCGCGCGACCGCGTGCACCTCGCCGGAGATGAGCTCACCCGGGCTGATATAGCCGTACTCGGTCGCCGGCCGCTCCGGCTTGACGCCGAAGGTGACGATACGCCCGGCACTCGCGGCGGTGAGGCCTTCACGGCACGCCGCGACGAAGGCCGCATTGTCCTGCACCACGTGGTCGGCGGCGAGCGCGAGCACGATCGCTTCACTCGCGCGGTTCTGCGCGAACACCGCGCCGGCGGCAATCGCGGGGCCGGAATCGCGCCGCATCGGCTCGAGGATCACGTCGGCCTCGATGCCGATCTCGGCGAGCTGCTCCAGCACCATGAAGCGGTAGGACGCATTGGTGATGACGATCGGGCGATCGAACAGCGAGGCCTCCGAGACGCGGAGCAGCGTGTCCTGGAAGGTCGAGCGCGTGCCGAACAACGGCAGGAACTGCTTGGGGCGCACCTCGCGCGAGGCCGGCCACAGCCGCGTTCCGGCACCGCCGCACATGATCAGGGGGATGATTTTTTGGGACACGTGTGAGCTACTCAAGAGAGGGATTTATACGCGGTGATAATTTCGATACCATTCGACAAAGCGGCCCAAGCCATCCGCCAGCGGCGTCGAGGGCGTGAAGCCGACGTCGCGTTGCAGGGGCGAAATGTCGGCGCGCGTCTCGAGGACGTCGCCGGCCTGCATCGGCAGAAGCGTGCGGATCGCCGGCTTGCCGATGATCTTCTCCAGTGTCTCGACGAACTCGACCAAGTTGACCGAGCAATTGTTGCCGATGTTGTAGACGCGATACGGCGCATTGCTCGACGAGTTTTCCGGCTGCTCGGCGTTCCACGCGGGATTCGGCGTCGCGGGGCGATCGAGGGTGCGGATCACGCCCTCGACGATGTCGTCGATGTAGGTGAAATCGCGCCACATATTTCCATTGTTGAAAAGCTTGATCGGCTCACCCGCAAAGATCGCGCGCGTGAAGAGCCAGGCGGCCATGTCGGGCCGGCCCCATGGACCATAGACGGTGAAGAAGCGAAGACCGGTCACCGGCAGCTTGTGAACATGTGCGAACGTGTGCGCCATCAGCTCGTTGGCCTTCTTGCTCGCGGCATAGAGGCTGACCGGATGATTGACCGAATGCTCGGTCGAATACGGCAAGGTGCGATTGGCGCCATACACGGAGCTCGACGAGGCGTAGACGAGATGCGCCAGACCATGGCGCCGGCCAGCTTCGAGCACGGTGACGAAGCCATCGCAATTGGCGCGGATGCTGGTGATGGGATCGTCGATCGACGCGCGCACGCCGGGCTGCGCCGCAAGGTGCACCACGCGGTCGGGCGAGACCTCGTCGAACACACGCGTCACCGCAGCGAAATCTGCAAGGTCTATCTCGTGGAACGTGAAAGCATCATGCTTGAGCATCTCGAGGCGAGCGCGCTTGAGCGCCGGATCATAGTAAGGGGTTACTACGTCGATGCCGACAACTCGTTCCCCGCGCGCGAGCAAGCGCTCGCAGACATGCATGCCGATGAAGCCAGCAGCGCCGGTAACCACCACGGGGGCCAAAATAAACTCCGTTGTTCGTCCTCATATACCGCATTGCCAGACTGAACCGGTAGAGGCAAGGGTTCAGCATTGGAGAACAGCCCCCTCGCATCGGCAAGCTTAATGCCGGGCGCTTCGGATGTCAGCCATCCCAAGTTAGCCAGAAGGGGGCGCCCTTTGCCTGCCCACGCAACATCAGACGCGCGTCCATAAAAGGCTCCCGCCTGCCCGGCAAGTCCTTCAACAAGTGTTCCCGGGCAGCACCGAACGAACAGCGCGATCAAGCGACCGAAGCCGTCATAATTCCGTGCCTTCGGGCTGCTTCCTTCCGCGCTCACATTTGGTTCGAAAGCACAAATCGCGATCACGCTTTGTGGCATCGACAACCCGAACGGCACAAAATTGAAGCTTTTCATCAACGGCCGCTTTCTCTCGCAAAAGCTGACCGGCGTTCAGCGTTATGCCGCCGAACTGGTCAAAGCGATCGATGCCCTGCTTGCGTCCGACCAATCGCCCGCTCCCTCAGAGGAGCCGAGTGGCAATTGCTCGTGCCCAGCGAGACGAGCGAAGCGATCAATCTCACCCGCATCAAGGTTCGCAGGATAGGACTGCTGAGCGGACATGCCTGGGATCAGATTGAACTCGCGCGCGCTGCTGCTGGAGGTCGCCTGATCAGTCTGGCCAATGCCGGACCCATCTTTCATCGCGATCATATCGTCGTCATCCACCACGCACAGGTATTCCGCCGGCCCGATTTCTTCAATTGGCGCTACCTGGCCATCCATCGAACGATGGGTCGCCTGCTTGCACGCCGGGCCACGATCGCGACCGCATCGGCCTTTTCTCGCAAACCTCGCGTGCCGATGCTCTGGGTAGACGCATTTCATCGCTGGCAAAGTGCGTCGAGCAATTTTACCTGGCGCAGAACCGGACTCCAGCGGTCAGTCGAACGCGGGACCCCACTAAGCAAAGCCGACAATATTTCGTCGCCTGCATTGACGATTCGACTCACCAAAGTGCACCGCGCTTGGGGTCGTTTTCCTGGAAGTTCAAGTGTCGCCAAGCGGATGCCGGCCAAAGCCAACCGCCAAAAGAGCTGTGCAATAGTTAAGCAGAACGACACCTTTGCGAGCATGTTACCGAGAAATCTGCTCCCAAGGCAACTGCGCTACATCGCATGAAGAAACCACAGCAATGACCGGTGGAACTCGCCTGATGAATCCGAGTTCGCGGAGAAGGCGAAACCAAAGAAAACTTACGATCGTAAGACCGACGGGCTGCTCTGCATAGATGCGGCCTCGGAAGATGAATGAAACGCGCCCGTTTGCTTCGCTCATTCGCCGAACGAGATCTGTTTCGTAGCCAAGAGGCGAAACTCTTGCTGCCCAAAGATGGCACTCATGTGATCTTGCCTCGACAATTTGCGCGTCTTCTAACGACCTATCGGTGACTACCGCCTCATACTGGTGCTTGCCTAGAAATTCGAGAAGACCAGCAGTCAGATTATTCGGATTTTCAGGAACAACCGTTGCCTTCCATGCTATCGTCAGCACGGCAACCACCAGAATGAAGGACAGCCTAATTCCGCGCGAGAACATCGGCTCTTACGCCCCACAAACAGATCGCGACCGTCAGCGCTAGGGTCACTCCGTTTGCAACTGCATTGCCTATTGCGCTGTGCACGGCTGCGTAATGAAGACCGCTCAACCCCATGAGGCTCACGCGCGCGACATTTATTGCGACCACGCTGCAACACGCGAGCATGCACCAAAATATGTCGATGGGCCTCGCCTTTCGATGGACAAGGTGGCTGGTGGTAACCCAACAAAGCATTGCCAGAGACACGTTGGCCAAAGATGAACATGCTTCAAAGATAACCAATGTGCCCGTATGGTCAGCAAATTCGACCATATTTCCAGCACGCTGTGTACCCAACAGCCAAGCAACCATTGCAGCGTCAACCACTAGAATAGATTTTGAAAAACAATGAAACAAGAGGCGACTCCAAAGCATTGGCATGGTCGTCGCGAGAAGAATCACGGCACCGGAATACGTAGACCGATCAGCATCTCTCGAAAGCATAAGGTAGAGACACAGACCAGTCACTGCCAGCCAGGCCAGCGGAGCGACCGGGAGAGCGATGAGAAGCAAAGCCGCCGCACCGACCGCAATATCGTTAGGCCGGATTTCTTCACGCTTCGCTTGGGATATCAGCCAGATCCCGGCTGCGCAGGAAGCAATGACGATCACACTTATGTTGAACGTCGCAAACAGGGCAGCGGTCCATCCCAATTGGCTGACCGCAGCGACGCCCTTGCCCGCGAGCCCATTGGCACAGCCGACCAAAAACAGACTTCCAAAAAAGTCTGCACGGGACATATCGGTCCGCAAATTGTGCGACCAAATCCCCTCACGTACCGGTACGCCTGACCTCATGTAGCAACCAGGGAGAAATAACAACCGATCGCGAAAGAATGCTGCGCAAGCAAATTCTCGCTCATCCGAACAGACTGTCGGACAGCCCGGCACAGCACCCAATAACGTGAGCCGTGCGTTCCTGCGCTATTTAGAGTTGCGACGACGTTTCGCCAACCAATAAGCTCCGTAGCCAATGACGGCGGCGAGGGGAATTCCGGCACCGGCGATCGGGCCTGGAGCGCCATGGACACCACCATTGGTCCAATTGCTCGGCGAACCTCCCTGATAGATCCAGTCATTAGGCGAAAGCCCGCCATTATAAAAAACGTAACCAGTGGATGCGATACCGGACGCTGCGAGCACGAAAAGAAGCGCCTTTAGAGCGGAAATCATTTTATATTTACTCCTGTTTATATAAAATAGTACCATTGACATAAATTAGTGCAATATAAAATTATATTGAAGGTCTGCGACCTTTTGATCTATCGGCAAGCGCACAACCGACGAAACTTCCCCATTAAGAGAGATTTTCAGTTTTTTCCGGTCATCTGTTTTGACACATGTTGCAATAAGCTGTCTTACCGATGCCACCGATCGACGATCAGGGGGCCGCATGAACAGGCCGGGCCGGCCGGAAGAATATAAGTCGCGGACAGGGTTCCTAACTTCGAACCAACGATGGGTCCGCAGAGCGGTCAGCAACACAATTTGACGCGGTCCATTTTCCTGAATGCTCTCGGCGCCAAATGCATTGAACCACCGCCGATCGCAATAGCCCTTCGCGCTCCCGGAAGAGGTCGAGCGCGGCAAGCCGGTATGCAGACGCTGATGAGCACAATCGTCTTTGTCATCCTCGGCCCCGAACTCACGATGCTTTTGTTCATTTGTTTCGCGACTCTTACCAGCGTCGAACCGATTTACTGAGCGGCCGCTATACTCAGACCCAACAGCACTGGTCCGATAGGAAGGATGCGGAGCATTTTCTTGACGAAGACATCGACAAGCAGCATCGAGCCGAGCTGCTCCCATCGTCCCTGCAATGGTGCATGACGATCATTTAATCGCTAGATCCAATACAAATGCGACGAGCTTTATCGAACGCTCGTTTGCAATTGGCAGCGTTTCATCAGATGTTCCGTCGATGGACGCCAAGCACCCCAAACCGGCCTTTGAAGTCTGCCCCTTCAACCCGACCTGGGATCGCCGGATACGACGTGGCGGAACAGGCGGCTGAAAATCTCGACATGCCTTCCCTCGGGTGTCAGAATTTATGCAATCGGGGACCTTCACGGTCGTGCTGATCTTTTGCGCGCAATGCTCGACAAACTTAGGGTCGATCAAACACTGCGCCCCGTTGAGCGGTCGATCATCCTGTTTTTGGGCGACTATGTCGACCGAGGTCCGTCCTCAAAAGAAGTACTCGACGTTTTGCTGGAGTACGCCAGCCAGAATGAAAGCATTTTCTTGAAGGGCAATCATGAAACCTTCGTTCTTCGCTTCCTCGAAGATCCGGCAACCTTGACCGAGTGGCGCCTGTGGGGGGTCTCGACACATTGGTGTCATACGGATTGAGTGTCACTTTTAACCCTGACGAGCGCGAGCGAGTGAGGCTTTCGAAGGAATTCGCTCATGCAATGTCAGACGACTATCTCGCATTCTTGAAAGGATTGCGATTGTCGTTTCGGTTGGGAGGCCTTCTGTTTGCGCACGCCGGCGTTCGTCCAGGAGTTCCTATCCGAGAACAGGCCGAGAGGGACCTACTCTGGATCCGTGAAGAATTTCTCGGTTATGTTGGCTAGTTTGGAGCATTTGTCGTGCATGGTCACACGCCTTTGCGCACGCCCGAGATGCGACCCAATCGCCTCAATGTCGACACGGGAGCGTTTACGACCGGGCGGCTTACCTGCGCCGTCATCGAAGCGTCCACAATCAAACTGTTGTCGATCGGAATAGGCGATCGAATCAGCGCGGGACTTACGAAAACATAGGGGCGATGGCTTCACCGCCGCCCAACTACCGCTCCTTAAACGCACGCTCGGCTTGATCGAGAATCGGTTTCGTCAGGTACGACAGCGCAGTTCGGCCGGAGGTCCTGATGAAAACGTCGACCGGCATACCCGGCATCAACTTGTTATCGCCTAGCTTTCCGAGTTCTTCGGGTTTGACGCCAACCCGTACCGTAAAGTAGCTCGCTCCAGTTCTCTGATCCTGCGTCAGGTCGGCCGCGATCATTGTAACAGCGCCTTCAAGCTCTGGCGTCGTCTTCTGATTAAAGGCAGCGAAGCGCATGGCTGCCGTTTGCCCCTGATAGACCTGATCGATGTCACGCGGAGAGATCTTCACTTCGATTGCCATTGCATCGGCGTCCGGAACGATCAGCATGATCTGTTCGCCTGGAGCGATTACGCCACCCACCGTGTGTACGGCAAGCTGATGAACACGACCATTCTGGGGCGCACGAATATCGATCCGCTTCAATTGATCGACAGCCGCAGTTTTTCGCTCTGAAAACTCAGAAAGTTTGGCCCGCGTATCGATCAAATCCTTACCGACCTCGGATCGCAACTCCTGATCGACCTGTATGATCTGAAGCTCGATTTCGGCCATCTTGCCTTTGGATTGAGCAATCGCTCCTCCCAACTGACTGCGTTCGCCTTCGAGTCGGGCCGCGTCTCGCTCCAGCGACGTGAGGCGAGAAATCGGTATGAGATTCTTTTGGAAAAGTTGGCGGACCCCCTCAAGCTCCTTCGCAATGAGGTCAACTTCCCTTTGTTTTGCTTCAGTTTGTCCGGTATAGCCCTTGATCTCTTCCTGTAGTTGAGCACTCTTTTCTCGCAATTGAGCCTTTTGTCCCGCGCGCGCCTGCCGGCGCAAATCAAAAAGCGTGCGTTCAGCTGCGACTGCATGGGCTGCCTCGGAAGCAGCATCGGATCCTCGTGCCAACAGCGCTTTCGGAAATACGACCTGATCCGACCTGTCACGCTCAGCCTCTAGTCGGGCCTGACGCGCAAGTAGTTCGTCCACGCTTTGAGTAATGATCGTCGCATTTGCCAGTGTTTGGGTCTCGTCAAGTCGGATGAGAATGTCTCCGGCCTTGACACGGTCGCCGTCCCGGACGCGCAATTCGCCGACGATTCCTCCGGTCGCGTGCTGGACCTTTTTCACGCTTGAGTCGACCACAACATTGCCCTGGCCGATAACGGCGCCTGATAGTTGCGACGTCGCCGCCCAACCACCGATGCCGACTGAAAGAAATGCAACAATCATCATGCCCGAAATGATGTAGCGCTGAATAGAGCGCTGAGCAGGCGTAATTGCTTCGTCCACTGGGCGCCCCCTAGCCTTCTACGACCTTGAGGGGAACGTTGTGTCGCAAGACCTTGCGCAAAACATCATCCTTGGGACCGAATGATTGCACTCTTCCGTCTCCAACGACGAGAACGTGATCTACGCCATCGAGAGCTTTCGGACGATGGGCAACAACAACCACAATTCCACCGCGTCGGCGAACGTTCAAAATCGCTTGCGTCAGCGCTTCCTCGCCCTCGGCATCAAGATTGGATGTCGGCTCGTCGAGCACCACGAGGAATGGCGAGCCGTAGAAAGCCCTAGCCAAACCTATGCGCTGTCTCTGCCCTGCCGACAACGCGGCCCCGCCCTCACCGATACGCGTCGAGTATCCGTCGGGCATTGAAAGTATGGTGTCGTGTGCGCCCGCATCTTTGGCCGCTTGCAGGACAGCGGCAGCGGTCGCGCTCGTGTCGAAGCGGGCTATGTTGGCCGCGATGCTACCGTCAAATAATTCGACATCTTGAGGGAGGTACCCGATATGGCTTCCCAAGGCCTCGGAATGCCAATGCTCAAGTGCGGCATTATCCAGCTTGATCCTACCGCGCTTTGAAGGCCAAACGCCGACCAGAGCACGTGCGATGGTTGATTTGCCTGCTCCACTTGGACCAATGACGCCGCACCCCTCTCCGCTGCGCAAGGCAAACGAGGCATCCGATAACAGCATTTTGTCGGATCCAGGCGCAGCCACGTAGAGATTTTCGACCATCAGGGATTGTGTCGGCGGCGGTAACGCAAGCCGTTCCTCATCGGCAGGAAGCAGCTTAAGCAACTCATCGATCCGTTTCCCGGCCTCACGAGCAGCAACAAACCCCTTCCAGTTTGCAATGGCAATCTCGACCGGGGCAAGCGCCCGCGACGTCAGGATAGATCCCGCAATAATTATTCCACCAGTCGCTTCCTGGTTGATCACCAAGATCGCACCAACCGCAAGAACAAGCGATTGAAGGATAGATCGAAAAACCTTCGAGAAACCACCTATTCCGCTGGAAACGTCGCTCGTCGCTTCGTGAGCCGCAAGATATTTCTGATTGGCCTCTTGCCAGCGGAGCGCTGAACGGCGCTTCATTCCCATTGCATGCAAAACCTCGGCGTTGCGGCGCCCTTCAACAGCCAAAGCATTACGCACAACCGAATGTCGCGAAGTTGCCTTTCCCGGTGCGCGAGTTCGCACTTCAGTCAAGATGGTCAGTCCGACCAGCACCGCGCCGCCTGCAAGCGCCGTCACGCCAATCCAAAAATGGAAAAGAAAACAAATCCCAAGATAAACGGGCATCCACGGTAGGTCGAGTAGGGCAGCAGGTCCGCCGCTCGATAGAAAACTGCGAACTTGATCGAGATCGCGTAGCGGCTGCAATCCGTCGCCATCGCCACGCGTCTTCAAGCGAAGCTTAACGATCGAGTCAAACACCCGAAGACTCAGACGTTCATCGAAATATCGACCGACACGTGCACTAATACGGTTTCGAACGAGATCAAGCCCGCCCTGAAGCGCGTACAGCATGATGGCGAGCGCGCTCAGAGCGATGAGCGTAGGAATGCTCCTGCCCGGCAGAACCCGGTCATACACCTGCAGCATGAAAAACGAGCCGGTCAGCATTAGAAGGTTGCTGAGCGCGCTGAAGATTCCTACGGCCCAGAAGATTTGCCGACAGGATGCGAGAAACCCTGCAATTTCCGACTTTGATTCTTCGTAAATCGGCTTTTTGCCCCAGCCGCTTCGAAACGCCAAGCGGCGCAGGCGTTCGACTGCCCGGTCGCGTAGGATGCGCAACCCCGCCGCCGCGATCTGAAGATGTGACACCTGCACATCTTCAATATTTCCGCCAGGTGGAATTTTCTGGCTAGCCGCGTTGCCGCTCATTTAATTTGCCCCCATTTCCCATGTCCCAAAAAGAGACATGGGAAAATAAAATGGCTGCTTGAAGGCCGACAAGACTTTTCCTTAAGCGAAATGGAAATCGCGCGTGTCCAAGGCGCTCAACTTGGTATTTTTCAGCAGAAGGGTGTCATTTCCGGCAGCGATCACCACATCCGTACCACTCTGGGTTGCGTGAGCAAGCACGCTCGCAAAGCTGTCAAATACGGTCTTGCTGAATTCAATGACGTCATGGCTTTTCCCGATTGCGTCAAAGTCCTTGATGACATCGTTTCCAAAGTTCGCCGCGAACACGAAGGTGTCCTGACCACCCCGACCAACGAGCAAATCATCCCCAGCGGTGCCAGTCAGCTTTTCGCTTCGAGTCGATCCGAGAATGATCGCCCCGGAGCTGTTTTCGATGACTTGCCCTGACTGATCGATCTCTTGGGCGGTTATCTTGTGTATGGAGTCTGAGAGGACTTTGGTTGAAAGGCTCCACGAACCATCCGAACCAACGGTGGTCGAACCGAGCGAATTCGAGCCATCGTAGAGCTTGATAGTTGTGCCAGCGTCCGCGGTTCCTTTGAATTTGCTATTTTGCCAACCCTGCGAATAACCATTGAAGGTCATGTCGGCCGGATCGTTTGCTCCGATGACCGGATCAAGCGGAAGCGAATGTGCACTGGTGTTGCCCGCAGCATCGGTCGCCGTTGCCTCGAGGTCATGACTTCCGACCGAGAGCGAGGCCGTCGTCACTGTCCAAGAGCCATCCGATTGAGTCGTACCGGTACCAACCAGATTGTTTCCATCGTAGATCTTGATCACCGAATTGGCTTCTGCCGTTCCGGTCACCGTGACCTGATCGCCGTTGACGATGGTGTCGCCCGTCTCAATTGGTGCGGCCGGCGCAGCAGTATCGATCTTAACCGCCATAGCCGCTGACGTTGAGCTGGTGTTGCCAGCCACGTCGGTCGCGCTTGCTGCGAAGTTGTGCGTGCCATCCGAGAGGGTGGAGGCCGTGTAAGTCCACCCCCCACTTGCGTTTGCAGTCACGGATGCAATTTCCGTGCCTCCATCAAATACCTTTACCTGAGCGTTCGCTTCAGCGGTGCCCGATAAGGTGAGGACATTGGCGTTTGTAATGCCATCACCTACCGCGCCACTGTCGTTCGAAAACGATGCAATCTTCGGGGCATTCGGAGCGGCCGTGTCAACGGTAACGCTTAACGTCGTAGACGAACCACTCGATTGCCCAGCTGCATTGGTTGCGGTCGCAGTCAGGAGGTGAACCGCATCCGACAGAACGGATGTGATGTAGTCCCAGGAGCCTGTGGAATCGGCCGTTACCAGGCCAATTTGATTTCCGCCGTCAAAGATCTTTACGGTGCTTCCCGCCGTCGCCATGCCCGACAGGGTCAACGCATTGTCGTTGGTGATGTGGTCGCCAACCACCCCGCTGTCCGTCGAGTACGTGGCAATGGTCGGGGTCGACGGAACGCCGGCAATGGTGACACCGACCGCCGATGACGCCGCACCGGTGTTGCCGGCCACATCTGTCGCGGTGGCCGTGAAGCTGTGGCTGCCGGAAGACAGTGCCGCCGTGGTATAAGTCCAGGCTCCGCTGCTATCCGCCTTGACGGTCGCGAGCTTGCTCGCCCCGTCGAACACCGCCACCGTGCTGTTGGCTTCCGCCGTACCGGTCAGAACCTCGACATGCGTGCTCGCAAGCGTAGCCGCGGACGTCGACGCCACGATCGTCGGGGCGGTCGGCGCAACCGTGTCAACCGTCACCACCAAAGCCGTCGATGCACCGCTCGTCCCACCGGACGTGGTTGCCGTTGCCGTCAGCGAATGGCTGGTGTTGGACAACGCCGAGGTGGTAGCCGTCCAAGCTCCGTTAGCGTCCGCGGTGGAAGTGCCCACCTGCGTCGTTCCGTCGAACACCTTGATCGCACTGCCGGCTGCCGCCGTGCCCGTCAACGTGAGCGTATTGTCGTTGGTGATGTGGTCGCCAACCACCCCGCTGTCCGTCGAGAACGAGGCAATGGTCGGGGCGCCAGGCGCTGTCGATCCGGAGCCTGGATTGATCTGGAGACCCGAGAAAGTCTTCAAAGCTCCGGAAACGTTCGGCGTGTCGCCCAACGCATTCACGATCGTTGAACCACCTGATACGTTGACCTGGGTAATGGCCAACGAAGAGACGGCTTTATCGCCGGCTCCGACAGTGTAGGTGAATGTGAGCGAGCTGGTACCGGAACCTCCGGCATATTTCGCCACGCCACCATCATTCAGCGTCAGGGTCGGAGTACCCGAGACCCTCATTGCCTGGTCGAAGGTAACGGTAAAAGTGACGGTATCCCCGACCAACTCCGTTCCCGTTCCAGGGGACGCGACGACACTCTTGACATCAGTTGTCGCGAATGTTCCCGCCGTAGGAGCGGTGGGCTTCCCGGTGAGCAGGTTGACGTTGTTCACGATGGTCAGATTTGAGCCCTGAACCTCATTTGCGAGGTCGCCAAATCCGGTCGGCGTCAGGGAGCCCGTAGGGTCCAGATAGTTGTTACTTACAACGACTCCGTTGAGGACATTACCGGAATCCTGGAAGAGGCCGATATTGAGCGAGACTGAATCTTGTCCGGTCGCAATGACAATGTTGTTTGCCAGGGTCGTGTTGGTGATCGATCCTCCAAGCTGAGCGTGAAGCGAGAGCCCCTCGTTTCCTTCAACTCCCTGCGGTTGAAAGATCGTATTGTAGGCGATCATTGCATTGGTGACGACGCCACCGGCAAATTGCACGGCATCGGGATGAGCCCCTGGCGTGTAACCCAGGCCCGTGAACACGTTGTATTGAATCGTGGGCGTGCCGCCCCCCAGATCGATGCCATCTGCTGGCATGTCGTGGATATAATTGTATTTGGCGATGAAGGTGCCGGTGCCCTCATAGTCAATCGCAGAACCCATACCGGTTCCTGCCGGTGGCGGTTGCACCGACGGAATGTTGGCCCGATTACCGTCGAAGTTGCAGTTCACCACTGTGAGATTCCCCACATTGGTGTCGTTCGCGGAAACGGCCACGGGCATATCCGTGCCCATCGAGAAATTGCAATTCGCAATCGTTGTCGTTCCCGTCGTTCCCGACTGGATGACGACACCCCAACCGCCATGCAACGAGAAATCGAACCCACTCAACGTGACATTGTTGCCGTGGACGAGCAGGACGTGATTGACCGAATCGATCGTGACGCCGGTTGGAAGATTTCCAGCAACGGTTGGGTCCTTCAACGACATCCCTGCGGGAACACCGACCGCGTAGTCCACGCCAGCAACCTGCCAGGGCGGCCGCACAGCGTAGCCATCAAACAAATGGGGGAGTTGAGGAGTACCAGCTGGCGCGTTCGCTGCACCATCTGCATATCCCGATCCAGGAGTAGAAACTGGCGGATCAATGGTGACACCGACCGCCGATGACGCCGCACCGGTATTGCCGGCCACATCTGTCGCGGTGGCCGTGAAGCTGTGGCCGCCGGAAGACAGTGCCGCCGTGGTATAAGTCCAGGCTCCGCTGCTATCCGCCTTGACGGTCGCGAGCTTGCTCGCCCCGTCGAACACCGCCACCGTGCTGTTGGCTTCCGCCGTACCGGTCAGAACCTCGACATGCGTGCTCGCAAGCGTAGCCGCGGACGTCGACGCCACGATCGTCGGGGCGGTCGGCGCAACCGTGTCAACCGTCACCACCAAAGCCGTCGATGCACCGCTCGTCCCACCGGACGTGGTTGCCGTTGCCGTCAGCGAATGGCTGGTGTTGGACAACGCCGAGGTGGTAGCCGTCCAAGCTCCGTTAGCGTCCGCGGTGGAAGTGCCCACCTGCGTCGTTCCGTCGAACACCTTGATCGCACTGCCGGCTGCCGCCGTGCCCGTCAACGTGAGCGTATTGTCATTGGTGATGTGGTCGCCAACCACCCCGCTGTCCGTCGAGAACGAGGCAATGGTCGGGGCCGACGGAACGCCGGCAATGGTGACACCGACCGCCGATGACGCCGCACCGGTATTGCCGGCCACATCTGTCGCGGTGGCCGTGAAGCTGTGGCCGCCGGAAGACAGTGCCGCCGTGGTATAAGTCCAGGCTCCGCTGCTATCCGCCTTGACGGTCGCGAGCTTGCTCGCCCCGTCGAACACCGCCACCGTGCTGTTGGCTTCCGCCGTACCGGTCAGAACCTCGACATGCGTGCTCGCAAGCGTAGCCGCGGATGTCGACGCCACGATCGTCGGGGCGGTCGGCGCAACCGTGTCAACCGTCACCACCAGGGGAGCCGATGTCTCGGCAGTGGTCACCGTAGCAGTGAGCTGTGCCGTCTTCGTAGTGCCGGATGTAGAGACCAGGTCCCCTTGACTGTTGGATTGCGAAAGCGAAGCGCCCGAAGTGGTCACGTTGCCACTATAGCTCTGCGCCGTCTCCGCCGAGCCGGTCACGTATCCGTACTCGTGGTTGCCGAAGACATTGTTTACGACAGTGCAGCCTGAGGTGTCGCCTTCAAAATAAACCGTGTAGCCGCCGCCGGTAAGCAGGTTGTCGCTGATCGTAATGTTCGTGGTCGTGCCACCCGACACACCGCTTTTTGCAACCGTAATGCAGGCGTTGATGCCGTAAGCGTCGAGAGAGATGTTGTTATGGTCAATGACATTGTTCGTAAGACCGAGATTGGTTGGTATCTGAATTCCGTCGATGTGCGGATCGGTCTGCGTGTTGTAGGGAATGAAGTCATGCAGGTAGTTGTTTTGAACGAGGCACCCGCTGCCTTCCAGCCAGATGCCGTTCTCAACGCCGCTGATATTACAGCGCAACACCTGAACATTATCGGCTTCAATATCGATGCCGTTGGGCCACGAAATGGGCAACGCACCCTTGTTAAAGCCGACAACGGTACAATCCTTGACCGTCACGCCAGGCGCATTGATGATGATGTACTGGGCCTGGCAATTCTCAATGGTGACATTGGCATCATTGATCACCAGCGTGCCGTTGACGTTGAGCCCGCTGATCACCTGGCCTTTGCTGCTCGAGGTGTAATCGCCTTTAACCGTCGTCAGCGTCATGCCGGCGGGCACACCGGTCGACGTTCCATCCGGAAACCCGGTTGTGGGCGTCGAGCTCCCCGCATCGACGGTGGCGGTAAAGCTATGCGATCCGTTGGACAGCGCGGCGGTCGTGTAGGTCCAAGCGCCAGCGGAAGTCGCCGTTGTCGTCCCGAGCAAAGTTGAGCCGTCGTATAGTTTTACCGTGCTGTTGGCATCAGCCGTACCCGTCAGCGTGAGGGTCTTGTCGTTGGTGGTCTTGTCGCCAACGACACCGGTGTCCGTCGAAAACGACGCGATCGTCGGAACGATTGGCGGATCGACCAGCGCCGTACCGCCCTGGCCATCACTCGACACGGTGAAGTTGGCCAACGAGTAGTTGCCATCAAGCGCGATGTTGGCGCTATGGACTCCGTCGCTGACCGTCACCGTACCGGGTGAGTTGTTGCCCGAATAGCTGACGCTCGCATTTGAACCAGCGTTGATGTCAGCAAGATCGATGACATCCCCGATGGCCAGCTGTCCCGATATATGTCCGTGAAAGGTCGAAGAGTCGTCAATCTTCAGAGTGCCAGTTGGGCCCGCGAACGAGATCGTACCCGAAAACGGGTTAGCGAGCTCGACCGTTCCGCCATCTGGAATCACCAATGTCTGACTGTCGCTTGCTATTGAAGCCCCCGCCACGCCGGCGACGTGCGAAAGGTGCCCCCAAGCGCTAACTGGCATGCCTTCGGTAGCTGCATCAGTGAATGAGAACACGTCTGCCAGTGCGCGCGAAGCAGAATCGTCGTGATGCGACCAAGGAGATTTTGTCTTACGAGTCACGTCCACCCTCTGGGTTATCAAGCTGCGATGAAGGCATCACAAGAGCGCCGATCTGTCCCCAGCGCTGATGATTTGCCGCACTCTAACTGCGATACTGCCTCTGATGTCCTTGGTATCGGGGTCTTTTTTAAGACGATTTTTGGGCCGTCATCGAGATCTATTTCAGCCACGATAGGATTATTTCGACGCGAAGACCGGCGTTTAAATCATTTAATTCGTGCTTCGCGAAAAGTCATGTCGCAATTGTTGGCGTCGGGTCTTAAGAACGCTTAATGGGATTCGATCCACTTTTATTCGCACGCCGATCGCGCCGATCTAACACTGCGCCAAGCTAGAAAAGGGTTAAGATCGATGAAATGGCAACCTAGGGTCCGTACGGGATCATCGGGCCATGGTCGTTTGTGCGAAGGAAAAAGTTTTGCCGCCAGAGTTTTCGAAGGAGATCGACATGCGTCACGATCGCGGCTCAGCTGTTCTGCCTGCGATTTAATTGCCCGCACGCCTCTCTCGAACGCGCACCTCGGCGAGTGACGACCGCAAACGAATCAAGGAGCAGGCTCTGATCTAGACATTAAATACATTTAATTCTGCTATAAAGATATTTAAATAACAATTCTTTGTTTTCGGCCTAAGGCATTCTTTTACCGAGTGGACTGGCGGCGCCATCAGTAAATTGGGCCTACCGACGAACGACAAGATTATCCAGGAGGGCGCGGTGCAGAGTTTGGATACTTCCCCGGGGTCCGCGGAGCCAGTCGGTCTTTCGATCATCATCGTAACCTTTAATAGTGCCGCCGTGCTTCCTGCGCTGCTTGACTCAATTCCTGTGGGGCTCGAAGGCATCATGCATTTTGAGACCATCATCGTTGATAACGATTCACATGACGATAGCGTCGATATCGCGCGTGCGCATCCAACCCCGCCCAGAATCGTCCAATTGGGCCGAAATGCCGGTTATGCTGCTGCCGTCAATGCAGGGGCGGCGGTGGCGAGTAAGGACGCTCACCTGCTCATACTCAACCCTGATGTCCGTCTTCATCCCGGCGTGGCGAAGCTGCTTGTCGATCGACTAGCCGATCCATTTGTCGGCATTTCGGTGCCCAGAAACCTGGACGCAGCCGGCGAGACGTCCTGGTCGATACGCCGAGAGCCCTCCAATCTGACAGCTTGGGCAGACGCCATATTGGGGGGCACTTGGGCCGCTCGCATTGGTATCGGCGAGATGGTCGGCGAATCCGCCAGCTATGAACGTGAGAGTGTTATCGACTGGGCTACCGGATGCATCCTCGCGGTCTCAGCCCGGGCGCGAGGGATCGTTGGCGACTGGGATGAGTCCTTCTTTCTATATATGGAAGAGGTCGACTACATGCGAAGAGTGCGCGAGTGCGGATTTTCGGTGGTTTACCTTCCGGAGGCCGAAGCGCTGCACATCGGCGGTGAATACCGCGAAAACGCACGGCTCTACGGGTTGCTATCGGCCAATCGAATTCGGTATCACCGCAGGCATCACGGTGTGATATCGACAGCAGCGTTTAGATTGAGCATCATTTTGGGAGAAGGACTGCGCGCCTTGCGCGGGCCGCCAGGTCACAAGGCCGCCGTCCAAGCAGCACTCCGGCCGTCGAAGTGGCCGGCAGAGTACCAGCCATCGCCCACGGCTCGGCCGGTGGCTTAGTCAATCCTGTTGGGGAGCGCCGTCCACTGAGGTTTAGTCTTACTCGGCTGACTCGCGCAGCGAGGCCCGAATGCCAAGGCAGAGTCCCCAGAACGTCAGCATATAATTCCAGAAATGGACTGTTATGCCAGTAAACATGAGCATAAGCAGCACCAGCGTAAACCCGCGCCGCATTTGATCCATGTGAAAATCGGCAACCGACATCGCGTTTGACCGCCTGGGGGCGATTGCCGCAACGTTCGTCCAAAAGAATAAGATCACCATCGGGAGGCCAAATCGCAGCGTGTAGACCAGCCAAATTGAATCGACCGTCCCATCGAGAATCCAGTTGCCGACCATTTGGTAGCCGAATCCGACGATCGGGGATTGAGCGATGTACATGAAGGCTACATCCCAGATCATAATGCGATAGAAGCCGGTTTGCGGGTCCAGCGTCAAATGGGAGAGGATCCAGCTCAACGGGTGCTCCAGGATGACAGATGCGGCTGACGTAAAGGCGCCAATGATCATCCAAAGCACGAGCCATCGCCACCAGTAGTTCTTCAGCAACTGGTTGTACGTGAAGACCGCAATGATAATTACGAAAGTCATCAACGCTGCCGACGAAAGGGCCAGGAGGCATCCAAGGAAGCTGAGGCCGGCCCATCCACTCCTGCGGAGCGCGCTCGTCTCCGAGAAGAGGAATATGGCGCCGGTCAAGGCACAAAATATTCCGAAAAGGATCGGGTGTGGAAAGGTAGAAGCCGCTCGCACCCAGCCGTTTCTTAGTTCTCCGTGATACTCGTTTCCTCCAAAAATGGCGGTGACAACGTCATGGGTAATCAGCCGACCAGCAATGCTGTCAGCAATCGCAAAGGCAATCGCAATAGTCGCAAAGATTTTTAGAACGCGAACGAATGTATCAAGCGCGGGGCGCCCGAAGAAGTATGCCCGCGCGATCAGGTAACCACCGATAAAGTCCAGGGCGTCCCCCCCGGCGGTTGGTATTGCGCCTGCCCCGCTCGAGCTGACGCTGGCGACAATCATCCAAGCGACTGTCGCGACAGCAAGTCCATCGCACAATATGAACGAACGCCCCCTCCGGAACAGCGCAACTACAGCCGGAACGATTAGCAACACGGCAGCGAGCCGTCCCGGAGTGAACCTGGCACCCGCTCCGAGGGATAGCTCTACCTCCTGAGGAATGATAACCCCTGCCAAGGCAAGCAAAGCAACGAAAAGGTTGGCGCGACCGGTTGGAAGCCTAGTGGTGTGTGCAAAGGCCTTCCGAGGTCCCCTGTTGAGCACCAGCCGACGGCTCGGAATATGAACACCAGTTGCGCCTACGCGGTGCGTCACTGCACTCTCTCCGAAACGCGGCTCAGGCGGAGACCGTTAATCATTGTAAACTCACTTCGACAAGCAAGCCATCATGATGATAGCGTCGGCTCACGCTCGCCTTCGACACATGCTCCGGCGCCGTAACAAGCATTTTAGGCAGCACATGCGATTTGGAAAACTAGCTTATTGCTTGGCGACCTTCAAATTCGACAAATTGACTTAATGCTCTTCGTTCGGTCGTATTCAGATAGAGCCACTGAGTCCGTGCATGAGGCGGGACCTTGTGGCCCGTCTCAAGGCAACGAAACTCCATTCACCACCCGTCCAGAATCCTCCGGATCTGGACTACGCCTTAGTCGGATTCGTCGAAAGAAGACGCCGCGGCCACGCTACGCACGTGATCGTAGTTTGTGTCGTTCTTTAAACACGGCGTCATAGGCTGCAATCAACTTCGGTTCTTCGTGCTCCCAAGACAGTTCGTCGCGCACACGTTGGCGCCCAAAAACTCCCATCTCCCGACGTCTCTCCGGAGCGTCGATGAGCTCAAGGATCTTCTCGCCGAAGTCGATCGTATTGGTGTTCTGGGCATAGAGAGATGCCGATTGAGCCGACACCCGTCCCTCAGCTAAATCAAACTGCACGATAGGCTTGCCCAATGCCATATATTCCATGATCTTGTTCATTGTTGACATATCGTTCATCGCATTGGGACGATCTGGGTTCACACAAACATCCGCCGTTGATAGAACCTTGAACAGAGTGGTGTCGTCCACCCTTCCCGTAAACGTCACGAATGGCGAAAGATCCATTCGGGCACAGTCATGTCGCAGTGTCTCCAAGTTCGGTCCTGCGCCCATGACGACGAACTGGATGTCGGATCGTTGCCGCGAGCCAGTGATGTGCTTGATCGCCTCAAGCAGGAGATCAATCCCTTCCTGTTCACCGATGACACCAACATAAGCAACCAGATGCGATCGACCGTTGCGCCACGACTCATCGGGAGGCACTTCACGCACCCGAGCAAGGTTCGGTCCCGAGCGAACGACAAACACGCGGTCAGGGTCCATTCGACCTCGTTGAACGGCTACGCGAGCATAGGAAAGGTTAGTGGCAATAGAAATGTCGGCGACCCTAAAGGTAACTCGTTCAAGAAGGACGAGAATTTTCCACAAAACGCCCCGATGCCCGAATTTCGCCTCGTAGAGCTCGGGGTTCAGATCGTGATGATCAAAGACGAATTTTTTCCCGAAGACATATTTGTAGAAGCCGCCAACCAAGAAGATTAGATCCGGCGGATTGCAGGCGTGGATTGCATCGAACCCTCTCCCAAAGAATACCTTGAGCGAGTAAGCGAACTCCCAGAACAACGCGCTGCTGTATTCGGCGACGTAGGCCAACTTGCCCTTGGCCTGAATAGGCAACGGATGACGGTGCACATCGATACCGTCGATCGTCTCGAATGGTGCTTCAGCGAACGGCCCGCGTGGACATATCACCGAAACTTGGTAGCCCGCTCTGCGCAGAGACTGAGCTTCCGCCCAGACTCTGCGATCGAACGGCACCGGAAGATTTTCGACGATGATAAGAATTCTCCGTTGCCGGATACTCCGCGCAGCGTCTACAACTGATGCCATCGCCATGACTGTCGCGTCAGTGAGTTACCAGCAAATTCCGCGATAGTTTATCCCAGTTTGCCGATCCGGCCGAATGCGGACGAGATCGATGATGATTTTCTCATGATCAATCTGAGGCAATGAAATCTTCTGGAATTCATGACGATTGCCAATAACGAGAACCTCAGCGAAATCGACGAGGTCGCTCATTGATTCGCGAAGCAGGCAACTGATGTGCGGGAGACGACGCGCCACATGCTCTCTGTTCCCACCTGTAAGGCGTGATAGACGAATATTCGAATCATAAATGGCCAGCTCGTAGCCCCGTCCAATTAAGCGCTCGGCGAGCTCCAACATAGGGCTGTAGCGCAGATCGTCCGTATCCGGCTTAAAGCTCAAGCCTACCAAACCGATCCGCCGCTTTTCCGTCGCTGCGACAAGACGATAGGCGCTACGAATCTGGTTCTCGTTCGCTTGTAGAATCGCATCCAAGAACGGCGTCTCAACGTCAGCCATCCTGCCCGCATAGCGCAACGCGCTCAGATCCTTTGGCAGGCAGGACCCCCCAAATGCAAATCCGGGCGTCAGATACGCGGGAGAGATGTTCAGCTTCGTATCGCTCACCACCGCATTCATCACCTCGTGGCTATCAACGCCCATCACTTTACAAAGCAATCCCATTTCGTTCGCAAAGCTTATCTTGGTCGCATGCCACGCATTATTAGCATACTTGACCGCCTCAGCGGCGCGGATTGACATGACTTGGGGTGTTCGCGAGAACTTCGCGTGAATCTTAGTCAGACGTGCGAGAGTCACCGGATCATCATCAATCACGCCGAAGACGATAGCGCCCGGATCGTCGTAGTCAGCGATGGCCGTTCCTTCCCGCAAAAATTCAGGATAGTAAGCGATCCCAAATCCCTCACCTGCCCGCTTGCCTGAAGCATGCTCCAGTATCGGAATAATCAACTTATCCATCGTGCCGGGCAGCATTGTCGAGCGCATCACGACGGAGTGGAAATTCGTGCAGCGTGCGATGCTTTCTCCGATTTCCTGCGCTACGCGACAAACGAACGAAGTCTCGATAGAGCCATTTTCCTGCGATGGAGTACCAACGCAGATCATAGAGATGTCCGTTGATGAGACAGCCTTCGAAGACTCGGTCGTCGCTCTCAATCGACCGGCGCTAACGCCTGCGAGGACATTTTCGTTGAGCCTCGGCTCGACGATCGGCGACAAGCCCTGTTTGAGCGTTTCAACCTTGTCCTGATTCACATCGACAGCGGTTACCTCATGCCCGTCCCGAGCCAGGCAAGCTGCGGAAACTGTCCCAACATAGCCGATTCCGAAAACGCTAATCTTGAACGAGCCGGCTTCGTCCGAGCGAACTTCATATAATGAGGAAGCGTCTTTGCTGTCCGGCGAAGGGTTAACCGAGCTATAAACTAAGCTTTCCACTTTTAGTGCCTCCACACATCAAGCACACCCAGGAACGGCATTCATATTTAAATTACTATTGCATTTTTAAATTGACGTCCTATTTAAATCAACTAATAAGGTACGCTCATATCTAACGCAAGCGATATTTGAATTAAACCATGCAACAGGAACAGGTTGGAGCGACCCGCTCGGGCGTGAGACGGTTATGATTTCAATCGTCGTTCCGGCGCATAATGAGGCTTCAGTGATTGCCCGGACCTTGGGCACCTGGGTCAACAAACCGAGCGCTGACGGAATGCAGATCGTCGTTGTTTGCAACGGCTGCACGGATGATACCTGCGAAATCGCCCAGAGGAGTGCTCCCGGGGCGCGCGTCATCGAGACCGACATCGCGAGCAAGTCCCACGCACTGAACCTCGGCGACCAGATATCTGGTTCGTTTCCACGGATCTACGTCGATGCCGATATCGTCATTACAGTTGATGCAATCGAGGCCTTGGCACGCCGCCTCGCGCAAGGAACAACCGTGTTGGCGGTAGCACCGACGCCGGAAATCAGCTTGGAGGACTGTTCGTGGCTCGTCCGCCTGTATTATGAGGTTCGATCCCGACTGCCGTCCGCTCGAGAGGGCATCGGCGGATCCGGTGTTTACGCTCTATCGGAGCAAGGCCGTAAGCGCTTCAACCAATTTCCGGACGTTATAGCGGACGACATCTTTGTCCGCCTCCAATTCGCGCCTGACGAGCGGGAAACCTTGCCGGCCGTGAAATCGACGGTATTTCCTCCGCGCACGATCACACAGTTGCTCCGCGTAAGAACTCGGGCATATGCCGGTACATTTCAAATCGACCGTGAATTTCCGGAACTCCGAATAAATAAAGCGAGCGCCAATCATCGAACCTTAATTGGGCTGCTCCCAAGACTTCAATTGTGGCCTGGTTTGCTAATCTATTCCGGAGTTAATATTATTGCCCGATTCAGAGCCAGATATCGTCGCGGCACCAAAGCTCCCAACTGGGAGCGAGATGGTACCTCTCGCCTCGCGCAACCGGGGTCCCGCCGCCAAATGAATCAATAACAAAGTGTTCTCCCCGCCGCGCGGCTCCAGCTATAAGTTCAACGCAACTCCGAGCGGCCTCGTGCTCGCCAACTGAGCGGACAATGACCATAACCGTTAAGCGCCTGACAGAAGATACTTGGGATTCATTTACTCCCCTGTTTCGCGATACGTCTTATCGCCAGGTTGGTAGCTATGCCGCAGCCGCCGCTCGAAGGGTCGGCGCGGAATCTGAGCTTAACGGATTATTCGAGAACCAGACACTAATCGGCCTGGCGGACGTTCGCGTCAAGAAAATCCCGATGACGTCGCTTGGGATAGGCTATTTGAGCCATGCCCCCGTAATTAGCCGCGACGGAATCTTCTCTGCCGAGACGTTTGCTCATTGCGTCGAGGCACTGCGCAAAGAATACGTAGAACGTCGCAAGCTACTCTTACGCGTCGTTCCCACGCTCCTCGGCGGAAACTTTCAGGAGTTTCAGATTGAGGCGTTGGAAGCTCTTGGATTTCGGCAACTCGTTCACCATAAGCCACGACAAACCTTCTTACTTGATCTCACGCAGCCCCTCACTTCTTTACGTAGGAGCGCCGATCACCACTGGCGCCGCAACTTGTCAAAAGCGGAGAAGGCGGACGTCAGGATAACTCGCTCGTTCGACCCGAACGACTTTGACCTGTTCGAGCGCCTTTTCATCGATCTCACCAAGCAGAAGAATTTCAAAGCGAACCAGGATGTCTCCTTCTTTAAAAAGGTACAGTCGAGCATCCCTGCGGGGCAGAAGCTCGTCCTGCACCTCGCGTGGCATGGACAAGAGCTCGTTGCCGGACATCTCGGAAGCTTCTTGGGCGACACAGCCATTTACTTGCTTGGAGCAGCCAACACCGAAGGGCGCGACTTGCGTGCTTCATACCTTTTGCACTGGACGGTCATCGAATATGCCAGAGCTGCCGGCAATACCTACTATGACCTTGGCGGCATTGATCAAGAGCATAATCCCGGCGTGTTTCGCTTCAAACAGGGCTTGAACGGCCGCGCTGTTACAGACGTCGGCCCCTATGAATGTCCGCCTGACAATATCAGGCGGGGTATTCTTCACTTCTTCGAAAAGGCGCGTCATGCGGCGAAGGGTTATTAGCGTCTTTCTGCACAAGGCGTACAGCAGTGCGAATAACCTGCGGCTGACTTAACCCTGGTGTCCATAGGATGGTCGCCGAACCTGGCGCGCACGGCGCCAGTCGCGCATCCGATATTTCAACGATGAAACCAGAGGAATCCAAGCATAGGCACCGTGAAACTTCAGGAAGAATTCCAGAGGCCAATCAAATGGATCGGCCTTCACGCGGCCCCTGACAAAGCAAGAGGCTGTCGGATCGACCGAATCCGGTACTACGCTGAAGACGAAATTGTAGCCAGCCGCTTTGCACAATTCCACAGTGGAGGCGTCGTGATCTCCGTACGGGAAGGCCAGCAGGCGAATCTCCTGCGCAGTCAACTCCTCAAGCATCACACGCGAACCCTCAATCTCTTCCTGTGCGGCAATTGCATCTATCCTGGAGAGATGAGGGTGAGTGCTTGTGTGGGAACCAAGTGCGACAAGCGGGGACGGTAACGCAATGATTTGCTCTGCCGACATCACCGTTTCATCTGCATCAAGACTGTCGTATTCGATGGACCATTTGGGCGGATGTCCTAGCGAGCCAGCGGGAACGAAAATCGTAGCATGAAATCCCCGCGAGAGTAGTTCGGGCAGCGCATTCTCAGCTACGCTCACGTAAGCATCGTCAAACGTTATCGCTACATTTTGCCTGCCATCGGGTAAGCTACCGCGATGCGAGGCGGGTACCACTTGTGCCCAACGTCGAATTAAATCCATCTGCCTAGCGAAATTTGACCGGTATGCCGGCGGAACGCCATGATAGTATAGGATAATGAGATCACGGCTCGCGGAGCGCCGCATAAGTTTCAGCCCCAGCCGTGCGAGGCTGATTGTCAGATAGTAAACGGAGCTGATTGCAAGCTTCGCAACCCGCTTAACGTTTGCCTGAGCGGAAGTCTTTCCCACTGGAAGTCACTCACTTCGCCGCCGAAAGCACGTTTATGTCCATCGAGCACATAAGCCATTACAGCGCCACACGTGACGGCACACGACATTTTGCCCCAGCCAAGGTCTCGCCGTCACAGCGCTACCGTTGCGGGTATTTCTGCATAAGTCATTTAACATTTTGACTCCATACCAATTGCCGACGGGATTCAAGTGACGCGGCAATTGGGCGCACATAGTTGGACGGTTAATCTACACGACGGAACGAGAAGGGTGCTCATGCTGGACCAGCGAGTTCCGAAAACTGTTTTCTTATTCGGGGTGAGTGAACGACAATAGGTCAGCAGCTCGCTCAATCGCAAAAGGGCGACCTTTCCGCTTCACTCTTCAACATTCCCAAGTTTCGGCGAAGTTGCAGGTCGACCCGCTGTGCGCGCCTTGAGCGGAAGGATTGCTTTAAGAAGGCTGCGAATCAAGTTCGCCGCTGCATTCTTCTGAGCTAGGGCCGGACCTTCAATATATGTCCAGGACGCATAAGAGAGTATGAGAGTAACAGCCAGCACGACGGCTGCGCCGATCAGCCAAGTATGCATGTTAGGAAACATGAGACTGAACGCCAGCAAGACCGGCGCGTGAATCAGATAAACGCCATACGAGAGATCGTGCCTGAGAGGCATCTTTCCAGGCAAGGCCGAAAGGCCAAGGTACATCATCAAGTACGGCAAACAGATCGGCATAGCGGCTCGTCCTGCGCCAAGCGGTAATGCGAAAGCAAGGACTCCAAGGGCAGCGCACGCCGTGGCTAAGGAGAAGGGGATGCGCTCGCGGAACAAATACAACAGGACCCCGTTCCCGAAGAAGACAAACAAGCTCAGAAAAGTCCCCAGCCGCCCGAAATTGCCATTGTGCTCGGATCCATTACCGATAGCCACATAGACGGCGTATGAGGTGCACCACAGCGCCAGAACGAAATATCGGCGGCTCAACAAGCCTACCGCACACAGCAGCCCAAGGAGGATGTAACAAAGCACTTCGAAATGGAGTGTCCAAAGGGCACCATTGACGACTGCTGGCCTTCCATCGAGGGTGTCTACGCCCGGCAGATGGTTCACCATCAAGGTCAGAATGTTCTTGGCGTAAAGATAGGTCTTGGGATCGCTGAAGTAAGCCCACCGCGAATAATTCGTCAGGCACGGACCAAGCAGGAGTACCGTCAACACAACATTGACGATGAGGCCGGGAAATATCCGGGCGCACCGATTGACTCCATAATTCACGACGTTTGCGGTGTGGACCAATCCGGGAGTGACGAGGAAGCCGCTGATGGCGAAAAAGATGACGACGGCCAGACGGCCAAAATCCATATACCCCGCGCTAAAGTACAAAAGCGGGTCATCACGAACGTCGGAATACTGCAATCCGCGTGAATGATGCAGCAGTACAATAGTGGCCGCCACCAGTCGTACATGATCAAAGCCAGGGCCTCGAAAAGAGACTTGAACCAATCTATCATGGACAGTCACGACGGACCTCATTCTAACGAAGTCGCCGAAAATTTGCTGCAGCGAGCAACCAACGGCAGTCACCTAGGAGTGAGACAGTAAGACTGGCTTGGCGAACGTCGTCAAACCATCACATCAAGGAAAGCTTGCGAGCAATGAAAGCTTCGGCGTAGCGCTCGGGCGCCCGACATTCCATTCCCCTCAGCCGAGCTAAGCCACGAAAGGTCTCGGAATCGAACCATTGCTTGGAACGTTGGCTACCAAAGTGAGAGATCAGCAGGTCAATTTTCCGCTGAAGCGCAGACGACGTGACCGGCATGTAAGTGTTAGTTCTAGCCATATCTCCGTCCCACTTCGGAATTTCATACTCGAGAATAAGATGATCTCGGAAGGTGTTCCAGGCCAGACGAGAGACTTCCCGATGGTCTTGATGGGCGTCGCCGCCCCGGTGGGTGAAGATCAAATCAGGGTCGACTCGCTCCTTCAATGCCTCGAACCAGAGCTTAATCTGCTCGCCCTGCTCCGGAAAGAAGCCATCCCTGAAAGGCATCACCTCGACTTCGCGGCTCGAGGCCGCCGCCAAGAAATCATTGGCCGACGCCCTCGCTTCGGCTTCGCGTACGCCGGCTCCGCTAAGAACACACCAATGAACATCAAGAAAGACGCCCTGCTCCAGCCAGCTCAAGAGCGTCGCCCCAACGCCAATTTCAATATCGTCCGAGTGCGCGCCCAAGCATAGCACTGACAAGTGATCGCCCGGCTCGACGATCCGAAGCCTTCTCACGAATTCACCGCAGAATTGATCCGATCATGCAAATGCCAAGGCGTGTCCCCGCGCTCAATCATTTCTTCGAGCACTTGCCTATCTCTCAGCGTGTCCATCGCCCGCCAAAAGCCTTCATATCGATAGGCCATCAGATCACCCCGTTCGATAAGGCGATTGAACGGCTGGACCACCAGTTCCTCACCTTCCTCGATGTAATTGAATATTTCCTTGCGAAAGATGAAGTAACCGCCATTGATCCATATGGCCGACTCCTGACTCGCGCGCATTTGCTGCACGGTCCCTTTTTCGTCAAACTCAGCAAGGTGGAATGTGATTGGAGGATGTATGGCTATGAAGCAACCAATCTTGCCGCTCTTCTTGAAGCGATCGATCATTTCGGGGAGTGGGGCGTCGGTCAGACCGTCACTGTAGTTAGCAAGGAAGATTTCCTCGTCCTGAACGAATTCTCGTACGGCCAGCAAGCGCTGACCGATGTTTCGCCATATACCGGTATCAACGAGCGAAACACGCCAATCCGGCGGCCGCTCGCCGAGCAGTTCGACTTTCTTGCCAAACTGCGAAATCACGCAATCGCTGTTAGCCGCTTGCGTGTAGTTCAGGAAATATTCCTTTACGACATTCGCTTTGTGACCCAAGCAAAGGACAAAGTCGCGATGACCATATTGGCTGTAATATTGCATGACATGCCAAAGGATCGGCTGGTGGCCGATCGGTATCATCGGCTTAGGAACGGCTTCCGAATATTCGCGAATCCGCGTACCGAGGCCGCCACAGAAAAGAACAACCTTCATGGCTTTAATTCCCAAAATCGCGCGGATCTATCACTTCAACTCTGGGAATGGGCACAATCATCTTCCCCCCCCACGAGCCAACGTGTCGCATCTGCCCAACGATTTCCTTTTTTAGATTCCACGGCAGGATGAGGATGTAATCCGGCCGCGCTTCATCGATGGCAGAGACCGGAAGGATCGGAACGTGCATGCCGGGCGTGTAGCGACCGTGCTTGTAGGGGTTGCGGTCAACCGTGAAATCCAGAAAGTCGGTTCCAATTGCGCAGTAGTTGAGGAGGGTATTGCCTTTACCGGGCGCACCATATCCACAAATCATCGCACCCTTTTCCTTGCAATCGATCAGGAATGACAGCAGCTGTCGCTTGGTACGGTGAACGTTGGAAGCAAATCTGGAGTAGCTTCCGATGTCTTCAAATCCAGCCTTACGCTCGTGATCTAACAGATCGCCGACTCGCGGAGACGTGGCGTGCGCGCTCTCTTGATGGCAAAGATAGACGCGTAAAGACCCTCCATGGGTTACGAGCTGTTCGACATCGAACACACGCAGATTGTGCCTGCGTGCTAGACGATCGGCGGTGACGAGCGAGAAATACGAGAAATGCTCGTGGTAAATCGTGTCGAACTGGTTTTCCTCGATTAGTCGTTCCAAGTGCGGGAATTCGAGTGTGACCACTCCGTTCGGCGCCAGCAGAAAGGCCATTCCGGCCACGAAATCATTGAGATCCGGCACCTGCGCCAGAACATTATTGCCAATAATTAGATCAGCCGCCTTACCTTGCGCGACAAGACGCTTTGCTAGATCGAGTCCGAAAAACTCAACCAGGGTGGGTACATTCTTGCCTCGTGCAACCTCGGCCACGTTGGCGGCTGGCTCAATGCCCAAAACAGGAATACCAAACGGCAAAAAGTGTTGAAGCATGTAGCCGTCGTTACTCGCCAGCTCGACGACATGGCTCTTCGATCCAAGATCAAAACGACCGACCATCGCCTCACAATACCGACGCGCGTGCTCGACCCACGAGGTGGCAAAGGACGAGAAGTAGGCATATTCAGTGAAGATATGTGACGGCTTTACATATTCCTGCAATTGAACCAGGAAGCATCGATCACAGACTAGGACATGCAACGGGAAGTACGGCTCCATCTGGTCGAGCTGCTCGGAGGGCAAGAAGCTCTCGCATAGTGGCGACATTCCTAGATCGATGAACGTCGCGGTGAGCTTGGCACCGCATAGACGGCAGCATTTCCTTTTGGATAAGCTGGCCGCCGAGGTACCTGTGTTATTCAACACCCCAGCTGTCTGATCCGCAGTAAGCATCTTTGACTGATCCCGCCCAAAAATTGATGCAACCAACGATAAGGAAACACGCATTCTAAAATTATATTTAAGATATTTTACTTTGAATATTATTTTCCCGCAATAGGATTAATTTTGGACGGCCAATTAATCACAGGGATGCCGCTCGCGCGGGATCAACGGCGCCTTGGACCGCATCAAGAGCACTGAGCGGCTACTGCATGAAGTTCATTCGACCAAACTCGATGTGGCTTTGCTTCACCCAGCGCATGACCGGTGCGGGCTCCTTTTGCCCGATCCTTCGCCGTTGCCGGGCAGACTGTCTGCTGGCTCATTGTGCCTGAAACGTGGACTAAGGTCTGTTTGGATTCAGGATCCTCATCCTCGCTTGGCTGTGATTCAAGCTTGGGATGGACCGATTCGTATTGACTGAGGCCGAATGGGCGAAGATGGAGCCGCTTTGTCTTGGCAAGTCGGGCGATCCCGGTCGGAGCGGCAAGAACAACCGGCTGTTCGTCGAAGCCGTGCTGTGGATTGCCCGCACCGGCAGTCCGTGGCGCGATCTGCCGCGCGCCTTCGGCAACTGGATAACCGCGTACACGCGCTTTCGCGACTGGGCGAAGGCGGGCGTCTGGAAACGCATGTTTGATGCGGTCTCAGGCGAGTCGGACATGGAGTACGTTATGGTCGATGCCACCATCGTCAAGGTTCACCGCCACGGACAGGGGGCAAAAGGGGGACGCAAAGCCAGGCCATCGGCCGCTCCAAAGGCGGAATGACCACCAAAATCCTGGCACTGACCGACGCGCTCGGCAATCTCGTGCGCTTCATACTGCTGCCCGGACAGCGCTTTGACACGGTGGGCGTCCCGCCGTTGATCGAAGGGCTGACCTTCGATTTGCTGATCGCAGACAAGGCGTTCGACAGCAACACCATCATCGCCGAACTGGACGCACGCGGCGCCAGGGTTGTCATCTCTCAGCACCCGCTGACGCGCAAAGCCTCTCGCCATCGACAAGGAAATTTACAAATGGCGACATCTGATCGAAAACTTCTTCCGCAAGCTCAAAGAATTCAAGCGGATCGCCATGCGAGCCGACAAAACTGACATCAGCTTTGAAGCAATGATCAATCTCACCGCAGCCGTGATAAACTCAAGATGATCCAAACAGACCTTAGTTCAGATCCTTGTCCGAAATCTCCGAGATGGGAGCCTGAAGGCCCGATCATCGAAGCTTACGCCTCGCGCGCCTGCTCAGTTTGGTGCGTCGAGCGCACAGAACGGACGAATCTTGGTGATGTCTTGCGATGGCACGCAGCGTCCCCGGACGCCGCAGCCGGCACTGCAAATCCGAAGGATTTCCATGGCAAAGACATACGGTCTTTGCCAGGACGTTCCGTGACGAGCTATTCAGGAGAGAAACCGAAGCTTCGTCATGATGCCGCCTGAAGTCGGGGCCGCGAATGGCGCAACTGAGCATCCAAGATGCCTTCCGCCAGCAACTTGTTGATGTGTGCAATTCGTTGATACCTTGGCCCCTCGAATTCCTCCAGGGTCAAGCTCGACTTTCGATAAGCGCCGTAGAGTTGCTCTGCTCCTTTTCGAGCGTCCCACTGAGGCTTGAATTCCGGCAGTCTTGTGCGAATCTTCTCGAAGCTTACACGGTACGATCGCTTGTCGGGACCGGCATCGTCCGCAAATTCGACCGTGCAGTTCGGCACCACACTGGCAACGATTTCCGCCAGGTCGCGAATGCGATAGTTATGAACGGTCTGGCCGACATTAAACGCCTCATTGAATACCTGCTCCTGCGGCGCTTCAAGCGCAGCAATAAAAGCTCGGGAGATATCCTCGATGTGAACGATGGGACGCCACGGGGTTCCGTCCGACTTCAAATGAATCTTGCCAGTGGTAAAGGCCCACGCAACAAGATTGTTTAGCACAATATCGAAGCGGTGCCGCGGAGAAACACCATAAGCCGTCGCCGGCCTTAGATAGACCGGACAAAAGTTGTCGTCGGCCAACCCTGAAATATCGCGCTCTGACATCACTTTCGATTCGCCATAGGCCGTTACAGGGTTGAGCGCACCCGTTTCATCAATCATCTCTTCCCCGGCCTGGCCATAGTTGCTGCAGGAAGAAGCAAGCACAAACCTACTGACGCCGGCCTGCTTGGCCAACTCAGCGATGCGCACGCTCGCTCGATGATTGATTTCATCGGTGATGCCTGGCTTCAAATTGCCGAGCGGATCGTTCGAGAGCGCCGCCAAATGGAGAACCGCATCGAAGCCGGCGAAGTCTGACACTTCAACGTCTCGGACATCTTTGCGAATAGATGCGATTTCGCCTATTTCACCGCCCGAAGCAAATGTGCAGCGGGAGTACAGGTCGCTATCAAGACCTATTACCCTGTGACCCGCACCGACTAGCATCGGCGCCAAAATCGTACCAATATAACCGAGGTGTCCAGTCAAAAGAACGCGCACAAGTTTTCTCCCGTTCAATCAAACCAACAAATTCGTGCCGATGGCGTAGGGCGATCAGCTTTGATGGTTGCGTTAGTTCAACTGCCAAGGCGAACGCACTTTGAACGCCCTATTGGGCACAATCGCGTAGGAAACCGATATTCAATTCAATGCCGTTTCCTTATCCATCGGAATCTTATTAAATGCAATAATTAAAAAATTACTTTCATTGAGCTTCTTCAAAATTGTCGGCCAATATCGCCTATTGACGGGAACCCTTGTTAGATCCGCCCTCGCCCTGAGCCAAATGAACTCGATCGGCAACCCGACTCGATCATTTATAATTAATCGATATTTAATTTGGAAAACACCCCCCACTTCGCTACAGTAACCTCTTAAGGTCGGCCGCATCCATAGATGACGGGCGATGATTGGATCTCGTTCCCGTCTGACACCCTCGGTAGGTTGCGGCTAGATAATGTTACAAAACAATCTCCCCCAGATCGACAGGTCACGAATTTCACTAGAGCCCTTCGACGCGAGTCCGGGCATGCAAGAGGAGGGAATCGGCGCGCTTCTGAATTTCGCAAGAGGCTTCCTGCATCGTCAATACGGCCTAATTATCTTCAGCATGGTGCTCTCGTTGGCCGTTGGCGCCATGTATCTGCGCATTACGCCACCGACCTATACTGCACACGTGCAGTTATTGCTTGGAAACCCCAAAGCTCAATTCATCCAACAGCAGTCACTTGTTGCCGAGCCCTCTTTCGATTTGACACAGCTCGATACGCAAATCCAAATCCTCCGTTCCCGGACGATAGCGGCTACGGTTATCGACGAACTCAACCTCGCAGCTGACCTCAAAGTGCATTCTAACTCGCGCCTCGCCGCCGTCGCAAGGCGGTTTCGGGCGTGGTTCGGCGCATCTATCGCCGGCGACGGCTACGAAACGCCGGAGAAGTCAAACGACGATCTGGTTCCCGTGTTTCTCGAACAGTTGGCGGTCGGACGCGTCAACGTGAGCAATGTGATCGAAGTCAGTTTCAGCTGGAATAATGCTGGCCGAGCGGCCGAAATTGCAAATGCCATCGCCAAAGCTTATATTGCAGATCAACTGAACGCCAAATTTGAAGCCAATCGAACCGCCGCGGTCTGGCTGCAACAACGAATTCAGCAACTAAGCGAGCAGGCGGAAACCGCTGAACGTGCGGTTAACGCATACAAAACTCAGAACAACATTATATCCACGGGTGGGAAGCCTCTGGATGAACAGCAAGTTTCAGAAATAAACACGCGGCTACTTGCGGCGCGCGCTCATGCTGGCGACGCGCTTGCCCGTCTCAACCGTTACGAGAGCATCCTCAAGGATAATCCCGAGGTATCGCAGTCGATTGGCACGCTTGATACTGCCGGATCGGATGTATTGAACAGCCCGATCATCACTGGTTTGCGGCAGCAATATCTCGAATTGGTACGACGGGAAAGCGAATGGTCTGTGAGGTATGGCAAGGACCATTTGAGCGTTGTCAATCTCCGCGCCCGAATGCGGGAGATCAGAGCCTCCGTGCTCGACGAAGTCCGCCGACTCTCCGAGACTAGTAGGAGTGAGCTGGAGCTCGCCAAACGACGTCAACAGGAGTTGGAGAAGCAACTCGATGAGGCTGTCTCGCAATCGAGAACCACCAATTCCGCAGAAGTGACTTTACGAGAACTTGAGAGCAGAGCGAAGGGATATCGCTCCCTTTACGAGACCTTTCTACAACGGTATATGGGGTCAGCCCAGCAAGAATCTTTCCCAATTTCCGAAGCAAGGGTAATTTATCCGGCGTTTCCTCCGCAAAAGAAGAGTAAGCCGAAAACGTTAGCCATCCTCGCGCTGGCACTTCTGGGAGGGATTGGTCTTGGCACCGGACTTGGGTTTGCCCGCGAAACGATGGATAGGGTGTTCAGGACCCCGGACCAAGTAGAAGCAGCCTTAGGTCTGCCCTGCCTTTCCGTTGTGCCACTTCTGCCTCTCGTAAAATCCGCTCGACGTAAGCCGTACGATGCAGCAGCATCTCAGGAACTCCGTTCCAAGACAGTATCAACGGCTTCGCCATTGCATTGGACCGTGGTGAACATGCCCCTCTCCAGGTACGCGGAGTCCATTCGAGCGGTTAAGCTGGGGATCGACCTCAACCCCGCACAATCATCGAACAAGGTGATTGGGATTACTTCGTCGCTACCACACGAAGGTAAGACGACGATCGCAGCCGCTCTAGCCCAGCTTATCGGGCAGAGTGGAAAAAGCGTCGCGCTCATTGATTGCGACCTCAGGCAACCCTCGCTTACAAGAGCGCTCGCCCCGCAAGCTACCGTCGGCCTTGTTGACGTTATTTTTGGGACTCACTCGCTGGAAGAAGCGATGTGGAGTGACGCCAAGACCAATATGGCTTTCCTGCCGATGGTGAAGCGTCGACCGATTCTGAGCAGCAGTGAACTCCTGACAACCGAGCAGATGCGATTGCTTCTCGATAGATTGCGAAAGACTTACGACTACATCGTCGTCGATCTTCCCCCGCTAACGCCGATAGTGGACGTTCGAGCCACTTCCGCGCTCGTGGATGGATATGTGCTTGTGGTTGAATGGGGCGAAACCAAAACCGACGTGGTCCGGCACGCACTGCACACGGCTCCAAACGTTTATGAAAATGTGATCGGAGTGGTTATGAACAAAACCGACATTAAATCGATGGCCCGGTATGATGCATACCGGAGCGACTATTATAGCGACAGTCACTACGCCCATTACGGTCTTTCAGACCACGGCTGAAGAATTTGTTGCAAGACAGCAACACCAGTTCTGATTCGCTTTCAAAGACGGATGATCTCCTGTTCTGAATCGCTGCAAAATGCCATTTTGTGCACAGACGCATTGATTTCGATCTTGGAGAATTTTCCTGTCCATTGTCGCGCGAGTTTTGGCGAAGGGTGGTGTCATGCTGCTGGCAGCAGCATGTGCCGCTTGCTCCATTGTGCCGACCAGTGGTCCGCAAGGCGTGGACGTTTTAAACCGATCGGAAGGCGGTCAGCCGGTCAATGTGCCCTACGCCCTCGTTAATGTCGATCGCAAGACTGTTGGCATCCTCGGCAGGTACACCCCACGGCTATCTTCAGCATTCGCAGACAGGACACCGCCAAAGGCGTTCCGGTTTGGTATCGGTGACGTTGTTAGCATTACGATCTTTGAAGCTGCGGCGGGCGGGCTGTTTACTTCCGATTCGGGCGTGCGCGCCGGCAACTTCGTGACGATCCCCAACCAGGCGGTGGATGAAAGAGGAAACATAGCGGTTCCGTATGCAGGCGAAGTGCCCGCTAAGGGAAGAACTCCATCTGAGATTCGAGCCGATATTGTCGCTGCCCTCAAGGCACGAGCCTTGGAGCCTCAGGTGGTGGTTGCAGTTGCGCAACAAAATACCTCGCTCATTTCGGTGCTAGGTGACGTCCGCCTTGCGGGACGCTTTCCGGCAAGCCCATCGGGCGAGCGAATACTGGATGCCGTCGCGCGAGCGGGAGGTCCGAGTAACCAAGGGTACGACATGTGGGTTTCCCTGGAGCGGCAAGGGCATCGCGCAAGTGTGCCATTCGGAGCGCTGGTTTACGAACCGGCCAATAACATTTTCGCCCTGCCGAATGACGCGATCTATTTGTACAGCCAGCCTCAAACTTTCGTGTCGTTTGGAGCAGCTGGCAACCAGGGACAATTCAAGTTTGACGCTTGGCGCCTGTCACTTGCGGAGGCAGTTGGAAAACAGGGGGGGTTGAACGATGGCCTCGCTGATCCCAGTTGGGTTTTCCTGTATCGAGGGGAGACGCGCGAGGTTGCAGCGGAACTCGGAGTGGATTGCTCGAGATTCGAGGGACCCATTGTACCGGTTATATATCACATCAATTTTCGTGATCCCTCGGGCTACTTCCTTGCGCAAAACTTCGAGATGCGGAACAAGGATGTCATCTACACCTCGAACGCATCAGTGGCAGAGACAACGAAGTTCCTGACCTTCTTGCGAACGGTTATGGCTACGGCGAATGATCCCATCACTTACGCCACCAATGGCTACATTTTGAGAAACACGATTCAAGGTAGCGCCGCCACGGTCATCACGACGCCGACCCCGATACAATAGCAACGACCATCCGCTTCTCTCGCCGTTATCAGGACAACTGTTGCGCGGAGGTCGCCAGTGACGCTGCTCGCCTGAGCAACCCAAATTCTACAAAGGGGAGCAATGTCGCGGTCATCTGGAAGACAGATGCCTCTTGGGTCGACTGCAGCCTCAGCCAGCGTTATTTTACTCGATGTTCGGAAAACTGATGGACGACCTCCTAACAGGGCTTGTCGCTGGCATTCTCGCCATCGCTGTTCTTGGGATCGCATTGCTCCTGCGCCGACGAGCTTTTGTTAGACTAAGCAGAATCTTACAACCGACGATCATCGGCCTCTTGGTGCTTCCCTGCTTGCAAATGCTCCTGCAGGTTTTGCCCATTCCAGGGGGCTACCTTTCCAATCCCGTTTGGACGAGTACCGCGACAGCTTTGAACCTACCGATTCCTAACACCGTAACAATCGACGTCGGCGCAACCCTTCTTTCCTTAGTTCGATGTTCTGCGATAATCGCGGTAACAATTGTGGCTGTTGCAGTAGCTTCTGAGCGGCGTTTGGCGGAGGGAACTCTGTACTCGCTCACAACGATCGCTGGACTCGCAGCTTGCTTCCAGATCACTTCACAATGGGGATATCTTAGACTTGGCGGCTCTCAACCCAACCTAACGCTCATCGTAGTTGTGGGGCTAGTGCTGGCCTGCGCGACCATGATCAATGGATGGGAGCAACTGCCCCGCAAACGCAGCCGACGAGAATTGCGGCGGCGATCGATAGTTGGTCTGATGATCGCAGCATTAGTACTTGTCCTCTGTGCGACTACCATTTTATTTCAGTCAGACGTTGTAGTAATTATTGCTGCCGCATTTGGAGCGGCAGTTCCGCTCTGCATTTTTTTGATCCGGAAATGGTTTTTTGGAGCTTGGGAAAAGGCGGGCGTAGCAGCCGTCGTCCTAATGATATTCGTCGGCACCTTGGCATTTTCCCCGATTTATAGAAGTGTAGATCAGACAGACCCAGCGTTATCCCGGCGCCAGATCGTGACAGAGCGTTGGCTTACTGACGCACCAGTTCTTGGATTTGGAGCCGGAACGGAAGAAGATCTTTTGCCGCTTTATCGCGATCTCGAACAAGATCCACCGGAGAGCACCGAAAGCCCGTCTGTCAAGATCATCGTCGAGATGGGACGAGCGTTTCTTTTAATGTTCCTCCTGACATTGATTGGCGGATCCGCAGTCCTTGCGAGAGCTGCTCTTTCACGAGGACGGGACTATGTATATTCAGCGGCCGGAGCCGGCGTACTAGGCGCGATCACGATCGTGATGTTCGCTAACACCGACTTCTTGCATCTAACGTCGCTGCTATTTGCTGCGGCTGCGATTGGAATAGCGGTGGCCCAGCGTCACAGCTCAACAGACGAGGACCATTCTAGGAACGAACAATACGCAGAACCATTAGCAGCAAGCTCGTTCCTTGCGAAGCCAATTCGCCTCAACCATTTGGTGGCTCGAGTTGCTCTGGTTGTTTTCGGCGTGGCGCTTGCGGGGGAAGCCGTCTGGGTTCTACTTCCCGAACAAGATCGATCCTCAATCTTAGGTCATAGCGGCACGTTCGATTTGGTAGCGCGACATACAAGCCTTAAGCGCGCAGCGTCGCTTGCGATCGTACGCGGAGATCTATGGGCGAACAGCGGGTTAGCCGGCTCATCCCTACTGCAAAACGCGACAGCCGCGTCGACTTCGGCACAAGACGACGTGCGCCGCGACCTTACATTAGCGCTAAGGTACTCGCCCTATCGCAGCGAAGTCTGGCTGACATTTGCTACACTTTCCGAGCGGTACAAGTGGAGCCCGCGCCAAGGTGTGACTGCGCAAATAAAGATGGCCTACTATACTGGCCCTAGTGAAAAAAAGCTCATTCCTGCTAGACTGAAGTTGGCTCTTCGCTTGATCGGGCCTATAGAAGACATCGAATTAGGCGATATGGTTCGACGCGATCTACGCTTGATTCTAGTTCGTTGGCCCGCGCACAAGCTAGACATCGTAGAGGCATACAACCAGGCCACCCCAAGTGGGCGAACACTTGCCGAGCACCTGATCGCTGAGGTCGACCCCACCTTTTTAGCGTCGTTGCGCCATTAACGAACTTGTCTAAGACGACGCTTTCTTTCGGGAGCGGCAGCGAGTGAGGCGAACGCCCTCTGTCAACTTGTCGGATTCTGCTTTGACCTTGCCCCACAGGCTTAATTGCGTTTGAAGTTGGTTCTGGCCCACGACAAGGACCAGAGCGTGAACGTAGCGGTTTTTCGGAAAAACAGGCAGCCCGTTACGTCATGCCGCCACCGACACCAGACGTGGCCCGCCACAGCTCTCCGTCGCGAAATAGCACTGAGACTTTAATGTCATTCCTTTTATTTAATTTTTCACTTGCTTGCTGTTAAATTTAAGGTTTGAATGTTACTTAATTATTCTTGTTGACCGGATTTCCTCCAATGAATTTCGTCAACCGACGCATTGAGGCGAGCGAATTAGGCGAATTGCCGCCGAGCGTATCAAGCCTTCGAGCGGACGAGAAAAGCAAGTGGCCAATTCGATACCGCTCGATCGAAGCTGGAGCGATGGTCCTGGACGTCCTTGCAATCGTTCTCGCCAGCGCCTGCGCACAATTCTTATACAAGGCGAGTGAGCAGTTCGACCTTGGCCGCGTCTTCGGAGCCGCGGCGCTCGTGGCAGCGCTTCTAGTAATGTTTCTCAAGTTGCAAGGGTTTTACAGGCCTACCGAGTTGCTGGTGCTGCGTCGCCAGATTCGTCAGGTGATCGTCGCATGGGCGAGCGTGTTCCTGCTGCTGTCTGGCATCGTCTTCGCCCTCAAGATTGGCAGCGAAATGTCTCGGGGCACCAATCTGCTCTATGCTGCCCTCAGCCTCGTTCTGATCCTGGTCAATCGAGCCATCATAAGCAAGCTTGTTATAAAAGGGCTCGACGGGCGTCGGTTTTCTGGCAGCAGAATCGTAGTCATCACTGATGGGTCGAGCAGATCGCAGGCGCGTCTATGCCAAACACTGACAGCAATTGGTTTTGAGATTGCTCGGAGCTTTGTTCTCCCAGCCGCGACAAGGGGCGCTATTGCGCGAAAACGATTTGCATCCAGCGTTATCGAGCACGTCCGTGGATCAGACATCGAAGAGGTCGTTGTCTCTTCGGACCTGCAACGTTGGTCTGATCTGCGAGGCCTTGCTGCTGATCTTAGAGTGCTGCCTCTTCCAATAACATTCGTTCCTGCAGGACAAGTTGCGGAAGTCTTTTTGCGCTCCCGTCGAGATATGGGGGAAAAGATCGGGATCGAACTGCAGCGCGGACCGCTTCGTACGACTGAGCGGGCTGCAAAAAGATGGTTCGATGTTGTAGCCGCAGGCTTGACACTCATTATTATGGCCCCGTTGCTTCTGGCAACAGCCATCGCAATAAAGCTAGATTCACCCGGCCCAGTCTTGTTTAGACAGTGTCGACTGGGATTCAACGGTCGCGTGTTCCAAATATGCAAATTCCGGACAATGCGAGTTGTTGAGGACGGCGCTTCGGCGGTTCAGGCCCGCATCGGGGACGAGCGAATTACCCGCGTTGGTCGATGGCTTCGTAGGACCAGTATCGATGAACTGCCTCAACTTCTCAACGTCCTCGAAGGGAGCATGTCAATTGTTGGACCCCGACCTCATGCGGTCGCGCACGACAGTCAATTCGACAAGCTCGTGAGAAACTATGGCTTTCGGCAGCGGGTGAAGCCGGGCCTAACAGGATGGGCTCAGATTCACGGATTTCGAGGGCCTACCCCAACTACCGATTTGATTGAGGAACGTGTACAGCACGACCTGTGGTACATAGAGAATTGGAGCTTGCGGCTTGACTTCGCAATCCTCGTGCAAACACCTTGGGAGGTGCTTCAGGGTAAGAACGCTCACTGATTGCCTAATGGCTCCGCCGCTAATTCAGAATGAACTGACAAAGAGTGCATAACTTCATGTCCCCCAATCGAAGCACTCAAAATATGTCTTCGCTTGGAGGGCTCATGTCGCTTTCGAGTGCCTTGGTGATTTGTTCCAGCACAGTTTCGGGTGAGAGCTGGGGGGCGGTGGCTATTTTTACCAAACCGCCATCTAGGGACCAAGATGAGTCCGATTGTTGAGCAACATCCTCGCCTCCCGGCATTAGATGAGCCAATTCCTGTTCGACGCGGCTCCAATCTCGCTGCTGCAATGCAGCCTCCTCCGAATGACACAGCGCGAGAGTACAGCAGCCCGCCTTCTTAGAAAAATCAAAAGGCCCGCGATGGTTAAGAGATCGTGTCCCCGGGCGTGGTCTAGCTGGCTGCGGTTCATCGCGTTCACCGGCTTGGACCGGGTTGGTCAGCTGGCAATAGCCGAAGGCTGACGGTTGGATCATCGCTCATCGGCGCGATGGTTTCCAGCGTCATGTAGCGGGCACGCTGGACCGCCCACTCATCGTTTTGTTGGAGCAGGATCGCGCCGATGAGGCGAACGTTGGCGTCGGAAGATGCCGACCACCTCGGTCCGCCGCTTGATCTCGCCGTTGAGGCGCTCGATCGGGTTGATCGAGTGCAGCTTGGTCCGACGCATCATGATTCATCGGTATCACTGCCAGATATGCATTTAAAGTCGACCTACGCGCAGTCTCCAATTGCTTCTCGATAGGGCACAATGGAGAATAATGTTCTAGGCCTGCGACAAGCGATGCCGGTCAAGGCGTCCACAAATCGGAGCATTTAATTATCAAGGTGATGCCCCTCCGTTTTTGCTTTTTAAATCTCTATAAAACTGTTAAAAATCAATATATTTTGAGACTTCATTTTGCGTGGGATTAAAGATCTCCACGGAATCGCGCGCAAATAGTGGAGCACGAGCGAAATGCCCAAGCTGGACTTGGACGCCATGAATTTCGACGAACTGTGGCTGATGCATGAGCGGCTTACAAAGATTTTGTCGGACAAGATTACGGCGGAGAAGCTCGAAATGGAGAAGAGGCTCGCACATCTGAAGCGACCAGACTCTAATCCAAGTTCGGATACCGCCATTTCCCGTGAGAAAAGGACTAACGTTGCACCTAGGCGAAAATACCCGAAGGTCTTGCCGAAATATTATAACCCCGATTCTCCGACTGAGACGTGGGCCGGGCGCGGCAAACAACCTCGCTGGTTGGTAGCGGCGCTCAAAGCCGGCAGAAAGCTTGAAGAATTCAAGATCGAAAACCTGGGTCGTGTCCCCAGTGATGGTGTAGCTCGGTAGAGCAAAGCCGCCCGGACGCGCTCTCCCACATAGCGCCGTAGCGGGCGGGCGGCTTTGCGGTGGTCACCAGTAGTTCTCCGGTAGGACCGGGTTGCGACACGCCCACGCAACCGAGGACCCACCGATGACCGACGATATGATGAACCTGCGCACGCTCGTAGAGAAGACCCCCGGACGCCGATCTGCTGCGCGAGATGATCGGCTTTGCCGCCCAGCGTCTGATGGAGCTCGAAGTCGAAGGCCAGACCGGGGCGGCCTACGGCGAGAAGACCCCCGAGCGTCTGGCCCAGCGCAACGGCTACCGCGACCGAATCTGGGAGACCCGCGCCGGGGCAGTCGAACGTAAGCGGAGCTCTGCGCCCTTTTGAATGGCGCTTGACGCCTGTTTTGTTCGCGTGGTGTCAACCGGCGTCCAAATTTGGCTCTGACTCATATGTGGAACGGCCCGGGCTGCAAGATCTTTCTCTGGTTGAACCAAGGGATGACGGTGCGGTCATATGTTCGGCCTGTAAACGCGGCGCCTGGCCGCTGGCCACGATGATATCCGCGGAAGCAATCGCCCAATCAATTTTTCGCGCTCGAAGCGCAGTGAGTCAGGCGGTCTGATTGCTACCGGGAATGTCGTCATTCGATGTTCATCCAGATTTTGCACCTTGCCTCCTCGGCAGCTCTCTACCTCTGCCGGTGAGCTCTTAAGATTAGGATTTCAGCATTGCTGCCGGCGCCTGATAGATGCCGCCTCTGACCAGGAGGGCCCAAAAGGTGCGCGCAATCTTATTGGCAAGCGCCACCGATACGACCTTGACTGGCCTTCTTTGCAGCATTGTCCGAACCCAGAGCGGGACTTTCAACCCTCGTTTGGCAAGTTTGATGATAGAGGTCGCACCGACGATTAAGAGCGTTCGTAGTTGCCTATTTCCCCGCTTTGATATCGCCCCGAGTCTTTCTTTCCCGCCGCTCGACTGTGCCCTCGGTGTTAGTCCCGTCCAAGCTGCAAAATCTCGTGCGGTCGCAAAGCCCTAAGGATCCAAGACCGACGTCCGAACGGTGGCGGCGATGAGAGGACCGACACCGGGTATGCTCATCAGATGTCTCGCATCGGGGTCCTTCCTGACGGCAACCAAAATCTCTTTGTCGAGCGTCTCTATGCGGGTTGTAAGCATCTCAATTTGTTCAGCGAATTGGATCAGGGCAAACCGGGCGGCGCCAGGGATCCTGTTGTCATCCTCGTCCCGGAGAAGCACCAGGAGTTTCGCAATGCTTGCCATGCCTGTGCCCGCGATAATGCCTAGTTCGGCCATATGAGCGCGCAGGGCATTTGCAGTCTGGCTACGTTGCCTCATCAGCAGCTCTCGCGTTCGCAAAATCATGCTGGCCGCCTGCTGTTCCGCAGTCTTGACCGGTACGAACCGCATTGTCGGACGGGTGACCGCCTCGCAAATGGCTTCTGCATCCGCCACGTCACTTGTTTCGTTTGACGTAGGGCTTCACGTAGGCTGGCGGCATCATGCGGACTAAATGGCCCAGCGCTGCGATCTCGCGCGCCCAGTGATGGGCACTCGCACAGGCCTCCATACCTACCAAGCAGGAAGGGAGCCCTCGAAAGAAAGGCTGCACCTGCGACCGTCGCAACGTGCGGCGAACCAAGACTTTCCCGTTTTCGGCGATGCCGTGAACTTGGAAGATCGACTGGGCCAAATCCACCCCCACTGTGATAATCTTCTCCATGGAACGGTCCTTCCTTTGTGGCGCCTCTCTAAGCGACCACGTTAGGCACTTTTGATGCCGGTTCGAAGTGCCGTTCCACACCATCACTTTTGATGAAGTTCGGGCGCCGGCTCGCGTTGGTTTCACAGGGAATCAACATGATGCAGCGAGCCCTGCGACCGTCGGCCCTGATCCCTCCTGGATTTGCCATGGAGAGCGCCGTCTGTGATGGCGCCACGACCGTGATCACCGTCCGTCCCAGGAGCGAAAAGAGTCTTTGTCCCGGATGCGGAGCCAGTTCCAGGCGAGTTCATAGCCGATATCAACGATGTCTTGCGGATCTGCCGATGGCGGGGCGGCCAGTTCGCCTGGTGGTCGTGGCGCGTCGCTTCCGCTGCGTACCGTTATGTGCAGTCGACGTATTTTCACCGAGCGGTTCGATGACGGGGCTCTGGCGCCGTGGGCGCGGCGAACGGCGCGGCTCGATCTTCTGATCCATCACCTTGGCTTGCCTTGGGTGGCCGCCCGGCCGCAAGTTTTGCCCGTCGACTTATGCTGCCCGTGAGCAACGATACATTACTTCGGGTAGTGCGAAGGCGCGGTTGCCAGCCCTTTGCTGTGCCGAGCGTGATCGGTATCGACGACTGGGCTTGGCGGCGCAATCACCGGTAAGGAACAATCATCTGCGACCTCGAGCGGCGACGACAGATCGCCCTGTTACCCGACAGAGAGCCCGCTACGGCACAGGCTTGGCTCGCGAGGCAGCCGCAAATTGCCGTGGTCGCGCGCGATCGCGGCGGTGGTTACGCCCTTGCTGTAGCCAAGGCGCTCCCGCACGCTACCCAGGTTGCTGACCCCTGACATTTGATGGAGAACGCCAGCCACGCCTTCCTCGATGCGGTCCGCAAATCCATGCGCCAGGTTCGTGTGGCGGTCGGCGCCGCTACAATTAATCCTGCCTTGCTGACCGCCGCCGAGCGCATCCAGTACGAAGGCTATCTACGGCGTCAGGACACCAAAGCGGCAATCTTCAGACAGGCTGAGACAGGTGTCTCCATAAAAGAGATCGTGCGACTTACGGGACATAGCCGGGGCCTCGTCCGCAAAGTTCTGCGGGGACAGCGAACGGATGTGTTCAGGTGCGGGAGAGCTCACTCGAGCGCCATCTGCCATGGCTCGACGCCCGGTGGTCTTCAGGCCATTATAACGGAGCCGACCTGTGGCGTCGCCTTAAAGCGCTAGGCTTTAGGGGCTCTGAACGAGTTGTTAGAGAGTGGACGACACGCCGTCGGCGCGCCGAAACGGCCGATGCTCAAAGTCTACAGCGCGTGCCGTCTGCCAGAACCATCGCCCGCCTGATGACCAATGGCGCAGCGATCCAGCAGAGCCGCGGCAAGGACGCGCAACTCGGCCGGATCGCTCGGCAGCTCATCAAAAAGATCACTCATTGCTCCGAGTCTGCCACGCTTCGCGCCACGATGCAGCGAAGATTTGTATCTTTAAGAAAGTGCTTTCGGCTGCGCGTCGCGAGGCGCATGCATGTGCGTCCAATCCATGCCGGCCAGAAGCGCCAACAGCTGGGCGGCATTCATCCGCATCACGCCGGCCACGATGGGAGGCCATTTGAAGCCGCTGCCATCGAGCCGCTTCCAGTACATCACAAGGCCGCTGGCCATCCCAGACGACGATCTTCACGCGGTCAGCGCGCTTCGTACGGAAGACCACCGCCACGCCCTTCATCGGGTCATGGCCCAGCGTCTCCTTCGCCAACAGCGCCAACCCCTCCGCACCTTTCTGAAGTCCACAGGTTGGTTCGCTACGTAAATCGTAAGGCTCGCAGCCGGCGTCAGCATGAACGTGTTGACCTGAGCCCCAAGTTTCATCCAGCGGTGGGTAGAGTCCGGGAGACATTTGAGCCCGTCGGGCTCGGTGGAGCAACGGGGTGAGGCGCGGAGCCCTCGGCGTTAGCGCAGCACTCCGCACAAACAATCCGACGGGCCTCGGCGCTACGCTTACGCGTCGAACTGCGCATCCCGAAACTGCGCAAGGGCTCCTATTTCCCGGGCTTCCTGGAGCCGCGCCGCATCGCCGAGAAGGCGAGGAAAGGCGCGAGGCCAGGCTGTTGAGGAGCCGGCCGGTCATCGATGAGCTCGAGCCCTGGCTGCGCGCCAAGCTCACTCTCAGTCAGAAGACAAAACTCGCCGAAGCAATCCGCTATGCGCTCTCGCGCTGGGAGAGGCCTGACCCGCTCCGCTTCCTCAACGACGGCCGTATCGCGATCAACTCCAACGTCGTCGAACGCAAATACACTCTTCGCAGGCTCGGATGGCGGCGGCGAGCACTGGGCCGTCATCGCCTCGCTGAGCGAGACCCGCAAGCTCACGGGCATCGAACCGCACGTCTACCTCGCCGACGTCATCACAAAGATCGTCCCCGGTCATCCGAACGGTCAAATCGACAAGCTGCTGCCATGGCCTACCTCGTTGCCCCGGTGCTCCAGGACGTAGCCTGAAAACAACGCTTACCATACAACCGCCGCTCTAAAGATTGCTGCACGCCTACGGCGCTTCCTCGCAAACTGGGATCGATGGAAACCAGCAGCCCGATCAACGCGACGCAACAGCAAGAAACGAACCGACTACCGTCTGCATCAACGCAAGTTGGAACGGCTACTGAAATGAAATTGTAGCCGGTCGTCCTCGATCGTCAGCACCGTCAACTTACCCGTTGCGTACGCCCCTGTATCAATATTGATTCGGCTGTCTCTCACGTCGGGTTCTAGGACCGGCGTGTGACCGTGTATGATCATCCTGCCAAAACTGCGCTCGCTGCTCAGAAACGGTTCACGAATCCACATTAAATCGTGTTCGCTTTGCTTGCTCAACGGAACACCGGGACGAACGCCGGCGTGAGTAAAGAAAAAACTTCCGCAAGTGAAACAGGGTACCAAGTCAACGAGAAATTCAAGATGCGTCCGGGGCAATGCTGCTGCAAATGCGTCTCTTATGTCCCGGTGTCTGCGAGTTATATCGTCCGCAGACATGGCTATCCCGTAGGAGGTAAGCGTTGCTAAGCCTCCCAGCTTTCCCCAGTTGGCTAGATGCCTCGGTTCATCAAGGAAGCTCATCAAGAGTGACTCGTGGTTACCTCTAACGAACACGGTCTCTTTTCGGAGACGACGGCGCTCGATGAGGAGTTCAAGTGTGAGCCTTGTATCAGGACCCCGGTCAACATAATCTCCCAGAAACACCTCAATAGAACGCTCTGGCCTGGAACGAGCCAAATCAGCGTCGATAATATCGAAAGCACCGGACAGCAGATCTGCACATCCGTGTAGATCGCCCACCGCGTAAATGCGCACGCCATTTGGCGGTCGCGACTGTCGAGCGAACCGAGAGAAAGCTCTTTGGAACATTAAAAACTCACTGATCGGAATGTGCCGATCAAAGGGACCTTTCAATCATACCACCTCGAATAGCCCCCCCAATATGCTCTTCCACCATATGGGCCATAGGCTCCATATAGTGCGTAGCACGAGTAGCCGTCCGGGCACCCGCGTCGCCGCTCAATGATTGAGGTGCGGGCTTGATACTTGGCCGGACGCTTGACCACCGGAATGGAAGCATCAGCTGCCAAGCCGACCGTAGGCCCGCAGACCGTACAAGATGCACCGATAAAAGCTGCGACCAGAGTCCATCTCCGGGGAATGAGCACAGACATTGAGCGCCTCGCGATCAAACTAAATGCAATTTAGCGCATATCACAGCTTGGAGTAAAATCCTATCCCGGAGATGGCACTGCATCCCGGTGAAGATCTACTTTTTTCGTCCTGACCTGCCACTGAATCTTCATCCAGCGGGAGTCAGAATCTCGGGATTTTGTACGCCAAACGGCGCGGGTGGAGCAACGGACGATCGGCAGAGCTGGTCGGGGTTGCGCAGCCGATCGTCCGTTTGCGGTGAGGTGGGCGGCATAGGCCGCGGGGGTCAGATATTTCAGCGACGAGTGGGGACGCTGGAGATTGTAGTCAGCGATCCAGGCAGCGATCTTGGCGCGAGCGTCGTCGAAATCGAAGAATAGGGTCTCGTTGAGCAGCTCATCGCGCATCCGGCCGTTGAAACTCTCGACGAAGCCGTTCTGCATCGGCTTTCGCGGAGCGATGAAGTGCCAGTCGATGGCTGCATCCTTACGCCAGGCGAGCATGACGTTGCAGGTGAATTCGGTGCCATGGTCTGACACGATCATTCCTGGCTTGCCGCGTTGCTCGACGATTGCGGTCGGTTCGCGGGCTACGCGCCCCGCCCCGAGATCGACGTCTCCGGAATGGCGCCCAGGCATTCCTTGGTGACGTCGTCGACGATGTTGAGGATGCGGAAGCGTCGGCCATTGGCAAACTGGTCGTGAACAAAGTCCAGCGACCAGCGTGCGTTGGGCCTTGCCTCCACCAGGATCGGAACTCGGGTGCGATAGCGGATCATCTTCCGAAATCCGCGCCCACGATCGAACAGGCCCGCCGTTCCGACAGGCTGCAGATGCGCGACCGCAGCGCACTTGGCGGCTGGCCCTACCATTTTTTTGAAAGGTCGTGTCCCCCAGTGATGGTGTAGCTCGGTAGAGCAAAGCCCGGTCGCGCGCTCCCACAAGCGCCGTAGCGGGCGGGCGGCTTTGCGGTGGTACCAGTAGTTCTCCGGTAGGACCGGGTTGCGACACGCCAACGCAACCGAGAACCCACCGCCGGCCTCATGCTCCTTCAGCACCGCGATAATCTGCTCTTCCGCGAACCTTGCTCGCTTCATGTGTCCGTCCTTCGTCAGGTCGGACTCTAACTCTTTCTGGAGGAATTACTCAGTGGCAGGTCGGTCTGGTTGTCAGCTGGCGCCAACGTATCCATTCGGCGTAGGCCGCAGGGCTACCGCCTGAGTAGTCCAGGGTTCTGTTTATAGAACTTGATGAACTCGATCAGGTTGTCGATGCCGAAGTCGGTGAACGCCTGAACGCCGTCTTCTCCGACGCCATAGACCCAGATGACGTCATCCTCGATCTCCATCTCGTTGGCGATGTCCCACAGCCAATCTTCGTCTTCGCCGAGGTCTTTGGCGACCTTGGTGATGGTGGTGACGTGATGGACCTTGTTGACCTGGGTGGTCATGCCGCCGCTCGAGCGGAGAGCGCAGACGCTGACGTCCAATTCCAGGGCAGAAGTTCGTCCAGCCGATGAGCCGGATGAGCGGCGATGCGGGCGAGGACATTCGTGAGCCACGCCTGCGGATCGATGCCGTTGATTTTGGCTGTGACGATCAGGCTGTACATAGCTGCGGCGCGCCGCCCTCCGCGATCAGATCCGCAGAACAGCCAGGACTTCCGCCCAAGAGCGATGCCTCGCAAGCCCCGTTCGGCGGCATTGTTGGAGAGACACACGCGGCCGTCCTCGAGGAATAGGGTGAAGCTCGCCCAGCGCTTCAGGATATAGTTGAACGCCTTAGCCAGGTCGTGCCCCCGAGACAGCTTGGCAAGCTGCTCCCGCATATAGACCTGGAGGTCCTCGACCAGAGGCCGGCTCAGCGTCTGCCGAACCCGAAGGCGCTCCTCGGCACTCTTGCCGTTGATGGACCGTTCGATCTCGAACAGCGCATCGATCCGCCGCACGACCTCGATCGCGATCGGCGAGAGCGGGATTTCCTTTTTGCCGGTGGCCCTGCGCCGGGCATTCTCTTCGATGTCGGCCATCGCGAAGAACGGGCGCCGTCCATGCGACCAGCAGGCAGCCTCCCGGCCCGGCCTGGCGTCCCGGCAGATAGAGCTGGTTGTACCCGTCATAGGCGTCGGCCTGCAGGATGCCGGCATACCGGGCCAGATGCGCTTGGGGATGCTCGCCCTTGCGGTCGCGCGAGTAGTAGAACATCGCCGCCGGCGGGTCCGTGCCCCCAAATGGCCGATCGTCGCGGATGTAGATCCAGCACCGTCCGGTGTCGGTCTTGCCCTTGGCCAGGACCGGTACCGTCGTATCGTCAGCATGAAGGCGCTCGGCCGCCATGACGTGGGCTTCCACCAAGCGCAGCAGAGGATCCAGCGAGGCACAGACCGCCCCAACGGCATCTGCCATGGTCGACAGTGCGATCGGCACGCCTTCCAGAGCGTAGCGCTCCGCCTGGCGGTTGAGCGGCTGATGCTGGCCGAACTTCTCAAACATAATCATGCCAAGAGGCTCGGACCAGCCCACCCCCGAGCAACGGCATGGAACGGCGCTGGCGCCTGGCTGATCTTCTCGCGGTCGCGGCAGGAGAACTTCTCGCGGACCGTCTCGATCACCTTCCACTGGCGCGGCACCACTTCTAGCGTGCGGGTCACGTCCTCGCCGAGCTTGCGAAGACGATTGCTGCCGCAGCATTCACAAGCCGTAGGTCCGTCGATCACTACCCGCTCCCGGGGAAGGTGCTCGGGGAAGGTCTGGCGCTCGGCGCGCTTGCGCGTAAATCCGCGCACCGTGGTCGACCTGGCCACGGCCCATTCCGCCGCCAGCTCGTCCTCGGTAGCGTCAGCTTCCAGCTCTTCGAACGTCAGCGCCAACTGCTCGATCAGCCGCGCCGAGCGCTCCGACCGTTGTCCGTAGATCTGATGTTTCAGCTTGGCGATCTGCAGCTTCTGCTGGGCAATCAGCGCCTCGTCTTCCGACGCTTTCGCGCGGGCGACCGCGAGCTCGACGGCGACCTCCAAAGCCTTCGCGCGCTCGACTGCCAGCGCCTTCTTCAGGGCGGCAACCTCATCCGGAACAGCGTCGCGATCAGCATGCATGCGATGCAGTGAATCACAGATTGGACGCGATGGGATTCCCCAAAATGCAAGAAGCTACAGATTCGGCGCTCAGCCCGCGCTTTGTGGCCGCCAGCTCAGTTGCGGATTCCGCCAGTCGATGCCTTCTAGCATGTAAGCCATCTGGGCCGCCGAGATCGACACCGCACCGTCCGACGCCGAGGGCCAGATGAACTTGCCACGGTCCAGGCGCTTGGCTGTCAATCGGCTTGCAAATTTGGCTCTGACTCATATGTGGAACGGCCCGGGCTGCAAGATCTTTCTCTGGTTGAACAAGGGATGACGGTGCGGTCATATGT
>NZ_JBVVPS010000009.1:74486-212475 GCF_055811355.1 Bradyrhizobium sp. WSM4873 | reverse complement strand
CCCCCCCCCCCCCGCCCCCCCCCCCCCCCCCCCCCCCCCCCCCCCCCCCCCCCCCCCCCCCCCCCCCCCCCCCCCCCACGGTGGGGATTGCCTCGACACCTTGACAGCAGCCCCGGTTCGACGGCTGTTTTGTCCGCCGGGCTCCTGAACCCCATGTGAGGACTAAAATGCGGACGACATCGGTCGGCGTCTTCAGGATCGCCACCAAAGGCCCCGGCGACGTCTCGGGATTGATGAGCATGATCGCCTCCGGCGCGATCGATCCGGCATCCATCCTGGCGATCCTCGGCAAGACCGAAGGCAATGGCGGCGTCAACGACTTTACCCGGGAATATGCCGTTGCCGCGCTGTGCACGGCGCTAGCGCCACGACTCGAGCTGTCGCCGCAGGAGGTCGAACAGCGCATCGCTTTCGTGATGTCCGGCGGCACCGAGGGCGTGCTCAGCCCGCACATCACCGTGTTCACGCGCCGGGACGTCCAGCAGCGCCCGGCAGGCATCTCCGGCAAGCGCCTGAGCATTGGCATGGCGCACACGCGGGATTTTCTCCCGGAAGAGCTCGGCCGCTCCGCTCAGATCACGGAGACAGCCAAGGCCGTGACGGCCGCGATGGCGGATGCCGGCATCGCCGATCCCGCCGACGTCCACTTCGTGCAGATCAAATGCCCGCTGCTCACCAGCGATCGCGTCGAGGCGGCGAATGCGCGCGGCCACAAGACGGCGACGACCAGCGCCTACAGTTCGATGGCCTATTCGCGCGGCGCATCCGCGCTCGGGGTTGCGGTCGCGCTCGGCGAAATCGCAACCGACATTCGCGACGACGACGTGCTGCGGCGCTACGATCTGTTCTCGAACGTCGCCTCGACCTCGTCCGGAATCGAGCTGATGCACAACGTGGTCATCGTGCTCGGCAATTCGATGTCCTCGACGAGCGAATTCGAGATCGGGCATGCCGTGATGAGCGATGCGATCGACGCTGCCGCGGTGCTCGCGGCGCTGGAGAGCGTCGGGCTCCGTGCCGCGCCGCAGACGACGACCGGCCGCGAGCTCGTCAACATCTTCGCCAAAGCCGAGGCCTCGCCTGATGGCAGCGTGCGCGGCTTTCGCCACACCATGCTGGAAGATACCGATATCAGCTCGACGCGCCACGCCCGGGCTGCCGTCGGCGGCCTGATTGCCGGCCTCGCCGGTACCGGGGCGGTCTATGTCTCGGGCGGCGCCGAGCACCAGGGCCCCGCCGGCGGCGGGCCGGTCGCGGTGATCGCAAAGCTCTCGGATTGATGCGTGCGCATGCAATGGAGGGTTACCTCTCCATCCCGCGCAACCCTGCCCTTCGCGCCGCCTCAGTTGATTAAAATGTTCCCGTGCGAAACTAAGGTGGCGCCGCACGAAGAGGTTTGGACCGCATGACTTTTCCGATGAGCTGGAACGAATGGGCGCAGCACGATGGCGTGGGACTGGCCGCGCGCGTCCGCAAGGGCGAGCTCACGGCAAAGGAGTTGGCGCGCCAGGCCGCTGCGGGCGTTGCCAAGGTCAATCCGGCACTGTCGGGCGTGGTCGAGCTGTTCGATGATGTGATCGCCGATCCCGCCAAGGACGGCGCCAATCTCGCCGGCCCGTTCGCAGGCCTGCCCTTCCTGATGAAGGACCTCGGCCCGACCATGAAGGGCCGGCTCCAGGAGATGGGCTCGCTGCTGATGCGCGGCAATCGCGCGAGCGCCGACACGTTCCTGACCGGCAAATTCCGCCACGCTGGACTGAACCTGATCGGACGCACCACGACGCCGGAATTCGGCGTCTGCAGCTCGGCCGACAATCCGGCCGTCTATGTCACGCGCAATCCCTGGGACACCGACTACACCACCTGCGGCTCGTCGGCGGGAAGCGCCGCGATGGTGGCCGCGGGCGTGGTGCCGATCGCGCATGCGACCGACGGCGGCGGCTCGATCCGCATTCCTGCCGGCGTCAACGGCAATATCGGGCTGAAGGTCTCGCGCGGCGTGTTCTCGCTCGCGCCGCACATGTCCGATCTCACCGGCCTCGTCTCGATCCAGGGCTGCCAGTCCCGCTCGGTGCGCGACACCGCCGCCTTCGTCGATCATGCCAGGGGAGCGGCACCCGGCGAGTTCATGCCGTTCTGGACGACGGCGCAGCCCTATTCCGAGATGATCAAGCGCGACCCATCAAAACTTCGCATCGCGCTGTCGCACAGCTGGGGCGACTACACCGCGACGCCCGAGATCGCGGCCGAACTGGCGAAGGCCGGCCGCTTCCTCGAAGGCCTCGGCCATCACGTCGACTACGCCCTGCCCGAGCTCGACTTCCGCGCCGCGTTCGCCGCGCAGACCACCTGCTACATCTCGAATTTTGCGGTGGTGATCTCCAACATGCTCGCCGCGCGCGGACTGGAACGGCCGCCGGAAGACCTCATCGAGCCCATGAATATCCGGATCTGGGAAGCCGGCCGGCATACGAGCTTCGCCGAGCGGGCGAAGATGCAAGGCGTGTTCAACACGACCTCGCGCGCCTTCGGCGCCTTCTTCGAGCAGTGGGACGTGATCCTGACGCCGATCACCGCGCTGCCGACGCCGAAGGTCGGCACCCGGGAATATCTCACCATCTCCGACAACCCTGACGTGCTCGACTGGTTCGGCAATCTCTGGCGCTTCTTCGCCTTCACGCCGCTCGCCAATCTCTGTGGCATGCCGGCGATCTCGATGCCGATGGCGACGCAGGCCCACGGCCTGCCGCTCGGCATCCAGGCGATTGCGAAACAGGCCAATGACGGCCTCCTGCTGCAACTCGCCGCCCAGATCGAGCGCGCGCTTGATGGCAAGTGGAACGATGGCAGGAAGCCGAAGGTGCATGTGAGCTGAGCGAGTTGATCGCATTAACTTGCGATCGCGCTGTGGCGATCAGTTCTTCACCGTCGGGATCTCCTCCGGCCGGGGCTGCTGCTGACCCTGCTGGTACATCGCCAGCGCCTTGTCGAGCGCTTCGCGCAACGCCAGCGCGGCGGCCACGCTGCAGCGCAGATGCGCGGTCTGGACCACGTCAACCCGGACGGCGGCGCCGACCGGCATCAACAGGTTTGCGGCAAGCTCGATCTGGATCGCGCCGTTGTGGTGGCCGAAGCAGGATGCACCGTCGAAATAGATGATCGGTGCCCGCTCCGAGCTCGAGGTCGAAATGATGACGGGCCCCTGGCTGGTGGCGGGCGTTTCGGGATCGGCCATGGGCACTCCTTGCGGCTGGTCGGACGAACGAGGCGCCCACCATCGTTGCTTCGGCCCGCCCTGTCGAGGCCAAACCGCCCCGGCACTCCTGCCCCAGGGACGCGCATCCGGGGTTTTGCGCCGCGCCCGCCACTGGTCTAGAACGTCCTCATGTCCAGCTCACCGACCACACTTTTGTTCGAGGACCTCGCCGAGGCGATCAAGGGCCGCCGCTCCGATTACGGCCAGATCAGCGGGCTCCAGCTCGACCGCTTCGCACCTCGCGAGGCCTGGTCCAGCCTGCCCTACCGGCCGGTCTTCGTCGGCGACACCGAGACCGGCGTCCTGCATGGCGGGGTCGTCACCGCGATGCTGGACGAGAGCTGCGGCATGGCGGTGCAACTCGCGCTCGACGGCACGAGCGCGATCGCGACGCTTGATCTGCGCATCGACTATCAGAAGCCGGCCACGCCGGGCCTCGACATCAAGGCGCATTCAGTCTGCTACCGCACCACGCGTTCGATCGCCTTCGTGCGCTCCACCGCCTATCAGGAGTCCGAGGACGATCCGGTCGCGACCGCCACCGCCTGTTTCATGATCGGCGCCAACCGCACCAACATGCTCGCGGATCGCAGGACAGATTCGCCCGGCATCTCGACGCTGGAGGCGCCGGACGATCCGGAAGGCCCGTTCGCCAACAGCCCGTTCGCGCGCTGCCTCGGCATTCGCGTCAACGACGACGACACACTGACGATGCCGTTCTCGCCAAAGATCATCGGCAACCCGATCCTGCCTGCGATCCATGGCGGCATGACCGGCGCCTTCCTCGAGACCACCGCGATCTTCGGAGTGGCGCGCGAACTCGGCGCAGCCGCGCTGCCCAAGCCGATCGGACTGACCGTCAACTATCTGCGCTCGGGCCGCGCGCTCGACACCTTCGCCAACGTCTCGATCGTGAAGCAGGGCCGGCGCATCGTCGCCTTCGAGGCGCGGGCCTGGCAGGACGATGCGAACAAGCCGATCGCCACCGCCTTCGGCCATTTCATGCTGCGGCCGACGCCCGGAAACGACGAGGAATAGGCGCATTTTCCCTTGACGGCCAAGGTCTGGGCCACAACGATAGCATGTTCCCGCGAGAGGTATTGGGTTGCGGCATCCGCTCGACATCATCGCCATGTTCGCCGCGCTCTGGCTGCTGGCAGCGATGGTGCTCGACGCGCTGACGCCGAAGGAGCTGACGACGGTGATGATCGGCATCGCCATCGGACCCGCCGTCGTCGTCACCGCCGTGTTCTATTATTTGCGCTGCCCGCGCACCGATTTCGCGGTGATGTTCGCCGCGCTGTGGCTGATCTCCGACATCGCCATCGCGTTCATCTCGCCAGCGCAGCTGCCGCATTTCCTGATCGCGCTCGGTTTCGTGCCGGCGCTGCTGATCGGGATCGTCCTGCACTGGCAGCGCTTCCAGCGCCGCCATGAGCGGCTGCCGCTGCCATCGGTCAAGCGGGGTTAACGCGGCAGCAAATTGGTCTTGGCGAGATCGACGACCTCGTCGCCGCGGCCGTTCATCACGGCGCGCAAGACCCACAGGCTGAAGCCCTTGATCTGTTCGGGCGTGATGGTCGGCGGCATCGACAGCTCCTGCTTCGCCGTGACGACATCAAGCAGCGCCGGCCCGTTATGCGCTAGCATGTCCTTCATCGCGCCCGGAAGTTCGCCGGGGTCCTCGATGCGCCTGGCGAAGATGCCCATTGCGCGCGCCATCGCGGCGAAATCCGGATTCTCCAGATCGACATTGGTGTCGACGAATCCGGCCGCCTTCATCTCCAGGGCGACGAAGCCGAGCACGCCGTTGTTGAAGATGACCACCTTCACCGGCAGCTTCATCTGCGTCAGCGTGATCAGATCGCCCATCAGCATGGTGAAGCCGCCGTCGCCGGAGAGCGAGATCACCTGGCGGCCGGGCTGCGCGGCCTGCGCGCCGATCGCCTGCGGCATGGCGTTGGCCATCGAGCCGTGCACGAACGAGCCGACCAGTCGGCGGCGGCCGTTCATCTCGAGATAGCGCGCGGCCCACACCGTCGGCATGCCGACATCGGCGGTGAACACCGCATCATCGCTGGCGTGGTCGCTGATGACCTTGGCCAGGTATTGCGGATGGATCGGTTTACTGCCAGGCGTGCCCTTGGCGAGCAAGTCCAGGCCCTCGCGCGCCTTCTTGTAGTGCGCGATCGCATCGTCGAGGTGCTTGCGCTGCGTCTTGGATTTCAGAAGCGGCAGCAGCGCCTCGAGGGTGAGCTTGACGTCGCCGACAAGGCCGAGATCGATTTTGCAGCGCCGCCCGAGATTTTCCGGCCGGATGTCGATCTGTGCGATCTTCGCATCGGTCGGGAAGAACTGCTTGTAGGGAAAATCGGTGCCAAGCATCACGAGCGCGTCGCAGGCGTGCATGGCGGCATAGCCGGAGGAGAAGCCGATGAAGCCGGTCATGCCGACGTCATAGGGATTGTCGAATTCGACATGCTCCTTGCCGCCCAGCGCATGCACGATCGGGCTCTTCAGGGTCTCCGCGAGCTGCATTAACAGGGCATGAGCGCCGGCGCAGCCGCGACCGCAGAACAGGGTGATGCGTTCGGCGCCATTCAAGAGGTCCGCGAGCGCTTTCAGCTCATCGGCCTGCGGCACGACCTTCGGCGCCGACAGCGCAAGGCCACGCGCCGTCGATAGCGCGCGCTTGGGTGGGCTGCGGAAAGCGACGTCGCCCGGCATGGCGACGACGGCGACGCCGCGCATGCCGACCGCCGCACGGATGGCGTTTTCCAGCACGTAGGGAAGCTGACTCGGATCGGAGACCAGCTCGCAATAATGGCTGCACTCGCGGAACAGGTTTTGCGGATGGGTTTCCTGGAAATAACCGCTGCCGATCTCGGCGGTCGGGATTTGCGCGGCGATCGCCAGCACGGGAACGCGGCTGCGATGGGCGTCGAACAGGCCGTTGATCAAATGCAGATTGCCCGGCCCACACGAGCCCGCGCACACCGCAAGGCTGCCTGTCATCTCCGCTTCCCCAGCCGCGGCGAAGGCCGCAACCTCCTCGTGCCGGACATGGATCCACTCGATCGTGCCGCGCCGCCGCAGCGCTTCGGTCAGCGCATTCAGGCTGTCGCCGACGATGCCGTAGATGCGCTTGACGCCAGCCTGTTCGAGCGTTGCCACGAACAGATCGGCCACATTGTTGATCGCCATGCAGGTCTCCTGATCTCGCTGGTCCAGCAAGATAGGATAACGCGCGACCGTGACGGGATCACGGCTTGTTTATTGCCGCTTCAGTCTTTCGCAATCGCCCGATCGTAGGCCGCGATCGTCAACTTTGCGCGAGCGGCAACGTCCGTTGCCGTCATGCCGGGCTTGTAGAGGCTGGAGCCGAGCCCGAACGCCGTGACGCCGCCCTTGATGTACTCCGCGAAATTCTGGTCCGAGACGCCGCCGACGGCGGCGATCATCACGCCGGCCGGCAGCACGGCGCGAATCGCGGCGATGCCGGATGCACCGAGCACGCTGGCCGGAAAGAACTTCAGGCCCGAGGCGCCGGAGCGCGCGGCAAGCAGCGCCTCGGTCGGCGAAAACACGCCCGGCAACGTCACCATGGCGTACTGATGGGCACGCGTGAGCACTTGTGTGTCGACATTCGGCGACACCATCAGCTTGCCGCCGACATCGTTGAGACGATCGACATCCGAAGTGGTCAGCACCGTGCCGGCGCCGATCAGCACGCCCACCGGCGCCTGTTTCACCGCTGTTGCGATGGAGCGGAACGGGTCAGGCGAGTTCAGCGGAATCTCGATTGCGGTCATGCCGGCTTCGATCAGCACGCCGACGATGGCCTGCGTTTCCTCGGGCTTCACGCCGCGCAGGATCGCGACCAGTGGACGCTTCATCGCCGGAAAGGGAACGCTCATCTCAACAGTCCTCTCATTTCGTCCAGATCGCGGCAGCCGCCATCGACAGGCCGCGGCGGACGGCTTCATCGGCATCGACCGGGTCTACGGTGACCGACAGCGCCTCGAAAGCCTGCCTGTACAGCATCGCGAGCCGTCCCGAGGCGATCAGCGTGATGCCAACTTCCGGCATCGCGCCGGAGAGCCCCGCCGCCAGCTCGATGCCGATCAACGTGCCCGACAGCGTTTCGCGCGCCGCGGCCGGTGTGCTCCCGAACAGGAGCTGACGCGAGCGCGCGCCGAACAGAAAATTAGCCGCGAACGCCGGTGCTTCGTACGCGGCCTTCACCGCAGTTTGGAAGCTTGCGACATCCTCGGTGTCTTCGGCGCCTGCGACCGCAAGCGACAAAATCGTTTCGCGCGACACGACGCTGAAGAGCTCGCCGGTCATGAAGGTAGAGAAATGCGCGACCGTGCCGTCCGTCAGGCGCACCCATTTCGAATGCGTGCCGGGCATGCAGACCAGCGCTTCGCCGGCGGCACCGAGCCCGAGCGCGCCGAGCAGCTGCGTCTCCTCGCCGCGCATCACGTCCGGTGCTTTTGCATCGCGCTGCGCGATACCCGGCAGGATGCGGATGTCGCGCGCTTCGCCGGACACGCGCACGGCCTGCTTCAGAACAGCGGAGAGTGGCGCGGGCGTATCGACATAACCGGCCTCGATCCAGCCGGTACGCGCGCCGGCCATGCCGCAGACGAGGACGGGCAAATGATCGGGAGCCTCGACTGCCGCGAGATGCGATTGCAGCACGGCGGCAAAGCCGGCCCTCGCGGCCACCAGCATGCCCTCGTCGCTGCGGCGCTCGGCCAGCACCTCGCCGGCGCGGTCGATCAGCCAGAGCCGGAAGCTGCTGGTGCCCCAGTCCACCGCGACATAGGCAGGTTCGGTCATCTCAACGCGTATCCTCGTCTCACCACCGAGACGCCGTCTCGCGACAATGAGACGAGGCCCCGCAAATCCGCCCCGGGATATCGGCTATTGCTGCCGCAAACCAGCCTTTTCTCGCAGGTCTGAGGCGCCGCTCGCGTGGGCAGAGCGCTTGCGAAGAGGTGGCACACCACTTGCTAAAGCGTTCCCGCTCACGTCCGTGAACCGCGCAACAAGACGCGTCAACATCAGATGAGGAAACCCATGGAGATCGGTTATTTCACGATGCCTTCGCACCCGCCGGAGTGCGGCCTGAAGGAAGGGAACGACTGGGACCTGCAGGTCATGCGCTGGCTCGACGAGCTCGGGTATCAGGAGGCTTGGGTCGGCGAGCACCACACCGCGCCCTGGGAACCCAATCCCACGCCGGATCTGCTGATCGCACAGGCGCTGATGCAGACCAAGAATATTCGCATCGGACCAGGCGGCTTCCTGCTGCCCTATCATCATCCGGCCGAGCTCGCCAACCGTGTCGCCATGCTCGATCACCTCTCCGGCGGTCGGCTCAATTTCGGAGTCGCGGCCAGCGGCCTGCCAAGCGATTGGGCCATGTTCAACGTCGACGGCATGAGCGGACAGAACCGCGACATGACCCGCGAGGCGCTGGAGATCATTCTGAAGATGTGGAGCGATCCCGCGCCCTGGACCTACAAGGGCAAGTTCTGGACGGTGACCAAGCCGGACACGATGTTCGACTTCCTCAAGCCGCACATCAAGCCGTTGCAGACGCCGCATCCGCCGATCGGCGTCGCCGGACTCTCGAAGAATTCGGACACGCTGAAGCTCGCCGGCGAGCGCGGTTTCATTCCGATGAGCCTCAACCTGAACCCGGCCTATGTCGGCAGTCATTGGGATTCGGTCGTGGCCGGTGCCGCCAAGACCGGGCGCAAGCCGGACCGCGCGGATTGGCGGCTGGTGCGCGAGGTGTTCGTCGCCGACACCGACGAGGAGGCGTGGAGGCTCTCCACCGGCGACATGATGGGCCGGATGATGGGCGAGTACTTTCTGCCGCTGCTCGGCCATTTCGGCTTCAAGGACTATTTGAAGCACGCGCCCGACGTGCCCGATAGCGACGTCACCGTCGAATATTGCGCCAAGCGGAACTGGATCGTCGGCTCGCCCGCGACCGTCGCCGAGAAGATCGAGAAGATCTACGAGGAGGTCGGCGGCTTCGGCGTGCTGCTGGTGTTCGGCTTCGACTACAAGCACAAGGCTGAAGCCTGGCATCACTCGCTGTCGCTGCTGAGGAACGAGGTGATGCCGCGCCTGAAGCATCTCGGCTCCGCGCAGAAGGCGGCTTGACCCGACGCGGGTGCGGCGCGATCGTGCCGCACCCGCATCCATTTCGGAGATTTCCGCGTGAGCGTGGACGCCAGTGCTTTCGACGCCAAGGATTTCAAGCAGGCGATGCGCCAGTGCGCTGGCGCCGTCGCGCTGGTGACGGTCGGCGCCGAGCACGGCAAGCGCACGGGGCTGACGGTCACCTCGGCCTGCTCACTGTCGGACTCGCCGCCATCCCTGCTCGTCTGCGTCAACCGCAACGCCAGTGCGCACGCGCGCATCCGCGAGGAAGGCGCGTTCGCGATCAACTTCCTGCACGAGGACCACGCCCTCCTGGCGCTCACCTTCAGTGGCCAGAAGGGCGTCAATGGCGACGACCGTTTTGCGTTCGGGGAGTGGACGCGCGGGGTGACCGGCGCGCCGGTGCTGAGCGATGCGGTCGCCGCATTCGACTGCGTGCTGGCGCAGGAATTCGAGACCAAAACGCATTCGATCTTCGTCGGCGAGGTGTGCGGCGTGTCGTATTCCGACGGGACTGCGCCGCTGGTATATCTGCGCAGCAGCTTCCACGTCCCGCACGAGATCCGCGGCACCGTGACGGTCGGCGACCTCGACTCGCGACATCTGAGCTGGAGCGATTTCTCTTGAACTCGCCACGCCATTCGAATGCGGCCGCCGGGATCCGTTCCCGCTAGACCAGATCGTAGCCGGGCGTGAATGGTTGCCTGGATCGTGGCGCCGCTTGGCGTCGCGCAGCAACGGCCACTGTCCCCCGAAATGATCGGCCCAATCCTGAGACGACATGGGAAATGCGCTCACCGGGTACAATACGCCGCCTGCGCCGCGAATGTGGTCGTAAAGCTCGCGGTTCTGCGCGACCAGCCGTTCGGCATTCGCCTTGTCTGCCGATACCGGGATACGGATCAGATTGAACACGAACACGATCCGCTCGTCGGGCAGCCGAACCAGGGACGTGCGGCATCCATCCGTCACCATCGGATAGTAGGTAATCCGGCCGAACGGACCGATGTCCTCACTCTTCATCCCGGCAACGACCTCGCTCGCGATCTCCAGCGCGTTGCTGCCGCGCAGGAACGTGAGGAGCCACGGATGCGGATTGGACCATTGGCCGTTCGTCCTCAGAAGCGTTTCGAGCTTTGCAAACGCATTGGCGTCGTCGCGGAAGGTCAGGTCGGTAACGATGGCGCTGCCGCGGCGATCCGACAAGCCTGCAAGCAGCTTCTCGTCGTCGGGATGAGAATCACCGTCATGGAACACGCCTGCTTCCAGCAGGTATCGCCAGCCACCGGCCGCCTCAGGCACGACCGCACCCTGCAACTGATCGAAGCGCGCCTCCGCCAGGACACGGCGCTGATCGGCCGTCAGCGAGGAGAGATCCGGATAAAAGAGTTGAAAGCGGCGGACCCGTTCGGGCGCGCGCACCAGCCGAAGCGTCGCCCTCGTGACGATCGCGCATTGGGCAAGCCCGGCGCGAACGGCATCGTAAAGCTCGGCGTTGGACGTGGGCGAGCAGGTCAATTGCCGGCCCTCGCCCGTCACCACATCGAGCTCGAGAACCTGGTCCGTCTGCAGGCCGTGTCGCGACGAGGATCCGCCGATTCCGCCGATGGCGAGGGTGCCGCCCACGGACAGGCCGAGGTAGTTGGTCAGGACCGGCGGAACCAGCCCTTTGGCCAGGGTCGCTTCCAGCACCGCGTGCCAGGTCGCACCTGCATCGACCACGACACGGTCCGGCTCGATCCGATGGATCGTGGCCAGCGCGCCGAGGTCGATCACGATACCGCCTTCCGTCATGGCGCGACCGTAGATGCCGTGGCCCTGCCCGCGCGCGGCAACCGTCAGCCCCTGTTCCGCGGCCCATCGCAGAATCTCCGCGATCCCGGCAGTCGTCGTCGGCCGGAACACGGCACGCGGCTGCTTGTGAATGATGTGACCGAAATCCTCGCCCGCGGCCGCGCAAGCGTCCGGGTTGCAGTTCCATGCGTCACCGGCAAATGGTCCATTGGCCGGGCCGCGCGGCTGGCCGGCGAGAGCGACGGAAGCCAGCGTTGCGGTCGCGCTGACACCTGCATGCAAGAGCGTGCGTCGATTGGGGGACATGGTGCGGTCCTTCACGCCGAACCGGGCGGATAGGTGCCCGTGGCCCTCAAAGCTGCGGTCGCTCGCGCGTTCGGACAACCGCCACATCACGGGATAGACATTCTCGCAAACCGGGAGAATGCGGACGGAACGCTCGCCGGCGATGCACGTGGTCAATGAGCAAGAGAGCCGGGGCTCTCAGAGCCGCTCGCGCTTCAAGCGCCCCGCCAACAGATCGACGAACAGGCGCGTCTTGGCCGGGGGCGCCGCGCTCGGCGGGACTACGGCGTACACCGGCATGCGCGGTGCCTCGAAATCCTCCAGCACGATCTCCAGCGCGCCATCATCGACGCGATCGCGTATCTGCCAGAACGGCGCATAGCCGACGCCGATGCCATTGCAGGCAGCCGCCTGCGCCGCCGTCGTATTATCGGTCCGGAAGCGGCCGTTCACCTGCACCATCTTCACCTCGCCGCCGATCTGAAACCGCCACGCTTCGCTGTCACCCGGGCCGGTCCTGCGCAAGATGCATTGATGGTCGGTCAGGTCGTCGGGATGACCCGGACGACCGTGGCGCGCGAAATAGCCTGATGCGCCATAGACAACCGTGCGTAGCTCGCCGAGCCGCCGCGCCTTGAGCGAAGAATCCGGCAATTCCCTGATCCGCACGGCCAGATCGAACCCATCGCCGACGACGTCGATGGGGCGATCGGACACATGGAGATCGGCTTCGATCCTCGGAAAGCGCGCCATGAAATCGGCAATCGCCGGCACGACGTGGGTCGACCCGAACAGGACGGGCGCGGCGACCCTGAGAAGACCCGACGGCTCGACACGGCGGTTGGCCGCTTCCAGGCGCGCCTCGCTGATTTCGGCAAAGGCCGGCTTGACGCGATGATAGAACGCCAGTCCCGCTTCCGTCGCCAGCGACTGCCGCGTGGTCCGCCGCACTAGCTCGACGCCGACATCGCGTTCCAGCGCCGCCAACGCCCGGTTGACCGACTGCAGCGACCGTCCCAATTGTCGCGCGGCCGCGGTCTGGCTGCCGGCCTCGACGACAGCCAGAAAGACTTCGATCTCCTCCATCGAATCCTCTCCTCTCGCAATTTCTGGAAATGCACGTTGGCGACGGCGTGTCCGCCGCGCGAAGACCTCGGCTGCGCCAGCATTTTCGGACGGTTTTCGACGGAGCCGGGACGTCGAGTCGGTCTAGTATGAACCCGGGCCGATCTTCAATTGCTTGATCTTGCGATACAGCGTCGCGCGGCTGAGTTTCAACGCACGTGCCGCCTCGGTGACGCGGCCGCCGTGCCTGCGCAGAGCCTCGACGATCGTCGCGCGTTCGGCCGCTCCGAGACCCGGCTCCGCTGCTCGCCCGCCAAACGGCGGCAGGTCGAGATCGGCATCGGCAATCACGCCGTCCTCCGCCGTGCAGCCGGCGAGCCGCAGCACATGGCGGAGCTGGCGCATGTTGCCGGGATAGGAATAGGCCGCGAGTTGTGCCCAGGCCTCGTCCGATAGGGAGCAGTTCGGCGCTTCCTCGCGGGCGATCTGGCGGATGACGTCGTCGCGGTCCGCGCGCTCGCGCAGAGCCGGCAGCCGCACCTCCATGCCGCGCAGACGGAAATAGAGGTCGGTGCGGAAGGCGCCCTCCTCGGCCATGCGGCCGAGATCGCGATGGGTAGCGCTGATCAGGCGAATGTCGACCGGCACCGGCTTCAGCGCGCCGAGCGGCCACACTTCGCGGTTCTCCAGCACACGCAGCAGTCGCGTCTGCAGCGCGATCGGCATGTCGCCGATCTCATCGAGGAACAGCGTGCCGCCGTCGGCCTGCACGATCAGGCCCTTCGAGCCGTCGCGGCGTGCGCCGGTGAAGGCGCCGGCCTCGTAGCCGAACAGCTCGGCATCGATCAGGCTTTCCGGCATCGCCGCGCAGTTCAGCGCGACATAGTTGTGGCGTGCGCGATTGCCGGCTGCGTGAATGGCACGAGCGAACACATCCTTGCCGACGCCGGTCTCACCATGTAGCAGCACCGGCAGATTGTGATCGCCGATGCTTCTAAGTCGCTTTACGCTCCTGATCAGGCCAGGGTCGCGGCCGGCGAGCCGCTGCAGCGCATCGAAGCGATCGATCGGTGCATCGCGGCGCGGCGCGAGCGGGCGGGTCGATGACCTCGCCCGCAGCGGCGGCGCGACATGGCCATGCCCCAACGGAGTGCCATCTGCCCGGCGCAGCTCGACGAGATCGTCTGCGTCACGCGCGGGGGGATGGTCGAACTTGACGTAGCGCGACAGATCGATGCCGGATGCGATCAAGCCGTCGGTGAGACCCAGCAGGGCGCGCGCCGAACGGCACGCGCCGACGATGCGGCGATCGTCGTCATAGGCGAGCAGGCCGCTGCCGCCATCGCCCGGCACGGTCGCGATCCAGGCGTTGCGGAAATGACCGCGGAAGATCGCCCCCTCCATGCGCCGCGTCGCCTCCATCGTCACCGCGAGCGCAAGCTGATGCGCGGTTCGTTCGAGGTCCTCGCGGCAAGAGGTGATGTTGACGGCGCCTGCTAGCCGTCCGGCATGGTCGAACAGCGGCGTCACCGCGCAGGAGAACATGTGCCACTGCGCGCGAAAATGCTCGTCGCGATGCACCAGGATCGGCTTCTGCTCGGCAAGTGCCGTGCCGAGCCCATTGGTGCCTTCGAAGGCCTCGGAGAAATTCGAGCCGGTGTAGATCTTCCAGTCCATGAATAGTCTTGCGTCGGCCTCGCCGGGCAGGCGGCTGAACAGCATGGTTGCGTTCACGTCTGCCAGATTGACGCAATAGCCGGCATCGCGCAGCACACGGGCGAGATCGTCGAGCTCCGGTGTTGCGAGCCGGATCGTCTCCTCCATGGGCTCGGCGACGTGACGGATCTCGGCTTCGGTGAGCGTCTGCGGCGGCCCCTGACGGGCGGGATCGAGCTTGTGGCTGACCAGGCAGCGTCGCCAGGAATTGGCAATGCGCGAAGAGGCATCGACGTCGGCCACGTGATTGGCGACGGACAAGACGCGGGCGACATGATTCGAGGCCGAAAGGCTGGCCATCGCGGACGTCTCCACCCTGTATTATTGTGCAAAGTCTGGCACCGCAGGCGGGGAAGTCAATCGGGAACCGGGAACGCGGCGAAGCGCGATCAGATTTGCTGCACCGCCCTCACCACGTATCGATGCACGGCCGCTTCTTCCCAGTCCGGGCCGGCGGCTTCGGCACCGACCGCAGGCCTGCCATGATCCACCGCCGCGTCTCGGAGGGGTCGATGACGTTGTCGATCTCGAACACGGAGGCGATCGAGACCGCCTTGCCGTTGGCATAGAGCTCGGCGACCTTGTTGCGATAATAAGTCTCGCGCTCGACGGGGTCGGCGATCGCCTCCATTTCCTTGCGGAAGCCGAGCCGGACGTAACCCTCCAGACCCATGCCGCCGAACTCGCCGGTCGGCCAGGCCGCGGTGAAGAACGAGGCGTGGAAGCCGCCGCCGATCATCGACTGCGCCCCGAGCCCATAGCCCTTGCGCAGGACGATGCCGAACAGCGGCACAGTCAGGCTCGCGCCTGTCACGAACATCCGCGAGACGTGGCGCACGATCGCGGTCTTCTCGGCTTCCGGGCCGACCATGAAGCCGGGCGTGTCGCACAGCGAGACGATCGGCAGATCGAAGGCGTCGCAGAGCTGGAGGAAGCGCGCGGCCTTATCGCCGGCATCGGCATCGATCGCACCGCCGAGATGGCGCGGATTGTTGGCGATCAGGCCGAACGGCTTGCCCTCGATGCGGATCAGCGCGGTGATCATGCCGACGCCGTAGTCGCGGCGCAGCTCCAGCACGGAGTCCTTGTCGGCGACGAGGTCGATCACGCTGCGGATGTCGTAGACGCGCAGGCGGTTCTCGGGGATCGCGCGACGCAGCAGGCGCTGGTCGGCGGCCTGCCACTCCGTCACCGCGCCTTGGAAATAAGACAGGTATTTTTGCGCAACGGACGTCGCCTCCTCCTCGTCCTCGACGAGGATGTCGATGACACCGTTCGGTGACTGAAACGACACCGGACCGACCTCGGCCGGGTGATAGACGCCGAGCCCGCCGCCCTCGATCATCGCGGGGCCGCCCATGCCGATCGAGGCGTTTTTGGTGGCGATGATCACATCGCAGCAGCCGAGCATCGCGGCATTGCCGGCGAAGCAATAGCCGGAGACTACGCCGACGACCGGCACGAGACCCGAGAGTCTCGCGAACTGCACGAAGGACGGACCATCGAGCCCGGTCATGCCGAGCCGGTCGGTATCGCCGGGCCGCCCGCCGCCGCCTTCGGCATAGAATACCAGCGGCACGCGCCAGTCTTCCGCGAGCGTCAGCATGCGGTCGATCTTCTTGTGGTTCATGTGGCCCTGCGTGCCCGCGAGCACGGTGTAGTCGTAGGCCACGACGATGCAGCGCCCGCCTTCGGGACCGAACTTCCCGGCGTTGACGGTCGCGACGCCCATGACGAGGCCGTCGGCCGGCGTGTTCTTGACGAGATCGTCGAGCTTGCGCCGGCGCCGCTGCGCCGCGATCGCAAGGCTGCCGTACTCCATGAACGAGCCGTCGTCGACGAGCTGCGCGACATTTTCGCGCGCGGTGCGCTGATTGGTGTTGCGGCGGCGCTCGACCGAGGCAGGGCGATTTTCGTCGAGCGTATTGGCCTGGCGGGCGATCAGTTCGGCGAGATCGGGACGGATGTGGTCGAGATCGATATCGGTTTCCGTTGCCGACGCATCGGCCGCGACCTCGAGCGGCTCCAGATACATGATCGGCTCGCCATGCATCAGCGTGACACCGTCGCCGGCCACGAGCTTCATGACGCGGCCGCCCTGCTCGGCCATGACGAGATGCTCCATTTTCATGGACTCGATCACGGCGAGCTGCTGGCCCGGGCGCACGACCTCGCCTTCCTTCACCTGGATGGTGACGATGGTTCCCTGCAAGGGTGCTGCGACCATCACGGCGCCTTCAGGAACTACCTGCGCGACGTGTGCGTCGGTGTCTTGGCCACCGCTTCGCTCGCTCGCGGCAAAATACAGCGGCTTTGCAGCGCCATCAGCGGCCTCCACGAGCTTCGCGATATTGCGATCGATGAAGTCTGTCGCGATGCGGTTGGCCCTGAAGTCGGGATGCGCCAGCACGGCCTGGAGGAAGGCGATGTTGGTGATGACGCCGTCGATCCGAAACGCGCGCAAGGCGCGCGAAGCCTTGGCAACGACCTCGTGCCAGGCTTCACCGGGCGTATGCACGATGACCTTTGCCAGCAGCGAGTCGAAGGCGGCGCTGGTCTTGTAGCCGGCATAACCGAAACTATCGACACGGACGCCGGGACCTGACGGCGGCTCGAACACGGCAAGCACGCCGCCGGTCGGGTGCGTCGCCCCCAGCTCGTCCAGCGTCTCCATGTTGACACGGAGCTGCATGGCGTAGCCACGCGGTTTCGGGATCGAGCCTTGCGCCAGGCCGAGCGAGGCAAGCGAGGCGCCGGCGGCAACCGCGAGCTGGGCGCGGACGAGATCGAGGCCCAGCACCTCTTCCGTCACGGTGTGCTCGACCTGGAGCCGCGGGTTGGCCTCGATGAAGGCAAAGCTGTCGTCAGCGGTGCCGTCGACCAGGAACTCGAACGTGCCGAGATTGTCGTAGGACGCGGCCACCGCGAGTTGCTTCGCCGCCTCGATGACACGCTCGCGCAGGCCATCGCCGAGCGACGGGCTCGGCGCCACCTCGATCAGCTTCTGGTGCCTGCGCTGAATGGTGCATTCGCGTTCCCAGAGGTGGGAGATCGCGCCGTGGCGGTCGCCGATGATCTGCACCTCGATATGGCGCGCCTGCCGGATCAACCGCTCTGCATAGACGCCGTCGAAGCCGAACGCGGCCTTGGCCTCGGACTGGCAGCGCGCATAGGCCTCCGCGAGATCGGATGCATTCTCCACCACGCGCATGCCGCGGCCGCCACCGCCGGCCATCGCCTTGATCACGATCGCCGCGTTGCTGCCAAGCGAGGTGAAGAACGCCGCGATGTCCTCCAGCGAGGACGGCCCGCTGGTGCCGGCGATGATCGGCACGCCGCAGCGCTTTGCCAGTTGCCGCGCCGCGACCTTATCGCCGAACAGTTCGAGCGCCGCGGCCTTGGGCCCGACGAAGGCAAGGCCCGCGTCCGCGCAGGCCTTGGCGAACGCTGCGTTCTCGCTGAGGAAGCCGTAGCCGGGGTGCACGGCGTCGCAGCCTGCGCTCCTCGCCGCCTTCACCACCGCCTCGATGTCGAGATAGGCCCGCGCGCCGCGGCCGGGGATTTCCGCCGCCTCGTCGGCAAGGCGCACATGCAGCGACAGCGCGTCGTCGGCGGGATGGATCGCGACCGTCGCGAGGCCCGCGTCTGCTGCCGCGCGCGCGATGCGGATGGCGATCTCGCCGCGATTGGCGATCAGGAGCTTTTTGAACGACATGCAGCGTCTCCATGCCCGCGCACCCAAACGCGGGTCGGCAGGACCGATGGTTCTGCTTCGTCACTTTAACCGAGGCCGTCAAGGGCAAGAACGCCGGTCGCGAAGATCGTTCCCGCGGGCCGGAATTTCACTCGGTCGCGCGCGCCGTGATGAGGCGAATAATCCGCGCCACGGCAGACGGGATCGGCGCGATGATCGGCACGGTGAACATCGGCTGAAGCTCGCGCGCGGCTTCGCCCAACGGCCCGCCGCCGATGATGACGGCCTCCGCGCCATCCTGCGCGATGCAGGCCTCGACCGCGCCGGCGAGCGCCGCGCGCAATCGCGCCGGATCGCGCATCAGCTCCTGCGGATCGCCCTCCGCGAAGCGGGCGCCAGTGTAATACGATCGCAGCCCCAGCGCGTCCGGCAAGGCGTCGATCTTCGCTTCCAACAGCGGCGTCGTGGTCGCCACGCCGAAGCGGCGGCCGTTCTCGGCGGCTGCCAGCATCGAGGACTCGCCGATGCCGGCCGCGGGCAGTTTCATTGCGGCCTTGATCCCGGCCAATCCGGGATCGCCGAACGCCGCGACGATGATACCGTCGCATGGATGCCGGTTCGACTGCGCGATCTCCAGAACTTCGGCGGAAGCTGCATCCAACGCATCCGGCATCACGATTATTTGCGGCGCACGCGTTGCGGTCGCGCCGTCGATGTCGACGTCGAAGCGGTCGACGGCGGCCGACCTCGCGATAGCGATCATCATCTCAGTGGTCGCCACGGAACTGTTCGGATTGATCAGGAGAATGCGGCGGCCGGCCATGCTATCCGCCTGCCCGCGCGCGCGCGCCGATCTCCTGGAAGATCGCGGTGAGCTCGTCGACCTCGTCCTTGTCCTCTCGCGGCGTGATACGCTTTTCCATCTCCTCGATGTGGTGGCGCATGGCATGGATCGCCCCGGCCTTGTCCTTTGCCAGGATCAGCGCCCCGATGTCGGGGTGCGCGTCGGGCGAACAATCCGGCTCGCCCGGCTCCTCGAAGGTCGCGATCGCCAGCGAGGTCCGCAGCATCAATTCGCGCGACATGTCCAGCAGCACCTGGTTGCCCGCAAGCTTGGCGACCAGGACGTGGAATTCCGCCGTGAGCGACAGCGAGGCCCAGCGGTCGTTGCGGTCGTGCTTGGCCTCGAGCTCCATATGCGATTTCAGCGCGGCCTTGCCTGACTTGTCCAGCCGGTCGATCGCCGCGGCGACGGTCGCTGTCTCGATGAGGCGCCGCACGGCAAAGATGTCCTGAGCTTCCTCCCAACTCGGCCGATACACGAAGGCGCCGCGGTTGGGGATCTGCATCACCACCTTGCGCGAGGCGAGATGGGACAGTGCCTGGCGGATGTGAATCCGTGTGGTGCCGAACGCAGCCGCGAGCTTGTCCTCGCCGAGCTTGGCACCGGGCTTCAGCCGTTTCTGGCTGATCGCGGTCAGGATGCCCTGCACCACCGGATCGTCGTCGATGCTGCGGACATCCATCGCGTCAGGCTCCGGACGCTTCGGCTCGGAGCGCTTCGGCTTGCTCTTGAGGGGACGGCTTCGCTTCATGCGTCGGTTTTACAGGATTCTGGAATGCTGCCGCAGCCCATTTTTTATACAAACCGTAACTATTACTGTTTACAATATAGTCAGTATATTGGCGCCAATTTTTGGCGCCTAAAATTATCACAACGCCTGCAACGCCTTAGCGAACGGACCGCGCTGGCACGACGATTGCTAACCTATCCTCGCGCAGGACAACGCGAAGGATGGAGCTGGCGTTGAGCGACGTACGCGGACATTCGCTGGATCTCAAGGGCATAGGCCACGCTTTCGGCGCGACGGTTGCGCTGGACGAGATCAGCCTCACCGCTGCAGCCGGTGAGCTGATCGCGCTGCTCGGCCCCTCCGGCTGCGGCAAGACCACCATGCTCCAGATCATCGCGGGATTCCTTCGTCCGTCCAAGGGCGAGGTCCGCTTCGACGGTGCGCGGGTGGAGCACATCCCCGCCAACCGCCGCCGCATCGGCATGGTGTTCCAGAACTATGCCCTGTTTCCGCATCTCACCGTATTCGAGAACGTCGCGTACGGATTGCGGGCGCGCAAGACACCGAACGTGGCGGTCGCAGCCAAGGTCGAGCAGATGCTGGGCCTTGCGCAGATGACATCGTACGCGCGAAGGCTTCCGGGAGAGCTGTCCGGCGGACAGCAGCAGCGCGTGGCGCTGGCGCGTGCGCTTGCGATCGATCCGGGCCTCGTGCTGCTCGACGAGCCGTTCTCCGCACTCGACAAGAATTTGCGCCTCGACATGCAGATCGAGATCAAGAGCCTGCTCAAGACCTTTGGCGTCACGTCCATCATCGTCACGCACGACCAGGAGGAGGCACTGTCGATGGCCGACCGCATCGTCGTGCTCAACAACGGACGCATCGAACAGATCGACAGCCCCGACGCACTCTACGACCGCCCGGCAAGCCTGTTCATCTCGAGCTTCATCGGCCACACCAATCTCTTGCGCGGCACCGTCACCGAGACGGATCGCGTGCAGCTGGACTCAGGGCCCGAGATCGACCTCGGCCGTTCCGCGCAGCGCCGACGCGGCACCCCGGTGACGATCTCGGTCCGGCCGGAGAACATCGCGTTCGGCGCGGCGGAACAACCCGGCGCCATTCCCATCACGATCCGCGCCACCGTGCCGCTCGGCGCCGTCAGCGTCACCGAAGGCATCACTGCGAGCGGTGAGGCCGTGAAGATCAGCCAGGCCCGCGCGGCCGGCATCGCGAAAGTGCAGACAGGATCGACCGCCTGGCTCGCCGTATCCGACGTCTCGCGCGTCAGCATTTTCAGCACGCCGGTCGACGGCGTCCCAACCGATCAGCAAAGGAGTGCTTGACATGAGTCTATCCCGGAGATCGCTGCTCGCCTCAGGTTCGGCCGCTCTTGCGGCGGCAAGCTGGGGATGGCCGACAACGTCGTGCGCCGCCTCCTCGATCGTGGCCACGACCTATCCGGGCAGCTTTGACGAAGCCTTCCGCTCGGTGGTCGGGCCCGCTTTCAAGAAAGCCAGCGACAGCAGCGTCACCTTCACGCCGCTGCTCGGCGTCGACCAGATCGGCAAGATCCAGGCCTCGCGCAACGCGCCGCCCTTCGACGTGGTACTGTTCGACGAGGGGCCGCTGATCCCCGCGATTGCGAGCGGCGTCCTGGAAAAATTCCCGGTCGAGCAGTCGAAATCCTTTGCCGACGTTCCAAGCGCATTCCGTCATCCTGACGGTTACGCGCCGGTCATCACCTGTCAGCTGATCGGCATCGCCTACAACCCGAAGAAGATCACGACGCCGCCGACCTCGTGGGAGGATCTGTGGAAGCCGGAATACAAGGGGCGCGTCGGCATCACCGGGCTCGGCTCGAGCCTCGGCACCGCCTTCATGGTCGAGATCGCGAAGCTCAACGGCGGCTCCGAAACCAACATCGAGCCGGCCTTCGAGGCCATCAAGAAGCTGCTGCCGAATGTCGGCGCGATCGCGGCTTCGCCCGGCGCACTGGCTGCGCTGTTCCAGCAGGGCGAGATCGATATCGCCTTCAATTTCTGGAACAACGTGGCGTTGCTCGCCGCCAAGGGCGTCGACATCGCCTTCGCCAAACCGAAGTCCGGCGCGGTCGTGATCCGCACCAGCGCGCAGATCGTGAAGAACAATCAGGACCCCAAGGCGGTGCTGGACTATCTCGACACGGTGATGTCGGTCGAGACGCAGAAGGGGCTGGAAGCTTCGCCCTGGGTGATGATGCCCACTAACGGCAAGGTGCCGCTGACCGGCGCAAACCTCACCGTTGCCAAGAGCGTCGACGACCTCGTCGCCAGCAATGTGCTGCTCGACTGGACCAAATTCCAGGCGCAGCGCGGCGAATGGATCACCCGCTTCAGCAAGGAAGTGAAGATCTAGATGGCACCGGCCGGCACGAGCGCATCAAGACAGCTGCTGCCGGTGGCTCCGCTGGCAGTGCTGTTTCTTGCAGCCTTCGTGCTGCCGCTGGCCGCGCTTGTGCTGGTCAGCCTGTTCCGCGATCCACAATTCTCGGGCCTGTCGCTGGTCCAATATCTTCGTTTCCTGTCCGACCCGTTCAGCCTCGGGGTGCTGACGGACACGCTGTGGCTCGGCGCCGAGGTCGCGCTGGCGGCGCTGGTCCTCGCCTATCCGCTCGCGCTGGTCTACGTCGCGAGCGGCGCGTTCATGCGCACGCTGATCACCTTCCTGATCATGCTGCCGCTCCTGACCAGCACGGTGGTGCGCACCTTTGCCTGGATCGTCATCCTCGGCCGCGACGGCATCATCAACTCGGCGATGCTGTCACTCGGGTTCTGGCAGGCGCCGGCCCGGCTGCTCTACACCTGGGAGGGCATGGTTCTGGCGCTGACCCAAATCCAGCTTCCCTTGATGGCTCTGCCTGTCATCAACAGCCTGCTGCGGCTCGACGGCAATCTGACACGGGCGGCGGAAGGGCTTGGCGCGAGTCGCGCGCGCATTTTCATCACGGTCATCCTGCCGCTGACGCTGCCGGGCGCGATTGCCGGCTGGCTCCTCGTCTTCGCGGCGGCTGCGACCGCCTTCATCACCCAGACGCTGGTCGGCGGCGGACGCATCATCCTGATGCCGTCTTATATCTACCAGCAGGCGGTCGGCGTGCAGGACTGGCCGTTCTCGGCCGCGCTGTCGCTGATCTTCACGCTGGCCGTGACCGGCATCGTCTTCGCCATCGGCGCGCTGTCCCGCCGCTACGTGCGAGGCGTCGATGCAGCGTAGCCTCGTCGACCGCGCCTATTCCGCCGTCGTCGGAACGATCACTGGCTTCGGCATGCTGCTGCTGCTGGCGCCGACGCTGGTCGTCGTCATCATTTCCTTCACCGGCGGCATCACGCTGAGATTTCCGCCGCCGAGCTGGTCGCTGCGCTGGTATGTCGAGCTGCTGCAATCGCAGGAAATCATCGAGCCTGCGCTGACCAGTCTCAAGGTCGCGGCGGCGGCGACGATCCTCTCCGCGGTGCTGGGCGGCGCAGCAGCGCTTGGGCTCGCGCGCAGCCGGCTGAAGATCGCGCGCGCACTCGATGCGCTGTTCATGTCACCGATGGTGCTACCTGCCATGGCCTTCGGCCTGTCGCTGCTGCTGGTCTTCAATCTGCTCGGCATCCGCCTGTCGGCGGCGACGCTGGTGCTCGGCCACACCATCATCTGCGTGCCCTTCGTGATCCGGATGGTCGGGGCGTCAGTGCAGCAGCTCAATCCGGTGCTGATCACCTGCTCGCTCAGCCTTGGCGCCAGCCACTGGTACACCTTCCGCCGCGTCACGCTGCCGCTGATCCGCCGCGGCATCGTGGCGAGCTGCTTTGTGGCGTTCCTGACCTCGTTCGACAATGTTCCGGTGTCGCTGTTCCTGGCCGACGCACGCACCGAAGTGCTACCGATCAAGCTCTGGGCGATCCTCGAAGGCAGCCTCGATGTGCGCGTCGCCGCCGTCTCCGGCGTCATCGTACTCGTGACGTTGGCCGGTCTCGTCTGTGCGGAAATCTTCGGCGGCATCAGCCGTCAGATCGGGAACCGCTGACCATGCCGATCGAACGCGACCTTCGCGGATATGGCCGGGCACGCCCCGATGTCGTCTGGCCCAACGGCGCCCGTGTCGCGGTGTCGCTGGTGGTGAATTTCGAGGAAGGCGCCGAGCTCGCCGTGGAGCAGGGCGACGCGGAAACGGAACGTTACGGGGAGGTCGCCTCGAAATCGCCGCCAGGCATTCGCGATCTCGTGCAGGAGCAGGTGTTCGACTACGGCATGCGCGTGGGCTTGTGGCGCTTCCTCGACGCCTTCACGCATGCCAATGTCCGCTCAACCTTCATGATGTGCGGCCGTGCCGTCGAGCGCGTGCCGGACCTTGCGCGTGCCGCGGTCGAAGCCGGGCACGAGCCCGCGGTGCACGGCTGGCGCTGGCTGCCGCACGCGCTCTATGGCGATGCCGAGACCGAGCGGCGCGACATCGAGAAGACGCGCGACGTCATTACGCGTGCGACCGGCGTCACACCAGTCGGCTTCATGACGCGCGGCAGCCAGAGCGCCTGGACGCGTGATATCCTGATCGAACTCGGCTTCGCCTACGATTCCAATGCACTCGATGACGACCTGCCCTATTGGAGCGGGTCACCAAAGGGATCGATGCTGATCCTGCCCTACGGCTTCGACACCAACGATATGAAGTTCTTCCACCCCAACGGCTTTGTGCAGCCGGAGGATTTTCCAAACTATGTCAGCGCCGCGCTCGCGACGCTGACCGAGGAAGCCGAACGCGGCCGCTCCGCGATGCTGTCGATCGGCCTTCACCTGCGCATTTGCGGCCGGCCGGCGCGCTTCCGTGCCGTGAAGGCCATTCTCGCCGAGCTTGCGCGGCTCGATGGTCGGGTCTGGGTCGCGACACGCGCCGACATCGCGGCGCATTTCGTGCGGTGGCGCGCTAGGCCGCCCGCACCCCCGCAACGAAAGCGCTGACCTCGTCTTCCAGCGATTGCAGCTTCTGCGACAGCCGGCCGCTCGATTGCAGCACCAGGCCGGCGGCCTGGCCGGTCTCCGCAGTCGCATCCGTCACACCCGAGATGTTCTGCGAAACCTGGTCGGTGCCGGAGGCGGCCTCGCGTACGCTGTGAGCGATCGCCGCGGTCGCGGCGCCCTGCTCCTCGACCGCTGCGGCGATCGACGAGGAGATCTCGTTGACCTCCATGATGGTGCTGCGGATGCTCTCGATGTTGCCGACGACCTGGTTGGTCTCGGCCTGGATCGCGGTAATCTGCGCGCCGATCTCGTCGGTCGCCTTCGCGGTCTGGCTCGCCAGCGACTTCACTTCGCTTGCCACCACCGCGAAGCCCTTACCGGCCTCGCCGGCGCGCGCCGCCTCGATGGTGGCGTTGAGCGCGAGCAGATTGGTCTGCGAGGCGATCTGGTTGATGAGGTCGATGACCTCGCCGATCTTGTGCGCGGCCGCCGCCAGCCCCTGCACGGTGTCGTTGGTGCGCTGACCGTCGGCAGCGGCCTTGTCGGCCACGGTTGCAGCCTGCGCGACGCGCTGGCTGATCTCGGTGATCGAGGACGACAGCTGCGCGGCGGCGGAGGCCACCGTCTGCACGTTGCTCGAAGCCTGCTGGCAGGCGGTGGCGACGAAGCTCGCGCGGTCGGTCGCCTTGTTGGCGGTCTCGGACATGCCCTGCGCGGCCTGCTGCATCGCGCGCGCCTCGTTGAAGACGTCGCGGACGACGGCCTGAACGTTCGCCTCGAACTTGCCGGCGAGATCGGTCATCGTCTTGCGCTTCTCCTCGTCGGCCTTCTGCTTCGTCTCCTGCTGTTCGGCGTGCATCCGGCCGACCGCCGACGCATTGTCCTTGAACACGGCGAGCGCCTTGGCGAGCCCGCCGATCTCGTCGCGACGATCGGTATGGGGCACGTCGAACGCGCTGTCGCCGGCGGCGAGGCGATCGGTGAGCGCGGTGATCTTCGCCAGCGGCCGGGTCACGCTGCGGCCGATCACGAAGGAGGCGCCGAGCACGAGCACGAACACGACCAGGCACACCACGGCGAAGGTCATCGCATTCTGGCGGAAGACGGCATCGACGTCGTCGAGATAGATACCGGTGCCGATGATCCAGCCCCAGGGCGCAAAGCCCTTCACATAGGAGATTTTTCCGACCGGCTGGTCGAAGCCGGGCTTCGGCCAGAGGTAGCTGTAGAAGCCCGCGCCCTGCTTCTTGACGACGTCGACGAAGCCGACGAACAGCGCGTTGCCGGACGGATCCTTCATCCCGGCGAGATCCTTGCCGTCGAGCTCGGGCTTGATCGGGTGCATGACCATCTTGGGGGTCATGTCGTTCAGCCAGAAATACTCGACCTTGTCGTAGCGCAGGCTTTTGATCTCGGCGATCGCGCCGGCCTGGGCCTGCTCGCGTGGGAGTTTTCCCTCGCTTTCGAGCTTCTGGTAGTGCGCCAGAATGCCGTAGCCGACATCGACCATGTGCTGCGTCTTGGCCTCACGGTCCGCGATCATCTGCGCGCGCAGGGTCGAGAGCGCGATCGGCGCCAGCGCGATCATGCCGAGAAGGCTGATGCCGACAATCAGAACCAGCTTGAAACTGATGCGGGAGAAAAACATCGGTGCTCGCAAGAATTGGAAGGGCTGATATGCCAGTTTATCCCGCTTCCCTTAGCAAAGCTTTAAGCATTCGGGTTCCCCCAACCCCCGCAGGATTCCGTAGGATCCTACCGGCATGCCGCGGACGGCCTCGCAGGTTCACGACGCGGGCTGCATCCAAGATGCGAACTCTTCAAAACTAGAAGACCTCGACATCGCCCCTCCGAGCGTTGACTTGCAGGGGGCTCTGACGGAACGATCGGCGCAGATCATGAGCGCCAGCCGGGCATGGGCGCAGCCGGAGGCCAGAGGCTCAATGCATCAATCAACATCGACAGGATCCCTCGACCTTCCGGCGCTGAGCGCAGCGGAGCGGCTCTTCATTTGGGGATTTCGGGCCAAGGCCCGCAGCGGAAGCGCTGTTCCGACCTCGGCCGATATCCAGCAAGTCTACGACCACTTTCGCGTGGGCGACGCCGTGCCTTCGCTGGAATCCATCATCGAGATCTTTGCCTGCACGGCGCATACGGCCATCGCGGTGCACTGCCCGACCTGCCCGCGCATGTCCGACAGCGAGCACGGCATATTGCGAGCAATCGTCGCCGCGCAGCAAGAGCGCGACGATATCGCGCGCGAGCAGTTCGAATGCTGGCTGCCGCCTGTCGGCGCCGATTGGGCTCTCGCACCCGTGCGGGGGCTTGCAACGATCTTCCGCATGGCGGGTCTCATCCTGCCCGCCCGGCACGTTCCGTCTCTCGCCCATGACCGGACGATGGCGATGAAGAGCTGGCTGGTCGGAAGCCCCACGTTGCACTGACCGGGATCGCACATGATGCATGATAGTTCCGGCTTTGTGCCCGTCACGGAAGCCGGCCAGGCGCGGCTCTGTCCGCTCCGGGCCGCGCTTGCGACGCGGCCTGACGTCGAGAGCTACGATGATTTTGGCCGCGTCACGCTCTCGCTGTTCCGGTTCATCGCTGCCGCCTATGCGACCGGCGCGTCCGATTGCTGGGAGGCCGCCTATCGCCTTGCCGACGAGGCGCCTGGCATCGCCGATAGCCCGCTGCTGGTCGCACGCGTTGCCGCGCTCGTCAGAATCCTGCGTAGCGGCCGGCCCTGCCAATTGTGCTTCATGCCGCCATCGTGCCGGCGCCTGTCGAAGGACGAGGCGGAATTGATGCGGCTGCTGGCGGTGGCGCGCGGCAGCCAGGCGGGTGAGCTCGAATCCGCCGTCTGCCAGTTTGTCGGCAGCGAGAACGAGACCGTGACGACGCGGGCGGTCAACGCGCTCGCGGTCTGCTGACACCTAGCCGCCCTTCTTGCCGAGCACGAGATCGATGGTGTGGGACGCGATCTTGCGGAGCTGAGGCTCATTGCCGAAGGCACGTTCGAGCACGGCGAGGCCGCGCGTCACCGTGATGATGTGCAGCGCTGCGGCCGCGGAATTGCCGTTGAATTCACCGCGCGCCGCACCCGCCGACAAGGTCTCCTGAACCAGAACGGTGATGCGCGAGATGAGGTTCGCGAAGGCTTGCCGCGCCTCCTCGTCCAGCCCCTCGCCTTCGGCCGCGCCGAGTTCCATCAAGCCGCGCGTGGTCGGACATCCGCGCGGCGGCGAGCCGGAGCGGAAATTTGTGATGGTCAGGTCGAAGAACGCGGTGAGGCGCTTTCGCAAGCTGCCCGCGGCGAGCGCCTTTTGCAGCGCAAGGAAATAATCGCCCGCGTAGCGCTCATAGGCCTGGAGGAACAGCGCCTCCTTGCTGCCGAACGCATTGTAGAGGCTGCCGCGCTGGACACCGGCGTCGCGCGCGATGTCCGACAGCGAGGTGCCGCGGACGCCCTTGCGCCAGAACTGGTCGAATGCGATGCGCAGGACGTCGTCGTGGTCGAACTCGCGCGGCCTCAAGCTTTGCTCCCGTCAGGCTGTATTTGACACTCTGTCAACAACATGATTTCTTGACGCGGTGTTAAAAACAAGCTGGGGCCAATGCGCCCTTTCGTCAACGAGGAATTCGCGATGCCTCTCCTCCACATCTCGATGCGCGCCGGAAAACCGGAAGCCTACCGGCAGGCGATCCTCGACGGCCTCTATCGCGCCATGCGCGAGACCCTGAACGTCCCCGAAGGCGATGAGTTCATGACCATCAGCGAGCTTTCGCCCGCGAACTTCCGCTGCGGCAATGCCTACGGCGTCACGCGCAGCGACGACGCCGTGCTGATCCAGATCACCGTGTTCGCCTCGCGCACCCCCGAGGAAAAAAAGGCGCTGTACCGCCGGATTGCGGACCTTCTCGGCGAGAACCCGGGCATCCGGCCCGAGGACGTGTTCGTGAACGTACTCGACGCGCCGGCGGCGAACTGGTCCGTTGGAAACGGCATCGCACAATTCGCTTGAGTTTGCCGAAACCGCTGACGCCCTCTTGAGAATTGCCGGCCGGAGGGATCTGATGGGCTGCGGAGTACACCTCCTCCAAGCCGAACCGGGGACGTGAGCGGCATGACCATGTCGGTGGAGCAATTGTGGAGCCTGCCGGAGACCGCGCTGATCGGTGCCTACGCGGAGGCGCGGCGGCGCTACGCGGAAAAGAAGTTCGAGCGTGACACCCAGCGGGCGCGGCTCGAATGGATGCGCGCCAAGCTGTTCGTCAACACGCAAGGCAGCGTCACCGAGCGCAAGATGGCGGTCGACGTCTCCGAGGAACTGGCGCGCAAGGGCCAGGAGATGCGCGAGATGACGCGCGATCTCGACATGCTGAAGATCGAGGTCGACGTGATCGACACCATGATTCGGCTGCGCGGCGCGCACGGCGCTCCACCGGTTCACGCCGACGAAACCGCCGAGAAGCCGACCGAGCCGGAGGGGGAGTGAGATGGCCGCATTTCGGGGAAGCTGCCTGTGCGGCGAGGTTGCGTTCGAGGTCGAGGGGCCGTTCGATCGATTCCTCAACTGCCATTGCTCACGCTGCCGCAAGGCAACCGGAGCCGCGCATGCCTGCGAGGTGATCGTGACGGCGGGGGCGCTGCGCTGGCTGCACGGAGAAACATCCGTCGCGCGCTTCGATCTGCCCAATGCACGAAGCTTCGCGACGGCGTTCTGCAGGACCTGCGGCAGCCCGATGCCGCATCTGACGCGCAGCGGACGCGAAGCGATCATCCACGCCGGCGCGTTCGACGAGCCGCTGGGCGCGACGCCCGACCGGCATGCCCAGTGGACCTCACGCGCAGACTGGTATGTGCACGGCGACGGATTGCCGGTAGAGAACTGAGGCAACGCGCGGTCAGGTGTTGCGCGATTTGACCTGACATGCCTCGCTCGAAGCAGGCTATCCACCGGCAACGCACGTCTCCATGATCCCGTCGAGTTCGGCCTTCGAGAGCACCCCGAGCTCGGCGATGAAAACGATCCGCGCACGCGGCACGCCCGGCGTCGGCAGTTCGCCAGGCGCCAGCGTGGCGCGGCCGGCGGCGAATTGAAACACCATCTGGCGCCCGGGCTGCTCGACGGTCTCGAACAGGCCCTTTGCCCGCGCGAGTTTTGGCGCAAGCTGGCCGATCGCCTGCTGCAGGCGGGGCAGCGAGATCGGACGTTCCGAGGTCCAGCTCAGCGTTTCGAAGCGTTGCTCTGCCGGACGTTTCGGTCCGGGCTCGCGTAGCGGCGGCGCGCGGTCGACGGTTGCGGGAAACAGCAGGGCGGACGGAATCTCGCCGTGCTGCGCATCGACCACCACGGCAGGAACGCGCTGCGCGCGGATGGCCTCGCGCATCCGCCCGCCCGCGCCCTCGTCCGCCAGATCCAGCTTGCTCAGCGCCACGATGTCGGCGACGCGCAGCTGCGAACGATGCAGCGCATCGTCCAGGGCGCCCGGGGGCGTCGCCGCGTCGATCACGCAGAGCACCGTCTCCAGCGGCGCCTCGCGCAGGATCACGGGATCCATCAAGTTACGCACGATCTCGGCGGGATCGGCGACGCCGCTGGTCTCGATGACGATGTATTCCGGCTTCGGATCACGCCGCAGCAGCGTCGCGAGCGTGCGCAGCAGGTCGCCTTCGAGCGAGCAGCAGATGCAGCCATTGGCGAGGCTGACCACGCCGTCGCTCGCGCCCGCGATCAGCTCGGCATCGATGTTGATCGCGCCGAAATCATTGACCACAGCGGCGATCCGCCGCCCTTCCGCATGCGCCAGCAGATGGTTGACGACCGTGGTCTTGCCGGCCCCCAAGAAACCCGTCACCAGGAGAATGGGGACCGGCATGTCTCAGCCCCGAACGACGGGGCGGCGCACGGGACGGCCGGGCCGCGCCGCGACGTCCAACACACCATCTGTGATCAGCGGTTGGCCGCTGACCACGAGATGCCGCACGCCTTCGGAGGGGCGGTTCATCGCCGTGAAGGTCGCGCGGTCCGAGAGCTTCTCGTAGTCGAACACGACGATGTCGGCATCGGCATCCTTCGCGAGCCGGCCCTTGGCGCGCATCGCGGGCGTGCTCTGCGACAGGATCTCCGCCGGGATCAGCGCGCATTTGCGCACGCCTTCGAGCAGCGACACGGTCTTGCGCTCGCGTACCCATTCGCGGATGAATTTGGTGAAGCAGCCCGCCGAGCGCGGATGCGAGGTGGCGTCGTCCGGCAGCGGCCAGGCATCGCCGGTGTAGGTCTTGCCGTCCGACGTCGTCCACGGCATCGCGTCGGAGGCGATGGCGCCGCCGGGATAGAGCACCGACATGTCGAGGAGGTCGCGGTGATGCGCATTGTTCTCGGTGTCGAGAATGTGCCACAGCACCAGCGAGGACGGCTCTTCCGCCTGCGCCTTCAGGAGCTCCTCGCGATCGCTGAAGCGATGGCCGTCGGTGACCCGCTGCACGGAATCGTAACCGGTGCCGTTGCGCTCGACGAATTCGGGGTCGCTGAAGAACGCCGCCGCCAGCACGGTCGAGCCGGTGCCGTAGGGATAGGCCTCGACCGTAATCGGCAGGCCCTGGGCCTGCGCTTTCGCGATCAGCACGCGGCAGCGCTCGACGTCGGTCTTGCTCGACGAGTTGAAATGGCAGATGTGCATGTGCGCGCCGGTGGCGCCGGCATAGCCGATCAGGCGGATATAGGCCTCCGCCGCGCTCTCGGGGTCGACCCGCGACATGTAGGCGACATGCGTGAAGGTCGGCACGTCCTGCGCGGCGGCGAGCTGGCACACCGCGGTCAGCTCCTGCACCCCGGCGCCCGGGGCATAGGCATTCAAGATGCCGATGCCGATGCCGCCCTCGTTCAGGCCGCGCGAAAGGCGCTCCAGAATGCCGGCGACCTCGGCATCGCTCGCCACGTTGTCCATCCAGCGGCGATCGCGCATGGCATTGCCGAACGCCTCCAGCGAGCTCTCCGCATTGGAGCCCGTCATCGCGCCGATGCGCGCGAAAGCCCAGTTGGTCGCGGCGCCGTAGTTCAGCACGCGTCCCTTCCGCGCCTGGCGCTCATACCAGGACCCGACCGGCAGCACGCCGGCTTCGAGATCGAGCGTCGTCGTGACGCCGTCGAACGCCTGCATGCGATCGGCGGGGAGCGACTGGCCATGCGCGTGCAGGTCGATGAAGCCGGGCGCGACCACGAGCCCGGTCGCGTCGATCACCCGCTCGGAGCTGCCGAGCCCCGTTCCGACCGCGGCGACCTTGCCGTCCACTACCGCCACATCCCCGATGGCGTCCATTCCGCTGGCGGGATCCACCACCCGACCGCCAGAGATCACCAAGCCGCTCATATCGTCACTCCCTCACGCTGAGCTCGCATCAAGGCAGATTCCGGGAGCAACGACCACCTCCACCGATGCCGACGCATCATGCTCGCAAGCAAGGCTCGCAAGGAAGGCTCGAAAGGGAGGTCAATTCACATGCGGGTCGCGGACACGCGCTCGCGCTCTCGCGGCAGAATTTGCCCGAGCTATGCTTCTCGCTTCACCCCCTCCGAAAGGAAAGGGCGCAGGGAAGACCGGGCGCCGGCTGGCACCCATAAAAACCCCCATGCGAACTGATTGCACACGCAATGCACAGGGGAGACACAGGGCAGCCGAGACCAGGCCTTCCCTGCGCGATGGTTTGACGGCCTATGCCGCGCTCTCCCCGGAGACGAGTTCCTTCTTGCCTCCGTCACCTCCGCGAAATTCACGGCACCGCGCCGGTTGACGCGCTGACGCCTTCGCAAAGGCTTGACCGTAGCAACGACGGCCAGGACCACACGGTTTCGCCGTACGCGAGCTACCCTGCTTCGCCAAGAGGCTTCGCAGGGCTTCGGCGCCGTCCGTCGATGCGGTTCGTGCCATGCTCACGAGGTTCATCTCGCCCTGCACGCACAAGCCCGCCTTTAACGCCGCCCGCGTCCACCGCAACTCCCAACCCGCGTTCGTGACGACGTACGACCGCCCCTTTTGTGGGCTGGGATGGACGGCACATACGACATTTCCGAATTTCGGTAAAGCGGAATATTTTTGCGGAGAGGGGTTGACGGACTTCGGCTGTGTTGCCCGACAGGCAGCTTGCCGCCTGAGAGCCGGTCCTTGTTACAAAATCCAGCTATTTACGGTAGTTTGCGACGGACGTGGAGGCGCGATATGTGCGCGGAGCCCACGGAAGCGTTGAATAGTCGGGCGAGGTTGTTGCCGGTCAGGAGTTCATAGATGCCAAGGAAACTTCCGCCGATACATCCCGGCGAAATCCTGCGTGAAGAATTTCTCGTTCCGCTGAAACTGACGCCGTACGCGGTCGCGGCCGCCCTGAACGTGCCCCGCACCCGGATCGAGCGAATGCGCGCGAAGAAAAGCCTGTTACTGCCGACACTGCGCTCCGCCTCGGCAAGTTCTTCAAGACCGGCGCTGCGTTCTGGATGAACATGCAGGCGCGTTTCGACCTCGAAACGGCCGAAGACGTGCTCGCACCACAGATCAAGAAGATCTCGGCTTACAAGGCGGCATGAGGGTGGCATGAGTTTGGTGCACTGTCACCGTAATCCCATGGTGAGGAACATATGACGAATGAAATCATCCCAATTTCGGATGAACAAGCCAAGGCCATTCAAGAAGCTCTCAAAACGCTTCAAGGCGTTGGCGGGTTCTTAAAGGAGACATTCGGGACTCTTCCACAAGACATCGTGGGTTACCTCGGCGGCGATTACCTCAAAGTGAGACGCGCAGAAAATTTATGTCGCGTCGTTGAGAAAGCGAAAAAGCGCCTTGAAGATGAAGGCGTGAAGGAGCCAGACGCTCCGCCTTCGCTCGCGATCCCAATAATGGTTGCCGCTGCTGACGAAAGCCGGGACGGGTTGCAAGACCTTTGGGCTGCACTGTTGGCGGCCGCGGCCAATCCTAGAATGTCCCAGACCTTCCGTTTGCAGTTTATAACGGTGGTGAAGTTGATGGACCCGTTAGACGCCGTAACGCTCCGCGAATTGGTGAAGCAGTCGATGGCGGATACCAAAGCACTCCAAGTTTTTTTGGGTAGTCTTAGACATACCCCCGACGAGGTGACCGTTTCGCTTGAACATTTGGTGGAAATCGGACTGGCTCGGCGTGGATCGTCCGCAGAGGAATCACCCAACTTCCGATTCATCGCCGCTACGGCTTTGGGCCGCGAGCTATTGCGGGCGGTTGAGGTTACAACCTGAACATACGCTGTCCCACCAGCAAAGCGGGTGGGACAAATCCGCAGAAAACTTCTGCAAAAACAAAAGGCGTCGCTAGATATGGCGCTCCCTAGGGGAATCGAACCCCTGTTTCAGCCTTGAGAGGGCCGCGTCCTAACCGCTAGACGAAGGGAGCGTGAGGGAGAGGACATAGCCTCGAATTTTGCCGGCGGCAAGCGGGGATCGAGGGGTTCAAAGGTCCATCTGGGTCGTCCTGGCGAAGGCCAGGACCCATTACCCCGGATGCGTATGGTTAAGGCGAACCCGAGCAACGAACTCGTTCACGTAACCGGGTTCGGTGGTTATGGGTCCTGGCTTTCGCCAGGACGACGGATGAGGCGGGTTCCGCGCTCCAGCCCCCGCCTTACGGCTCATTGGCGAATTTCAGCTTTCCGGCCGGCCTCAAGGTATGGGCGTCGAAGGTGCGGATCTCGGTGACCCCGCCGATGTCGATCGTGATCACGAGCCGGTCGCCGGCGACGCCGGTCGAGACGATTCTGGCGCCCTTGGGCAGGGTCGCGGTCACATCGCCTGCTGGCTCGGGCGCCCTTCCCTCGGACTTGAAAAGGCGGTAGCCCACGGCGATCAGCACGGCGCAGATGGCCAGCGCCGTGGTCAGCCCCGCAATCAGCATCATCCGCCGCACCCGCGCGAAAATCGCGGCCTGCTCGGGGCTCGGTTCGGGAACAACGGTATCAGACGTCGTCATGGAAAATTCTGGCTCTGCGCAAAGGTTGGAGGTCGTGGTCGAAGGCTCCGAGGGCTCGACCCGGCTCGACCGCGTGCTGGCGCTGCACCTTGCCGAGCTGTCGCGATCGAGGCTGAAAGCCCTGATTCTGGCGGGCGCGGTGAGCCTCAGGGACGCCGCGATCCGGGACCCCGCTTATCACGTCGCATCCGGCGATACGATCACAATCGACGTGCCGGAAGCGGCCGCGCCGGAGCCGAAAGGCGAGGATATCGCGCTGGACATCGTGTTCGAGGACGACGACATCGTCGTCCTCAACAAGCCGAAAGGGCTTGTGGTGCATCCCGCGGCGGGCCACGAAACCGGCACGCTGGTGAATGCGCTGATCGCCCATTGCGGCTCATCGCTGTCGGGCATCGGCGGGGTGCGCCGGCCCGGCATCGTGCACCGGCTGGACAAGGACACCACGGGGTTGATGGTGGTCGCCAAGAACGACCTCGCGCATGCCTCGCTCACCGCGCAATTCGCCGATCACGGCCGCACCGGGCCGATGCGGCGCGGCTATATGGCCTTCGCCTGGGGGCTGCCGGGCCGCCATCGCGGCACCGTGGACGCGCCGATCGACCGCCACCCGCATGCGCGCGAGAAGATGGCGGTGCGCCAGGGCGGCCGCGAGGCGGTGACGCATTGGGAGCTTCTGGAGAGTTTTGCCGGACGCGACGGCAAACCGATCGCGGCGCTGCTGGCCTGCGAGCTCGAGACCGGGCGCACCCACCAGATCCGCGTCCACCTCGCCCATATCGGCCACCCCCTGATGGGCGATGCTGTCTATGGCCCGCATTTCAAGACCAAGGCAAACCAGCTGGGCCCTGAGTCGCAGGCCGTTCTGACCGCGCTGGGCCGGCAGGCCCTGCACGCTTACTTGCTGGTATTGGAGCACCCGAGGACGGGAGAATTACTCCACTGGGAAGCGCCTCTGCCGGAGGATTTGCTTCTCCTTCAGGGGGCCCTGAAAGCGGCGCTATGACGCAGGCCGCTTCAGAAATGCTTTACATTACAAAAAGTTATAGCTGCCACACGGGGACGTGACGTCAGCAATCCTTCCCTTTTTGCCTCCCGATGGAGTATATTGCGCTTGCGTTGAAGACCAACGCGGAACATCGCAGCACCGATCGGCTTTAACCAAGCGGTCGTCTGCCTGGCCCGCCGCTATCGGGGGCCTGAACCTGTTTGGAGGGCGCACTATGGCCCGTACAGCTACCCTGCCGGTCCTGAATGGCGAATCCGGCCTTTCCCGTTACCTCGGCGAGATCCGCAAGTTTCCGATGCTGGAACCCCAGCAGGAATACATGCTCGCCAAGCGTTGGCGCGAGCATGATGATCGTGACGCCGCGCACCAACTCGTCACCAGCCATCTCCGTCTCGTGGCCAAGATCGCCATGGGCTATCGCGGCTACGGCCTGCCGATCTCCGAGGTCGTCTCGGAAGGCAATGTCGGCCTGATGCAGGCGGTGAAGCGGTTCGAGCCCGAGAAGGGCTTCCGTCTCGCCACCTACGCGATGTGGTGGATCAAGGCGTCGATTCAAGAGTACATCCTGCGTTCGTGGTCGCTCGTGAAGATGGGCACCACCGCGAACCAGAAGAAGCTGTTCTTCAACCTGCGCAAGGCGAAGAGCAAGATTTCCGCGCTGGACGAAGGCGATCTCCGCCCCGACCAGGTGGCCATCATTGCCAAGCGTCTCGGCGTCACGGCTCAGGACGTGGTCGACATGAACCGCCGCCTCGGTGGCGACGCGTCGCTCAACGCACCAATCCGCGACGACGGCGAAGCCGGCGAATGGCAGGACTGGCTGGTCGACAATTCGCCCAACCAGGAAGCCATGCTGGCCGAGCACGAGGAGTATGATCACCGCCGTGACGCCCTGAACGGCGCCATGGGCGTGCTCAACCCGCGTGAACGCCGCATCTTCGAGGCGCGCCGCCTCGCCGACGAGCCGATGACGCTGGAAGACCTTGCCGCCGAGTTCGGCGTGTCGCGCGAGCGCGTCCGCCAGATCGAGGTCCGCGCCTTCGAGAAGGTGCAGTCCGCGGTCAAGGGCACGATCGCAAAGGCCGAACAGGCCGCGCTGGAAGCCGCGCTCTAAGCGCGAGGTTTTTGGCGCCAGAGATTGGCGGATCGACAAGAGACAGAAAAGCCGGCGGCAACGCCGGCTTTTTTGTTTGCATGTGAGGTGCGGCATGTTCGCGGGGACGCGGACCAGGCATCTTGAACCCGCTCTGCCGGTCGACCGACCAAAAGCATCGGACCGGCAGCCTCAAGAGAACGGACACAGACCGTGTCGATCATCCTGCAATCCACCGTCGGCGGCTTCTCCGCCCCGTTCATGCGCAAGCTGCCGCTGGTCGAGCAGGCGATGCGCGACCACGGGCTCGAGCCGTCGGAGTTCGTGATCTCGAAGGACTATGCCTCGACCGCGACGATCCCGCTGATGGGTCCGTTCTTCTTCAATTACAGCGTCTATTTCGGCGACGAGACATTCACCGTCACCGAGCCGAACGACATGGTGTTCCTGGACTACTTCTTCAAGCGCGTGCTGGCAGCGGACGGCCCGCCGGAACTGCCGCGGCGGCCGGGATTGATCCGGCGGTTGTTCGGCTGGATGTCGGAGCCGGTGTAGCTGCTTTCCCCTCTCCCCTTGCGGGAGAGGGTGGCTCGCGAAGCGAGACGGGTGAGGGGTTGCCTCCGCGAGCACGCCTCTCACATCGTCATTCGCGGAGAGATACCCCTCATCCGGCGCTTCGCGCCACCTTCTCCCGCAAGGGGAGAAGGGAAAAGACTACCGCCGGCGCGCCCTCTACTCCCCCCATGTCCGCGCCAGCGTCGCGAGCCAGCAGCCTTCGCAATAGCGGGCGTCCTTGTAGTCGATCCAGTTGTGCGCATAGACGTGATCGAGCGGGATGCCGTAGCGCGCGCGCAGGATTTGGACGAGGATCTTCCACGCCGCGACCTGCGCCGCGGTCGGGCCCGTGGTGACGTCGGGATAGTTGCCGGCGAACTCGACGCCGATCGAATTGTCGCGCACCACCTGGCGATAGGTCGGCTTGTTGTCGATGTACTTGTTGTCGTTGCGGTTGGCGCCGTCGCCGTGGGTCGGCACCAGGTTTTCCGCGACCGCCCAATAGACGGTGCCGTCGGTCTCGACCCACAATGTGACGCCGCGACGCGTGGGATTCTTCGCTTGCGCCTCGGCGCCGCCGCGCGCCGAGCCTGCAGGTCCCTCGGTCTGGTGCACGATGATGTTGCGCCAGGGTCTTGCGTTGCCGACATCGCCCCATGGCACCAGCCACACCATCTTCAGACCGGGAATGTCGGGCGTGCCGGAGGCGCGCGCGAGCTTTGCGAGCTCGGCGTCGGTCGCCGCGGCGGGGGCTATCAGAATGACAGCGGCGAGAACGGCCGCGAGCAGGCGAGAGATCATCATGCGGGTCCGGTGCGGACCTGACGTTAGCATGCTCTTACGCGAATTTGCGCACGGCCTCGCCTGGACCGATCGGGTCAGGCATGAGCGGCGGCGCCGGATCGTGGACGGCAAAGTCGTTCTTGCCGTTCTTCTTGGCCGCATAGAGGGCGTGGTCGGCATGCGCAATCAGCCGGTCCGGAAACTGCCCGACGCCGCGGTCCCACTGCGCCACCCCGATCGAGATCGCGATCGGGATGTCGACGCCGGTGCAGTTGACGGCATCCTGGCGGCAGACATCGAGCACGCGGCGGGCGATCGCAGCCGCCTCGCGCAAGGTCGACGACGGCAGCACGACGCAGAATTCGTCGCCGCCGGTGCGGGCGAGCATGTCGCCGGGCCTCAAGCGCGTCTGCGCCATCAGGGTGAAGTGCTGGAGGCAGGCATCGCCCGCGGCATGGCCATGGGTGTCGTTGACGGCCTTGAAGCCGTCGAGATCGATCACCAGCAGCGAGAACGGCTCGCCGCTGCGCTCCGAGCGGGCGCATTCCTCACCCAGCCGCTGCACCAGGTGCCGCCGATTGGCGACACCGGTGAGATCGTCGAGCAGCGCGAGGTCGGCAACCTCGTTGCGCAGGCGGTCCATCGCCATCAGGAGGAAGCCGAAATTGAGCGTCATCGACAGGAACAGCAGACCCAGCACCATGACGGCATGAGACTGCCCTCCGGAGACCGACGAGAAATCGCCGCCGAGCAGATTGCCGATCGCACGTGCCGCGAAGATTGCGATGATGGTGATGATGACGATGCCGGAGAGCCGGGCTCCGGGGCTGGCGCGGCCTTCCGGCGGCCACAGCAGCAAACGCAGCGACAGCGCCAGCGGCAGTCCCTGACCGAGCGAGTAGCTGAGCATGCGCAGCTGCATGTGATCGAATGCGACCATGAAGAACACGACGCCGCCGAGGCTGAGAATTCCGGTGGCGGCCATGACGCGCCAGGATACCGGCCGGCCGTAGAAGCGCTGAATGCCCATGGCGGCAAGGCAGCTCGCCGCGATGACGCCGGCGGCTCCGAGCAGAAGCGGGACAGGCGAGACGACAAAAAGGCGGATCAAGGCCGCCATCGTGCCGATCGCGCCGACGAAGCACGATGCCATCCAGAACCGCGCGGCCGCGAATTTCGGATAGGAGCGCGTGACGTAGGCCCAGATCAGGCCGAGCGCCAGGAAGTTGACGACGAACACGGTCCAGAGTGTCGGCACGTTCAGCATGGCGCACGCGGCGCGCGCAGCACCGCGCCCTCCGTCCCTGCCAGCTGTCTGTCCATGACCCCGTCCCCGTTTTCTTGCGGAGACAATGCGGCCGTCGCGCTTAACGGAGTCTCACTGCGATCCGCGAAAACATGCCCTTGGTTTTGGATTCATGAACGGCCGGCGCATGGTCGGATCGTTAGGCATGCTGGCGGAGCGGATTCGCGAGCCAAAATCACCCAAAAATGCATCTGAGCTGTGGATAACGCGATGACACGGATGTGACAGCGCGGGGCAGAGGCGCGCGAATCTGCTGAGTTCGTCGTCGAGGATGTTGCGAGGCTGGCCCTCCGCCGAGCATCCCTCGTGTCGCGTTTCACCATTAACCCTGAAGAGGATCCTATGGCTAAGAAAGCGAAGAAGGCGAAGAAGGCGACGAAGAAGAAGGCCAAGAAGGCAGCGAAGAAGAAGTAACGAGGCTTCTTATTCTTTGCCCGGGTGGAGCTCGCTCCGCCCGGGCGTCGGGTAGAAGTTGTGAGTTTGAAGATCGCGGGCGCAGGGCCCGCTTTTTTATTGGCCCGGCCTTTATTAGCTGGAAAAGCTATCGCTCCGCGAACGCCAGCTTGGCGCCGAGCGCGGCGAAGCCGGCGGCAAAACTCCGGCGCAGCCAGGCCATGACGCGCGGGCGCGAGATGACGCGCTCGCGCACCGAGGCTGCGCAGAGCCCGTAGACCACGAACACCGCAAACGTCATCGCCATGAAGGCGCCGCTCAATTCCAGCATCCGCGCCAGCACATGGGCTTCGTCCGCGGCGATGAACTGCGGCAGGAAGGCCAGGAAGAAGATCGACAGCTTCGGATTGAGGATGTTGATCAGGAAGCCGGTCACGATCACCCGGCCGACCGAACGCTCGCGGATCTCGCTGTCGACCGCCAGCGCCCCGGTCTCGCGCAGGGCCTGCCAGGACATGTAGAGCAGATAGGCGACGCCGCACCATTTCAGCGCGGCGAAGGCCAGCGCGCTGGTGTGGAGCACGGCAGCGAGCCCCAGCATCGCGGCCGTCATGTGCGGCACGATTCCGAGGGTGCAGCCGAAGGCGGCCGCGATGCTCGCGCGCGAGCCGCGGGTCAGCGCGGCGGCCAGCGTGTAGAGCACGCCGGTGCCGGGCGAGGCGACGACGATCAGCGAGGTGAGCAGGAAGGACAAGGTCATGGACAGACCTTATCACCGCGCCCTGGACCACGAAAGCCGGCCCAGCGGGATCGACCGTCAGGACAGCTGCGCGATCTCGGCCTCGCGCAGCACGTCGAGCGGCGCCCAGGGTTTGGCCCAGAACTTTGCGCCGTTCGGCAGGGGCTGCATCAAGGGGCGGCCGGAGGTGACGACGATGTCGAGCCTGGGGTTGCGGTCCTTGGCGACGTGCGCGAGCTCGACCCCGTTCATGCGGCCGGCAAGCTGGACGTCGGTCATCATCAGGCAGAGCGCGCCGGCGCTCTTCTCCAACACAAGCTCGGCCGCCTCGGCGCTCTCGCACTGAATGACGTCGTAGCCGCTTTCTTCGAGAAGAAGACTGAGCATCTCCCTCTGCATGAGGTCGTCTTCGACGATCAGTGCGGTGGCGCGAAACGGTTGTGCTTGTCCCATCGGCGGCTCCCAATGCTGCCTGTCTTCATCAAGTAACGTAGGTTAAGGTGGGAACAGCGATGCGGTTCGGTTCCATGATGAAAAAATGTAAATCATAGTTCCGTTCGAGAGGCTCGACGGGGGATCATCATGACAGCAATCCGCGGCGCCGCCGCCATCACCGGAGCGGCAAGCGGCATCGGCCGCGCGCTGGCGGTCGAGCTTGCGCGACGCGGCTGCGATCTCGCGCTTGCCGATCGCGACGAGGCCGGGCTGAAGACGCTCGCGGCGGAAATCGGAGCCGCATGCAAGGTGAGCGTGCATCGCGTCGACGTCAGCGAACCCGACGAGATCGCGCAGTTCGCGCGTGAAGCGACCACCGCCCATCCCACGCTCGGCATCGTCGTCAACAATGCCGGCGTGGCGCTGATGGGCTCGTTCGAGGAGATCGACCAGGCGCAGATGGGCTGGCTGTTCGACATCAATTTCTGGGGCGTGGTGCACGGCACGCGTGCCTTCCTGCCGCATCTGAAGACGATGGGCGAGGCGCACATCGTCAACCTGTCCTCGATCTTCGGCATCATCGCCCCGCCGGGACAGTCGGCTTATGCCGCGGCGAAATTCGCGGTGCGCGGCTTTTCCGAGAGCGTGCGGCACGAGCTAGCGGCGGCGGGCAGCCCCGTCAGGCTGTCGGTGGTGCATCCCGGCGGCGTCGCCACCGCCATCGCGCGCAATTCGCGCACCGGCGTCGGCATCACCGACAATGCGCGCCGGTCGCAATCGATCGAGCGGTTCGAGAACGCGGCCAAGACCACGCCGAGAGACGCCGCGCTGCGCATCATCAAGGGCATCGAGAGAAACGAGCCGCGCATCCTGATCGGCAACGACGCCCGCTTCATGGATCTCCTGCAGCGCTTCCGCCCGGCAACGTACTGGGCGCCGTTGCAGCGCAAGCTGGAGAGGATGGCGAAGGGGAAATGAGCGCCATCGAATTTCACCGTCGTCCTGGCGAAAGCCAGGACCCATAACCACCGAATTCAATTTGGCGAAGACTGGCAGTTACTCGAGACGTGACTGTAAGTCATTGCAACGATTCCCGCCTGGGGTAATGGGTCCTGGCTTTCGCCAGGACGACGGCGGAGAGACATCACGTCCCTCACTGCCCCGCCAGCCGATCGGCAAAATAACCGATCGTCTTGCGATAGATCACCGCCCTGTTCCATTCGCGCATCGCCTCGAAATTGGCGGTGCCTTCGCCGTAGGGCTGGCCCATCTTAAAGCCGCTGGTGTGGAGCAGGTTCGCGGTCGAGGCGAGAACGTCGGGGACGCTGTGGCGAAGGTCGACGTGGCCGTCGCCGTCGAAATCGACGCCGTACTTGATGTAGGAGGACGGCAGGAACTGGGTCTGGCCGATCTCGCCGGCAAAGGCGCCGATCAGGTCGCGCAGCGGCAGGTCGCCACGCTGCACGATCTTCAGCGCCGCGAGCAGCTCGCCCTGGAACAGCTCCGTGCGGCGGCAGTCATGCGCCAGCGTCGCCAGCGTGCGGATCACCGGCATCTTGCCGATGTCGCCCTTGCCGAAATCGCTCTCCAGGCCCCAGATCGCGACCAGGATATAGCGGGGCACGCCGAACTGCTGCTCGATGCGCGACAGCAGCGCGGCGTGCCGCTGCAGCAGCGCCTTGCCGCCATTGATGCGGCCGGGACCGACACGGGTCGAGACATACTGCTCAAAGCTCTTGTTGAAGGTGTAGCGCTGGCGCCGGTCGAAGGCGAGCACCGCGCCGTCTTGCTGCACACCGCTGAGCGCCGCGTTGGTCACGCTCGACGAGACGCCGGCGGCCTGCGCTTCCGAGGCCATGCTGGCGACAAAGCTGTTGAAGTCGCCGCCGCAGCGCGCGGCATGCGCCGATCCGCCGGCCAGACAGGCGATGAAGGCGATGGCCAGGGCATATCGCAGCATATGGGAAAATCCTTTGAAGAATGAGCGGGGGGAGCAGCGCGCGATCATGCCCGGGAACCGGATTCGCGTCAAAGCGGCAAATCCTCGCCAGAACCGATCGCTGCCTGCCTGCGACAAATTAAATGCGCTCGCCCCCTCCCCAACCGATCGAGATGTTCATGATCATGTCCATGTCGCGCCGGATCCTCGCCTTGCTCTCCCTCACCCTGACTGCCGCTTCCGCGCAGACGCGCGATGTGGCAGGTAGCCGCGACTATCCCGGCATCGGCCGGTTCGCCGGCAGCGTCATCACGGGCTATGTGATGAAGGATTTTGACGCAGCGCGGATGCAGGCGGCTCCCTTCAAGGACGGCCAGCCCGTCGATGCGCGGCGGCTCGAAGGCCGCGTCTTTCGCATCGCCTATCGCACCAGTCCCGGACCCTCGATCCTGGAAGTGTCGCGCAATTTCGAGACGCAGCTTGCGAAAGCCGGCTTCGAGACCCTGCTCGCCTGCGACACCGATGCCTGCGGCGCCATTCCCTTTACCGAAGGCGTCGACACGCTGCCGGTCCCGCAGATGTGGGTCGATGGTTTCAACTACCGTTACTACGCCGGCCGCAAGACCGAGGGCGGGCGCGAGACCTTCGCCAGCGTCCTGGTCAGCCAGAACAACCAGGATGTCACCGCGCAGGTCACCGTCGTCGAGCTCGGCGCCATCGCGAACAAGATGGTGGATGCCGCCGCGATGGCGAAAGGACTTGGCGAGACCGGCCACATCGCGCTCTACGGCATCTATTTCGACACCGACAAGGCGGTGCTCAAACCGGAAAGCCGTCCGACGCTGGAGCAGATCGCAAAGCTGCTGACGAGCCAGCCGCAGCTCAACGTCTTCATCGTCGGCCACACCGACAGCCAGGGCGCCTATGAATACAATCTCGACCTGTCGAAGCGCCGCGCCGAAGCCGTCGCAGCCGAACTGGTGAAGAGTTTTCGCATTGCGCAGGCGCGATTGCGCACCGCCGGCGTTGGATTGCTGGCGCCGGTCGGATCCAACGCATCGGACGCCGGGCGCGCGCTCAACCGGCGCGTGGAGCTGGTGGCGCCGTAAGACTGGTGCTGCGTGAGCAATGTGATGGGACAACGCGAAGCGCGGAACTCACTAACATATGTTAGGCACCGCAGCTTCTGCACGCACGCGGGAATACGTGCAGGCAAACGCGCGTTCTGACAAGACGGGCGCCTGTCGCTGCATTGCGAGAGCAGGAAATATGAACAAAGTGATTTGGTCATCCAAGCAATTGACGCTGATCGAAACGCGATGCCGCGACCACTGCATATCCGATGCGCTCGCTGCGACATCGCAGCGCCAACGATTTGCCTTGCCACGGCATGGCGCCGGTTATAAACTTCTATTCTAGGTTGTCGCCCCGCCAGCCCCGGGCGACACTGAAGACCAAAATAAACGGCGGGCTTCGCGGCCCGCCGTTTGTTGAGGCAAGGGTGAGACAAGGGTCTCCTCGAAGGAGCGCATCGGGTTTTACGAAGTGTTGGACGCTTCCACCCTGCATCCACGCCGCCCGCAAACCGGTTCGTCGATCGATCGCGCAGCCGGTTCTGCCGCTGCAGGGCCCGGGGCCTGCCCCCGGAAACCTGCCAAAGTCATTTGACTATGGCCCCCTGATCGACGAAAAGCCGGCCATGGCCAAAAAACCCGGAACCAATCCCAAGGGCGAATTCGCCTTTTTCAACGTCTTCTATGAAGACGGCTCCCAACGCTCCAACCGGCGCGTGCCCGCCGAATTGCTCGGCGGCCTCGACGGCGACGAGCCGGCCCGCGCCTACATCATGGAGCAGGACCGCGAGATCGCCGAAAAATCCGGCCGCCCGGCGCTGGAAATCAAGAACCTCGAGCGGGTCGGCGCGAAGAAGAAGTAGGTCGACCCAGGCAGGCGCTCACCAGCGCCCGCTCCGCCTGTTCCAGGCAAACAGCAGATCGGCAAACCGGTCATAGAAGAACCGGGTGAACGGCAGCGCCACGCGATTGCCGAACAACCCCGCAAGCCACCCCTCCCCCGGCGTCAGCCGCCACAGCGCAATCGCGACATCCGCGCCGACGATAAGTCGGTTGGCCTCATCGGTCGCATGCAGGCGGCGCCTGACGTCGTCGAGCGTGGCGCCAAAGTGCGCCAGCGCGTCGGGCTGCTCGTTGATATCCCTGAATTCAATCGTGCCCGCGCGCACCAGCGCCAACAGCTTGTTGCGCTGCCAGTCGATGCCGGCATCGCAGACGGGGCAGCGGGTGTTGTACCAGACGGTGAGGTGGGCCGGCATCATCGAAGCATAGATGTCGATCCTGCGACGTCGAGGCTGGAGCCATCCATCTAGAATTACTTGCTAATCAACAAAAGAGGGGAGATAACACTTCAACGCAAGGTAGCACCTTATGGCTAAGCACTTTTTCATTCGCCGAGACTATTCAGATATTGCTCCCTTCTTAGATTCCATTAGCGCGCAAGCAGATAGCGAGCGTGATGCACTTGGCTTCTTGCCGAAACCTGCCTATGCGGAGGCCGCTCGACAGCGCAAACTAATACTCTTAGTCGTGCAGGACGGAGACAAGACTTCTTATGTAGGCCATCTGCTTTTCGGTAGAATTTTCCCCGTTTTGCGCGTCCGACAAATTGCTATGGCCCCTCATTATAGGCGCCACCAGCATGCAAGCACATTACTAAGAACGCTCATCGCTCAAGGAGAACATGAGGGCTACTGCTAATGGACATTTCATCTCAGCCGATCACCCGAAGAATCGCCTTGGGGCAGGGCTTCCAGCAGACGCGCGGACACTCAGGCCTCTTCAAAGTAGCGCTAGGTGGACCTATTACCGAAACAACATGGAGCAATGCCAGATTGGTCATCGAGCGTCTTTCCGGCATGACCCTTCAAGAGAAATGCCCCAGATATGGCCGGCCAGAAGTGACCATTTCAACAAACGGCACACCGAAAGCGATGGGGCTTTTCGAACTCGAGACTCTCATATCTCCAGCCTTGCTGGCTTTGCCCCAACGCAAAGCGGTCGTTGCTCCAATCACTCCATCCTTCGCCGCTGACCTCCTCGGCACCGATACTCAGTATTCGTTTCTGGATGTCCCGGAGGCACAATTCTTGTCACGCCGGACTTATTTCAACACAATCAGAGCTGCGCGTGTTATGATTCGCGGATCAGTTATCGCGTTCTATGAATCCTTAAGGAACGGCAAGGGACGTGGTGCGATTGTTGCCCTGGGACGAATTGTAGATGTGACATCGACCCCCTCAAGCAACGCGCCGGAGCTTCTTCGGCGAGGTGGTGTTGTCGACAACATTGAAGCCCTGACAAAGTCCGACAGGATTCTGGCAACGACTTTCGACAATCTCATCATACTGCAAAAACCCGTTTCATTTAGAAAGTTGCAAGAGCTAGGTTGCGTCAGCGGGGCAAACTTTGTATCTGCGACCCCCATAACGGCCAAGCAGCTAGCATCAATTGTTCACGCTGGTTTTTCCGATGACTGATGTGGACGAAATTTTGATCTCGCTGAAGCCGCGACATGCAGACCGCATTTTTGGCGGAGCAAAGACGGTTGAGCTTAGAAAGAGGCGCCTTAACGTAGTGCCCGGCTCCCGCGTTTGGATTTATGCAACAGCTCCGACTGCGGCAATTCGAGGTTACGCACGCCTAGATCGAATAGAGGTCGCCCCCCCATCACAGCTCTGGAAGAAGCTAGGGGAAAAGACAGGAGTATCACGAGAGGAATTCGAGACATACTTTCAGGGCTGTAACATCGCGTATGGTTTGGTTCTGACGGACGTGATGGAAATGAAAGCGGTTTTACCGCTTGCCAAAATTCGAGAGACTATCGGCAATTTTCATCCCCCCCAATTCTACTGCCACCTGAACGGCGCAAGAAGATCGATGCATCTTTCGCGTCGGAAGTATAAGCCGGTAGACAAGCAGATAAACCTGTTTGGCTAAACGGCGCCGGCGATAGGCGCGAACAAAAAACGGCGGGCCTTGGCCCGCCGTTTTGCTTTGAATCGATGTACGCGCTCAGTTGTCGAGGAAGCTCCGCAGCTTCCGCGATCTTGACGGATGCTTCAGCTTCCGCAGCGCCTTCGCCTCGATCTGACGAATACGCTCTCTCGTCACCGAGAACTGCTGGCCGACTTCTTCCAGCGTGTGGTCGGTGTTCATGCCGATGCCGAAGCGCATGCGCAGCACGCGCTCTTCGCGCGGGGTGAGCGAGGCCAGCACGCGCGTGGTGGTCTCGCGCAGGTTGGACTGGATCGCGGCGTCGATCGGCAGGATCGCGTTCTTGTCCTCGATGAAATCGCCGAGGTGTGAATCCTCCTCGTCGCCGACGGGCGTCTCCAGCGACAGCGGCTCCTTGGCGATCTTGAGGACTTTTCGCACTTTCTCCAGCGGCATGCCGAGCTTTTCGGCCAATTCCTCAGGAGTGGGCTCGCGGCCGATCTCGTTGAGCATCTGGCGCGAAGTGCGCACGATCTTGTTGATCGTCTCGATCATGTGCACGGGGATGCGGATGGTGCGCGCCTGGTCGGCGATCGATCGGGTGATCGCCTGCCGAATCCACCACGTGGCATAGGTCGAGAATTTGTAGCCGCGGCGGTACTCGAACTTGTCGACCGCCTTCATCAAGCCGATGTTGCCTTCCTGGATCAGGTCGAGGAACTGCAGGCCGCGGTTGGTGTATTTCTTGGCGATCGAGATCACGAGACGGAGGTTGGCTTCCACCATCTCCTTCTTGGCCTGGCGGGCTTCGCGCTCGCCCTTCTGCACCGAGTGCACGATCTTGCGGAACTCGATGATCTCCAAGCCGGTCAACGCCGCGAGCTGATGCACCTCGTGACGGAGGTCCTTGATGCGGTCCTTCTCGTGATGGACGAAGTTCTTCCAGCCCTTGGCCGACAGCTTCGAGACACGATTGAGCCAGCGCGGATCGAGCTCCGAGCCGGTGTAGTTGCGCAGGAAGTCCTCGCGCGCGACGCCGTGGCTGTCGGCAAGGCGCATCAGGCGACCCTCATGCGAGACGAGGCGCTTGTTGATGTCGTAGAGCTGCTCGACGAGTGAGTCGATACGCGCCTGGTTGAGGCGCAGCGACTTCACCTCGACGATGATCTCGTCCTTGAGCTTGCGGTATTTGCGCTCCTGGTGCGGCGAGAGCGAGGGGCCGTGCGAGGTGCTCTCGAGCTGGTTCTGGATGTCCTGCTCTTGCAGCTTGCGCAGCTTCTTGTAGCTGTCGGCGATCTTGTCGAAGATCTCGACGACCTTCGGCTTGAGCTCGGCCTCGATCGCCGCGAGCGACATCTGGTTCTCGAACTCGTCGTCCTCGTCCATGTCGGCTTCGGCGGCGGACTCCGCCGGATCCTTCGCGGCTTCCCCGGCATTGCCGGGCGCAGGCGCGGCGCGGAACGGGGTCGGCGCCGGCGGTGCGGCTGGCGGCGCGACATGCGCGGGCGCGGCGCCGGTGGCTTGGCCGCCTTCGGCGGTCGCTTCACTGGTCTCGCCGTTGGGACCCGCGATCATCGCATTGTTCATGCCGGCCTTGGCGTCGGGCCCGGCGTAGGTGGCTTCGAGATCGATGATGTCGCGAAGGAAGATCTTGCCTTCGTTGAGCTCGTCGCGCCAGATGATGATGGCCTGGAAGGTCAGCGGGCTTTCACACAGCCCTGCGATCATCGCCTCGCGGCCGGCCTCGATGCGCTTCGCAATCGCGATTTCGCCTTCGCGCGACAGCAGCTCGACGGTGCCCATCTCGCGCAGATACATGCGCACGGGATCGTCGGTGCGCTCGCCCGGCTCGCTCTTCTTGACCTCGGTGACGGCCTTCTGGGTGACTTCGACGAGTTCGTTGTCGGTCTCGTCCTCGGCCTCGTCCTTGTCCTCCTCGCCTTCGCTATCGTCGGCTTCGGTGACGTTGATGCCCATGTCCGAGAGCATGGACATGATGTCCTCGATCTGCTCGGGAGAGGTCTGGTCGGACGGCAAAACTTCGTTGAGCTGATCGAAGGTCACGAAGCCGCGCTTCTTGGCCTGCTTGATCATCTTCTTCACGGCCGCGTCGGACAGATCGAGCAACGGCGAGGGCGCGTCCTGGGAGTCCTTCTCCGGCGCGTCCGCTGCCTTGTCGTCTTTTTCCTTGTCCTTCGCCTGCAGCGTCTTTGCCTTGGTGGCCATCCATTGCTCCTAAACGCGTTTCACACAGACGTTCGCCGCGCCCGCGTGAAATCACTTGAACCTGTTGCTCGATGCTCTCGCTTCGTCAGATCTCGACACGGAAAGGGCGGCGCGGACCTCTTGTCGCCACCCCCGACCTTTCACTCGCCGGATTTGCCTAACGCTTCGTAGAGCCTCTTTGTCGCAGCGGTTGCAGGTATAGTGCCAACAGCAAATGCGCGGATTCATTCCTGACGCGTCTGTTCTGCCTGCGGCCGCCTGGTGGCCAAAGTGCTACAAGACCGTTAAGCCTCGATTAACCCTGTTTTTGCCGCCAAACCTCGGATTTGGCGAGTCTTTTAGCGGTTCCGGTCCCGGCCGTCCGCATGATTCTTTCATCACACGCTCTTCTGGAACCGGCCCGACAGCTCGCCAAAACCCTCGATCAGGGCCTCGGTGCCGTCGACTTCGCCTATCCGAGCCTTGACGTCGCGCAGCCACGCCATGTTGGCCTCGCTGGGATCCTCCCCCAAGGCCAGCTCGGCGTCTTTCAGCTCTCTAAGTAGTGAATGGTACTGCCGATGCAAGGCGACCAGCTGATGCCAGGTGGAGAGAACGTCGTCCCGTGCGGCGCCCTCGCGGGCGCCCCACACCGCCGCGGTCGTGATGCCGCCCTCAACCCTTTGAAGAGCCTGGGAAAATCCGCCCTTCTCAAGGTCGCTGCGCATCTTCTCGGCGAGCTCGCCGGGGTCCGGCGAATGGTGATGGTCGTTGGCAAAGGCGGCGATGATGCCGGCCCGGAGCTTATGGACCTCGGGATGGGCGAGCTCCAGCGCCGCGACTTCCTCGAGGTGATCGTGCAGCAGCCAGGGATGGTTGATCAGGATTTGCAGGATCAGGGCCTCGCGGCGGGAAATCGCGCTGCGCTGGCCGCGCATGATCGGGCTTGCCGCCAGCTGCGCGCTCGCCGCCTGGTAGGGCCCCGAGGGCAGCTGGACGGGACCGGGCGGGCCGCGGCGGCCTCCACCAAATCCCTGACCGCCGAATCGATTCGCGCCTCCCCCGCCGCGGGGCTGGAACTGGCGACCGGCCGAGCCGGGGCGGAAATTGCCACGGCCGCCAAAGCCGCCGCGCCCGCCTTCGGGGGCAAAGGCGCGCTGAAGCCGCTCGGCAAGATCCTGCCGATAATAGCGCCGCACCACCTCGTCGCGGATGCCGTTGGAGAGCTCCTTGATGCGCGCCTCCAGCGCGGCGCGGCGCTCGGGCGTGGCAAAATTGCCGCCTTCGAGCTCGCGCGACCAGATCATCTCGGCGAGCGGACGCGCTGCCGCGATCACCTCCTCGATTGCGCCGCGACCGCCGGAGCGCACGAGATCGTCGGGGTCCTGCCCCTCCGGCAGCAGCGCAAAACGAAGACTCTTGCCGGGCGCGAGGAAGGGCAAGGCAAGATCCGCGGCACGATACGCCGCCTTCTGGCCGGCGCGGTCGCCGTCGAAGCAGAGGATCGGCTCGTCCGCCATCTTCCAGAGCAGCGCGAGCTGGTTTTCGGTAAGCGCGGTGCCGAGCGGCGCCACGCTGCCGGCAAAGCCCGCGGTGACCATGGCGATGACGTCGACATAGCCTTCGACCACGACGAGCGCGCTGCCGTCATGGGTGGCCTTGCGCGCGGTCTGGTGGTTGTAGAGATTGTCGCCTTTGTGAAAGAGCGGCGTCTCTGGTGAGTTCAGGTACTTGGCCGGAACGTCCTTCTCCAGCGCGCGCCCGCCGAAGGCGATGACGCGGCCGCGCAAATCGGTGATCGGAAACATCACGCGGTCGCGGAAGCGATCATAGGGCACTGGGATGTCGTTGCCGGCCACCAGCATGCCGGTCTCGACCATGTCGTCAACGGAGACGCCGAGCTTGCCGAGATGCTCTTTCAGCGCGAAGCGATCGGGCGGCGCATAGCCCAGCCGAAACTGCAATTGCGTCGCCGGCGAGATCGCGCGGTCGGCGAGATAGCCGCGCGCCTTGGCGCCGACGCGCGAGGCCAGCGTCTCGGCGAAGAACTTCGCCGCGAGATCCATCACGTCATGCAGCGAACGGCGGCGCTGCTCCTGACGCGCCGCATCCGGCGTCACCGCCGGCAGCGGCAGGCCCGCCATATTGGCGAGCCGCTCCACGGCCTCCGCGAACGGCAGGCCGTCGGTCTCCATCATGAAGCTGATGATGTCGCCGTGCTTGCCCGAGGAGAAGTCGTGGTAAAAGCCCTTCTGGTCGTTGACGTAGAAGGACGGCGTCTTTTCCTGCTGGAACGGCGACAGCCCCTTCCACTCCCGCCCCGCCTTCTTCAGCTTGACGCGCTTGCCCACGACTTCGGAGACCGAAAGCCGGGCACGCAGCTCGTCGAGGAATTGGGGCGTGAAGCGCATGGGCTCTGTGTAACGCGAAACCGTGTGAGTCGGGCGAAGGGATCAGGGATATAGGGACGCCCCGTCCAGAAGTCAGGTTTGTCAGGCTTATACGCGCTGTTCACAGCCCTTCGGTCATCCCGGCGCCCGCGGAGTGTGAGCCCGGACTGCCAGAGGCCTTGAACCCGCCTCGGTTCCACGCTTCCATGGGCGATGTTCAGGACCTTCCGAGGCGGCCAGAGTGGGGGTTGGCGCATCACCTCGATTTCGCCTGTCACGGGCGACCCCCTCGCCTTCATGCCGGCGCTGTCGGTCACCGACAGCGAGGCCATCGCATTGCCGCTAGTGCCCTCGCGCAATGCCTGGCGCTTGGTCGGTGTCGCGAGCAGCTTGCGCTACACCGAGCGCGCCGAGAAGCAGCAGCTCACTGCCGTGCAGGCCGGCCTCGGTCGGCTCGAAGCAACCAGCGCGGCGCTGATCCCGATCCGCAAGTCGCAGGCCTGGTGGGAGCTGACCCAGGAAGAGCGCCGCAGGATATTCGAGGACAAATCGCATCACATCGCGAGCAGCCTGCGCTTCCTGCCCGCGATCGCGCGCCAGCTCTATCATTGCCGCGACCTCGGCGGGCCCTTCGATTTCCTGACCTGGTTCGAATTCGCGCCCGCCCACGCCTCGCTGTTCGAGGAGCTGGTCGCGATGCTGAGGCGGACCGAGGAGTGGAGCTATGTCGAGCGCGAGGTCGACGTCCGCGCGGTGAAGGAAGTGCTGTCGGCCTAGTGATCGAGGAAGCGGCCGGATTCGATACGCGGCAGATCGGTGACGGGCCAGTTGTAGATGTAAGTCCAGGCCGGTGCCGTCACCCCGTCCGCGCCTGTCACGTCGACCAGTCTGCGCAGATATTCGGTCGGCTCCGGAAAGCCCTCGCCGCAGGCCTCGTACATGTCGAGCTCGCGCAACAGCTCGGCGGGCACGCGCAGGTGAAAGAGTTCGCCGTGGACGCGGTCGGACGGCACATCGGAGAGCAGCAGCCCCGGATAATGCTTCACCAGAACGAGCCGGCCGCGGCAGGTCGCTTCACCCAGAAAATCAGCGTGGCCCGCAAGCAGCCGCGCCATCGGATGATCGAAGCCGCGCATCAACGTGCCGTAGACGAAAAGACGATCGGAGGTCATGGGGGCTCTATAGCTGCGAATGATGCGGAGCGACAGCGCCACACATTCCACTGTCGTCCTGGCGAACGCCAGGACCCATAGCCACCGAACACGGGAACGGGCAACTCGACAGCTACAACGTCGCACCACACTGACAGTCGGGGTAATGGGTCCTGGCTTTCGCCAGGAAGACGACGGTGAGCGGCTACGAAACCTCCGCCTCCAGCTCCTCGCCGCTGCGTTGCTCGTCCGACACCACCCTGATGGAGACGTCCATGGCGTCGAACGCGCCCGCGGGGCCGATATAGACGCCGTGCAGCGGGATCGCCTGTCGCGGATCGCGTGCGACCGCGACGCGGATGAGGTCGCGGGTGCCGACGATGCCGTTGGTCGGATCGAACTCGATCCAGCCCGCGCTCGGCAGGTAGACCTGCACCCAGGCATGCGTCGAACCACCGCCGACATGGCGCTGCTCGATATCCTCCGGCAGGAAGATGTAGCCGGAGACGAATCGTGCGGCGATGCCGAGATGGCGCAGCGCCTCGATCATGAACAGCGCGTAGTCGCGGCAGGTCCCGCTACCGGACTGCAAGGTGTCGAGCGGATGCTGCGTGCCCAGCTCGTGGCGCTTGCGGTACTTGAACCGCTCGCGGATGCCGTGGGTCATTCCGCTCAGGATCTTGAAGGTCGGCGTCGGCGCGTCCTCGTCGAGAAAGCCGCGCGCCCATTCCGCGATCTCGCCGTCGGGGTCGGTGTATTGCGGCGTGATGTAGTGGACGAGGTCGGGAAATTCCTCGTCGTCATAGGCAAACGGATAGAAATAGGCCGAGTCGTCCGGCGTCAGCGCGAACTCCTCGACCGGATTGTGCTCGACGGTGACGTGCCAGTCGAAGACCAACGTGTCCGCGCGCTCGTCGAAATTCGCGATCGCGACGGAATTGCCAAACACGTCGTGGATCCAGTGCAGCGACATCGGCTCCGGCGAGATCTCGAGCCTGGAGTCGAGCACGCGCAGATCATGCCCGTCGCGCGGACGCAGCATGATCCTGTGTTCGCCGAACGCCACGGAGCGGGTGTAGCGATATTCGGTCTTGTGATGAATCGTCAGCAGCGGCATCGTCAGGCAATCATGGTGGGGTCGGGCAGACCAATCTATAGCAATCCCGCCCGATTCTTCGGGGTGACTGCTGTTTCATTAGGCAATCAGGATGGCTTTAGACACAATCGAGGCGACCAATCAACTGCTCAGCGAGGGTGACGTCCCCCCCGTGCACGAGGTGAACGCGCAAGGGACATCGCCTTTTTTGCTCACCTCGGACCATTACGGGCGGGTGTTGCCGCGCGCGCTCGGCGATCTCGGCGTCGCGGGAGGCGAACTGACGCGGCATATCGCCTGGGACATCGGCATCGCGGGGGTCGCCGACCGGCTTGCAGAGATGCTGGGCGCACATCTGATCGCCCAGCGCTATTCGCGGCTGGTGATCGACTGCAACCGCCCGCCCGCCGCAATGAGCTCGATCCCCGTGATTTCCGAAGCAACCGCGATCCCGCGCAACGAGGGAATTTCGGAGCAGGAGCGCAAAGCGCGCCGGCGCGAGATTTTCGAGCCCTATCACCGCCATATCGATGCCGCGATCGACTGCCGCGTGCACGACAAGCGGCCGACGGTGCTGGTGTCGCTGCACAGCTTCACCCCCGTTTACGCCGGCGTCGCGCGGCCCTGGCACATCGGCGCGCTCTACAATCGCGACACCGTGCTGCCGCAGCTGCTGCTCAAGCATCTGCGCAGAGAGAGTGATCTCGTCGTCGGCGACAACGAGCCCTACGCGGTGAACGACCTCACCGACTACACCATCCCCGTGCACGGCGAAGCCCGTGGTCTCGTCAACACCGGCATCGAGATCCGCCAGGATCTGATCGCCGACCAGTCCGGCCAGCAACAATGGGCCGAGCGGCTGGCGCGGATTTTTGCAGAGATCGAGCTTGAGTTGCGGGCGCAGAGGCTGGTCGACTAGCCCGATGGCGGCTATTTCGCCCTGGTCAGCGCCAGCCAGATGCCGCCGCCGATCATGAAGCCGCCGGAGATGCGCGACATCATGCGCGTGCGGCGAGCCGAAAAGAACTTTCGGGCCCGCCCGGCGGCGATGGCGTAGAGCGCGTCCGTCATCACCGCAGTGACCATGAAGGTTGCGCCCAGCAGCGCGACCTGCGGAAAGTGGTCGCGGTTCATGTCCATGAACTGCGGGATGAAGGCGCCGAAGAACACCAGCACTTTCGGGTTCGACAGCAGCACCAGGAAACCTTGCAGGAAGAATCCGCCGCGCGGCGGCGCCGGCGGCTGGTCCACATTGACGCCCTCGACCGGCGCCCAGATCAGCTTGACGCCGAGCCAGACCAGATAGGCGGCGCCGGCAAAGCGCACCCAGTCGAACCAGTAGCCCATGGTCGCCATCAGCGAGGTCAGGCCGACCGCGACGATGCCGATGACGATAGCGAGGCCGGCCTGCGCACCGGCCACATTGGTCAGCGCCGCACGCGTGCCGTGGCGCAGCCCGTTGGCGATGACGAGGGTGACGATCGGACCCGGCAGCAGCGCGAGCGCGACGCAGGCGGCAAGGAAGGCGAGATAGGCTTGCAGAGACATCATGGGGAGGACTCGCTGACAGCGGTTTGGGGCATTAATGCATGGCACTCATTTTCCGTCCAGCGCCGCCGTCACCCACGTCTTCGTCTCGCGTCTCCAGGAACACGAGCACCACGCGCTACATCACCATCTTGACAGGCAACCATTCGGTTGCATATTATCGCGGCCATGGATGAGGTCTTCAAAGCGCTCGCCGATGCGTCACGACGGTCGCTGCTCGACAGGCTTCACGCCAGGAACGGCCAGACGCTGAACGAGCTCTGCGAAGGTCTCGCGATGACGCGCCAGGCGGTGACCAAGCACCTTGCGATTCTGGAAGAGGCCAATCTGGTCACGACCATCAGGCACGGCCGGGAGAAGCTGCACTATCTCAATCCGGTTCCGATCCATCAGATCGGCGACCGCTGGATCAAGAAATTCGAGCGCGGCAAGCTCGCCGCACTCGGCGAGTTGAAACGCCAGTTGGAGAAGCGTGATGAGTAATCCGCAATTCGTCTATGTCACCTACATCGAGACCACGCCAACGAGGCTGTGGGAGGCGCTGACATCGAGCGAGTTCACCAAGCAATACTGGTTCGGCGCCGAGGTCAGATCCGACTGGAAAATCGGATCCCCTTTCGCGCTGCTGCTGGGCGGCGAGACCACCGATTCCGGCGAGATCCTCGAAGCCGATCCGCCGCGGCGATTGTCCTACAGCTTCAAGCACCAGAAATACGAAGAGCTGCGCGGCGAACCGATCTCCCGGGTGGTCTTCACCATCGAACCGTTCGGCTCGCTCGTGCGTTTGACCGTGTTGCATGACGGCTTCGTCGAAGGCGGCAAATATCTCGGCGCCGTGTCCAACGGCTGGCCGGCGATCCTGTCCGGTCTCAAGAGCCTGCTGGAAAGCGGCAAAGAGCTGGCCATTCCGCGCGCAGCCCTCAACAAGGGATTCGATGCAAAATGAAACTCGATCACTTCAAGCCGCTCACCGTCTACACCATTTACATCGCCGCGACGCCGGACAAGGTGTGGGAGGCCCTGACCTCCGCCGAGTTCAGCCGCAAATATTTTTCCGGCTTTGCGGTTGAGTTGGAGCCAAGACTCGGCGGCAAATTCGTCGTGCGCGCGCCTGACGGATCGGAACACATCTCGGGCGATGTGTTCGAATACGATCCGCCGAACAAGCTGACGGTGACGTGGAACGTCAACTGGCCCGACCTCGTCGCAAAGCTCGGCACCACGCTTGTCACTTACGAGATCGAACAAGCCGGCGAGGCCGTCCGCCTCACCATGAGCGAACGTCACGACCGCCCGCTTAGCGATGACATTCTTTCCGGCGGCCGCACCGGCTGGCCCGCAATCCTGTCGGGGCTGAAGAGCCTGCTGGAAACGGGCAAGGCGCCGCAGATCAAGATGGCGCCGCCGGCGCAGATGCTGGAAGCGTTGAAGGCGATGGGTATCAAGACGCCGTAGCGGGCGAACTCCGCGCCGTCATCGCTTCTTCTTCACCAGAGGCGGATTGATTTCGTCGATCTTACGACTGCAATCCGCTTCCGAATCGTGCGGGCCGGAGACAAAGGTCCCGCTGACCTTGATCGCGTACCAGCCCGACTCGACGCCGAGCCGGAGCGCTTCTTCTGTCTTGACGTGCCGTGGGGAGAGAGCTTGCATCTGGTGCTTTCGGTTGGCGTTCGATCTCTCGACCGAACCGCGGTGAAACCTTCAGGCGTCTGCGGCACGAGCTGCCGCGTCCAACACACCCGCTGGAGCGGCAATATGCGCAACGACCGCTGTTGCGACGTCGCGATGAGTCGGCTCCGCCGCGCGAGGAAATGAGGCGCTTCACGTGGCGCGAATAGTCGTGGCGCTGCATAGGCGCAGAAACGACAGATCTTTCGACATTCCCGCACCGTGCGCGCAATCGCCGCAATTAGCTATCGTTTTCTCGCCCGTGCCGCACTTTTGAGGCGCCAAATGCCGCGCGCGAGCGAATAGGCCGTCAAAGCCTTGTGATCGGCCGCTTCGTAGCCATGTTGGGAGCTTAGCCAAGGGAAAATCGTATGAAGCTCCGCGTTGGGTTTGAGATGCTGTACGAATTCCCGCAGCCCACACCGATGATCATGGTGTTGGGCACCCACTTCACCCGCGCCTCCGATGTCATCGTGCCCGACCTGGTGACCACGAGACCCTCGGTGCCGATCACTCCCTATCGCGATCTCTTCGGCAATTGGTGCAGCCGCATCGTGGCGCCGGCCGGCGCCTTTCGCCTTGCCGGCGACGGCGTCGTGAGCGACAGCGGCCTGCCCGACCCGGTGTTCCCGAAGGCGGCTCAGCACGCCGTCGAGGCGCTGCCGACGGACACGCTCGTCTATCTGCTCGGCAGTCGTTACTGCGAGACCGATCGCCTGTCGGATATCGCATGGAAACTGTTCGAGCACACCCAGCCGGGCTGGGCGCGGGTCCAGGCCATCTGCGATTTCGTTCATCGTCATATCGCTTTCGGCTATGAGCACGCGCGCGCAACCAAGACGGCGCGGGAGGCCTACGACGAAGGCAAGGGCGTGTGCCGCGACTATGCTCATCTTGCCATCGCGTTCTGCCGCTGCATGAACATCCCGGCGCGCTACTGCACCGGCTATCTCAGCGACATCGGCACGCCGAAGCCCTGGGCCGCGGGAGATTTCGCCGGCTGGTTCGAGGCTTATCTCGGCGGAAGCTGGCACATGTTCGATCCCCGCAACAACACGCCGCGAATCGGCCGCGTGCTGATCGCACAAGGACGCGATGCCGCGGACGTCCCGATCACCCAGACCTTCGGTCCCAATAAGCTGCTCAATTTCAAAGTATGGACCGACGAGGTTGCCTGATGACAGACAGCAGCGTTGGGCTCAGCGCCGATGAATTTGCGTCGTTGGCCGAGATCGGCAAGGGCAAGGCGCAAGGCGAAATTCCGCAAGCGCACGGCGAGCGGCTGACCAACCTCGGTTATGCGATCAGGCGCCTCGGTGAACTCGAACTGACTTCATCAGGCGCGCGCCGGCTGGCAACGGGCGAATAGCTCGCTGCCGTTGCGTCCGGCTCGCTGTTACGCCACCGGCACCACGATCCGCCGATAAAGATGCCAAGTCGCGTGCCCGAGCACGGGCAGCGTCACCACCAGCCCCAGAAAATACGGCAGCGCGGAGACGATCAGGACCATCACGATCACCGCGGCCCAGCCAATCATCGGCAGCGGGCTGGCCACGACCGCGCGCACGCTCGTCACCATCGCGGTGACGAAATCGACCTCGCGGTCGAGCAGCAGCGGAAACGACACCACGGTCAGCGAAAAGAGGATCAGCGACAGCACCGCTCCGACAGCGTTGCCGATGCCGAGGAACAGCAAGCCCTCGTTCGTGGTCAGCACCACCGTCATGAATTCCTGAAGGCTCGAGAACGAGGCATGCAGGCCGAGCAGCAGCGCGATCAGAAGCCGCACCTGATACATCCAGACCACGAACACGAACAGCGTGACGAAGGCCATCCAACCGATCTCGCTCCGCGCGCGCACGGCCGACCAGATCGCGCCGGGCGAGACCGGCTCGCCGCGCTCGCGACGGCGGCTGACTTCATAGAGCCCGATCGCCACGAACGGCCCGAGCAGCGCGAAGCCGGCGGCCAGCGGATAGACCAGATAGACCATGCCGAACGCCGTGAAGCACAGCATGATGGCAATGCCGCCGGCGGCGTAGAGCGCACCGAAGCAAAGGCCGTAAAGCGGCAGCGCCTGGAAATCACGCAGGCCCTCGACCAGCGCCTCGGCGATGTCGGTCGCCGCGACGGGACGCACCACCGGATCGACCTTGCCCGAAATGGACATCAGCTTCCTCCTCGTTGGCCGGCGCGATCTCCGTCGCACGCGGATGACCTCGATCTTAGCGTTCCCGCGGCCGGCGCGCACGCGCGAGTTGGATTGCCGGACGACGGTATCCCGACGCCGCCGGCGCAGACCGGCGAAAGCCATCGCGCCGACTGCGGCGCTCCGTTCGGGGAGCTCATCCGTGCTGCACGCGGCTCGAAATCTTTCCCCGCCGGAGACTTTTTCGGCCCGATGCCTATGGACTGAGCGGAGGGTGGTGCCGCAAATTGGGTCCTTGAACGAGCAGCGCGATGACCGGAATGGATTGTCCGACCGATGAGCTTGCGTACCCGGCTACTGATACTCGTCATCGCGGCCATGCTGGTGCCGGCGAGCCTCGTCGGGCTGCGTTTCGTGCAGAATCGGAGCAGCGAAATCAACGCCGCCCTGGCCAATCTGGCGGCCTCGGCCGACGACATTGCGAGTGATCTGGGCGAGAAGATTCAGGGCACCGCACAGCTTCACTATGGTCTCGCCCGTGCGCGCGACCTCGACACGCGCGACAAGGCGGCGTGCTCGGCGTTTCTGTCGGACGTGCGCGAGGAATACCCGCAGTTCACAGGAATCCTGACCATCGACCCGGACGGCAGCCTGTTCTGCGACTCGCTGCGGACCAACCGCACCCTCGATCTGAGGGATCGCGCCTATTTCAAGGAGGCCCTGGTCTCGCGCAGCGTCGTGGTCGAGCCGGTCTTCGGCCGGCTGACCGGAATATCGGTGCTCCAGATCGCATATCCGGTGCGATCGGAAGCGGGCGCGCTGAAGCTGGTGCTGCTCGCCTCGTTCAACCTGCGCAAATTCGCCGAGTATCATCACAAACGGCTGCTCGCGGAGAAGGATATCCTGCTCATCGACGGCAAGGGCACCGTTCTCGTCGCTCCCTCGGGAGCCGGCTGGACCGCGCCCGTGGGCGCGTCGATTGCGGGATCCGACCTGCTCCGCTTCGCGACGGCTCCCGATCAAAAGGCATTTCAGGAAGTGACCGATCGCGACGGCCGCACGCAGGTCTGGGCCGTCGCCCACGCGCCTTCGATCCGTGATGCCGGCCTCTACATCCTGGTCGGACGGTCCAAGGACGGATTGGTGGCGGCGGCGAATCGCCGGCTCTACGAGGACATGGCGATCCTCGCGGTGGCCTTGCTGCTGCTGCTGGCCGGTGTATGGATCCTCGCGACCGTGAGCGTGGGGCGCCAGGTCGGGCGGCTCGCCAATATGGCGAAGAGACTCGGGCTCGGCGATCTCAGCGCGCGAATTCCTCCTCCCCATCCGCGCGGCGAGCTGGGCGGATTGATGACCCTGCTCAACGGCACCGCCGAGTCGCTCGAGCAGCAACGCGCGGCCATCGCGGACCTCAACCAGAAGCTCAGCCAATCCCAGAAGATGGAGGCCATGGGCCAGCTCACCGGCGGCGTGGCGCATGACTTCAACAATCTCCTCACCGTCATTCTCGGCAATTCGGAGCATCTTGCCGACAGGCTGGCGGGGAACAAGGAGTTGCACCGGATCGCCGGCGACATCGCGACGGCCGCCGAGCGCGGCTCCGACCTGACGCGGAGCCTGCTCGCCTTCGCGCGCAAGCAGCCCCTGAGGCCGCGAGAGATCGACATCGGCGAGAAGCTTAGGGAGATGGAGCACTTGTTGCGCCGGCCCTTGGGCGAGCACATCGAATGCACCTTCGCGCTCGCACCGGACCTGTGGTTGATCAGCATCGATCCCGGCCAGCTAACGACTGCGCTGCTCAATCTCGTGCTCAACGCGCGCGATGTCATGCAGTTGGGCGGCAGGCTGACGATCGAGGCGCGCAATGTCTCGCTCGGTGAATCCGACTTGGACATCAATGGCGAGCCGCGACCTGGCGACTATGTCATGGTGGCCGTGACCGACACCGGCAGCGGCATGACCGCCGAGGTGGCGAGCCGGGCGTTCGAGCCGTTCTTCACCACCAAGGAGGTCGGCAAGGGAACCGGGCTCGGCCTGAGCATGGTCTACGGGTTTGTGCGGCAGTCCGGCGGGCTGGTGCAGATGCAGTCCGCGCCGAGACAAGGCAGCACCGTCAGGCTGTTCTTTCCCCGCCTGGCAACACCGCCAAACGAGGACGCCACACCCGCCGAAGGGATCGTCGCGCGCGAAGGAAGCGAGACCATTCTTGTCGTCGAGGACAACGACATGGTTCGGACTTATGTCGAAAGCGAGCTGAAGACGCTCGGCTATCGCGTCATCACCGCGGCGAGCGGCCCGGCGGCGCTCGAGTTGTTGCGCCAGTCCGGGGACATCGACCTGCTGTTCACCGACGTCGTGATGCCCGGCGGCATGTTCGGGCCGGAGCTTGCGAGGCAAGCAATCGAGTTGCGTCCAGGGCTCAAGGTGCTCTTCACCTCCGGCTACAGCCAAAATCCCGTCAAGGCGCCCGACAGGATCGGCGATGCCCGCATCCTATCCAAGCCGTTCCGGCGGCGAGACCTCGCCGCGATGCTGCGGTCCGCGCTGTCGACGCCGTCGCAGTAAGACGACGATGTCCTATCCGCGTGCCCGCAGCTCACGCCGCAGTACCTTGCCTGTCGCGGTCATTGGCAGTGTCTCCGCGAACTCAACGAACCGTGGATATTCGTGGGCGGCGAGCTGCACCTTGACGAACTCCTGGATCTCGCGCGCGAGTGCGTCGCCGGCGGCAAAGCCCGGGCGCAGCACGATCCAGGCCTTGATCGATTCGGTGCGGATCGGATCGGGAATGCCGACCACCGCCGCCATCGCCACCGCCGGGTGCTTCATCAGCGTGTGCTCGATCTCGGACGGGCCGACCCGATACCCGGCGGTGGTGATGACGTCGTCCTCGCGGCTGACGTACCAGAAGTAACCGTCTTCATCCTGCACGCCGAGATCGCCGGTGAGCAGGAACTCGCCGGCATACTTCTTCGCCGTGGCCTCCGGATTGCGCCAGTATTCGAGCATCGTGCAAGGACATGGCTGGCGCACGCCGATGATGCCGCGCTGGCCACGCGGCTGCTCCTCGCCTCTGTCGTTGACGATGCGGACATCGAAACCCGGCGTCGCCTTGCCCATCGAACCGGGGCGGATCGGAAACAGATTCGCGTTGCTGCCGATCACGAGATTGCATTCGGTCTGCCCAAACACCTCATGCGCGTCGATGCCGAAAGTCTCGCGCACCCAGCCGAGCATCTCGCCGCCGAGGGACTCGCCACCGGTGAAGATGCTGCGCAGCCTGACGCCCGGATGCGTCACGCCGGCCTGCCGCATCAGCTTCAGCGCGGTCGGAGGCAGGAAGACATTGCGCACGCCGAGATCGGCCATCATCTGCATCGCCGCCTGCGGCTCGAACTTTCGCGCGCGGTGACCGACCAGGGGAATGCCGTGATACCAGAACGCGAACAGGCCGTTGATGAGGCCGCCGATCCAGGCCCAGTCTGCCGGCGTCCACATCAGATCGCCGGGGCGCGGCAGGAAGTTGTGGCACATCTCGACATTGGGGAGATGTCCGAGCACGACGCGGTGTGCGTGCAGCGCGCCCTTCGGATTACCTGTCGTGCCGGAGGTGTAGATGATCAGCGCGGGATCCTTCGCAGACGTGTCCACCAGCGTGAAGTCGAGCGATGCAGCCTTGACCGAATTCCAGAACGATGTCGTGCCCGCCGGCGTTCGTTCGCCAACGATGTAGACATTCTTCAGCGCCGGCAGACGGTCGCGGATCTTCGAAAGCTTCTCCCAGCCGCCCGCGTCGGTGACGATCGCCTTGGCCTGCGAGTTCGACAGGCGGAATTCCAGCGCGTCTTCGCCGAACAGCGCGAACAGCGGAATGGAGATCATCGCCGATCGGAACGCGGCCATGTGCGCGATCGGCAGCTCCAGCGACTGTGACAGGAACACCGCGATTCGGTCGCCGCTGGCAAGACCATCTGTCTTCAGCACGTTGGCGAAGCGGCGCGACATCTCAGCGACGTCGTCGAAGGATGTACGCGTGATGGCACCGTTCTCGTCGACATAGACCAACGCCAGCCGGCCGGTTCCGTCGGCGTGGCGATCGCAGCAAGCCTCCGCCAGGTTGAAGCGCGCCGGGATGTCCCAGCGGAAATTGCCGTAGAGTTCATCGTAGGTGCTGGCTTCGGTGAGCATGGTCGTTTCCCGGCAGCGTCGTCATGGCCGGGCTTGTTCCGGCCATCCACGTTCTTGTTTGGCCTGAGTTTAAGGGCGTGGATGCCCGAGACAAGCCCGGGCATGACGCAGATTGCGTTTCAGCGCACCGTCGCGAAGAACTTGCGGACATCGCGCACGAACAGCTCCGGCTGCTCGAATGCGGCGAAATGGCCGCCCTTCTCCATTTCGCTCCAATGCGTGATGTTGTGGAAGTTCGGCTCCATCCAGCGCCGCACCGGCGTGATGATCTCCTTGGGGAAGACAGCGACGCCCGTCGGCACCTTGACGACCGGCGTGGTCCGGCGCTTGCCGAAGCTTTCCCAATAGAGCCGCGCGGACGAGATCGCCGTCTCCGTCGCCCAGTAGAGCATGACGTTGTCGAGCAGCTCGTCCTTGGTGAAGATGTTTTCGGGATGACCGTTGCAATCGGTCCAGGCCCAGAATTTTTCCAGAATCCAGGCCGCCTGTCCGCTCGGCGAATCGGTCAGAGCGTAACCGAGTGTTTGCGGCCGCGTCGATTGCTGCTTCGAATAGCCGGAGTCGAGGTCGACGTAATGCTTGAGGCCGGCGAGCGCGCGTTTCTCTTCGGGCGTCGGTTCGCCCTCGACTTTCGGCGTGGCGTTAAAGGCGAGCGTGATGTGGATGCCGGCGCAATGCTCGGCGTCCTGCATGCCAAGCGAGGTCGTCACCGCCGAGCCCCAGTCGCCGCCCTGCGCGCCATAACGCGCGTAGCCGAGCCGGTCCATCAGCTTGGCCCAGGTCGCGGCGATACGATCGACGCCCCAGCCGGTGGTGTTCGGCTTGCTGGAGAACCCAAAGCCCGGCAGCGACGGACAGACAACGTGGAAGGCATCGGCGGGATTGCCGCCATGCGCGACAGGATCGACCAGCGGCGCGATCACCTTCTGGAATTCGACGATCGAGCCGGGCCAGCCATGGGTGATGATCAGCGGCAGCGCCGACTGCTCCTTCGAGCGCACATGCAGGAAATGGATGTCGAGCCCGTCGATCTCGGTGGTGAACTGCTCGAAGCGATTGAGTTTTGCCTCGCGCGCACGCCAGTCGTAGCCATCGGCCCAATAGGTGCAGATCTCCTGGATCCATTTCAGCGGCGCACCCTGGCTCCAGTCGTCGACCAGCTCCGCCTCCGGCCAGCGCGTGCGGGCGAGGCGCGATTTGAGGTCGGTGAGAATGTCGTCGCTGATGGCGATGCGAAACGGCTTGATGGTGCCTGTCATCGGTTGCTCCCGATTTGTCTATCGGGGAGAGTAGACCGAACGGGCGCCGCATCAAAGGTGCACCTTCTCCCCTTGTGGGAGAAGGTGGCGCGAAGCGCCGGATGAGGGGTTTCTATCGGCAAATTCTTGTCGTCAGAGTGGTACACGCGGAGAGAGACCCCTCACCCGTCTCGCCGCTTACGCGGCGATCCACCCTCTCCCACAAGGGGAGAGGGCAAGAACTAGCCCGTCAGAGCAGCCTTCACCAAACCGGACGCCTTGCCGAAATCCATCTGGCCGGCGTACTTCGTCTTCAACACGGCGATCACCTTGCCCATGTCCTTCATGCCGGCGGCGCCCGTCTCCGCGACCGCGTCCGAGATCGCCTTCTTCACGTCATCGTCCGACATCTGCTTCGGCAGATACGCCGAGATCACCGCGATCTCCTCGCGCTCCTGCGCGGCGAGTTCGGCACGTCCGCCCTTCGCGTAGAGCTCGACCGATTCCTGACGCTGCTTGATCATCTTCTGAAACACGCCGAGCAGGTCCGCATCCGAGAGCGGCGGCTTGCCGCTGCCGCGCGCCTCGATGTCGGCATTCTTGATGGTCGAGTTGACCATGCGCAGCGTGGACAGCTTGCGCTCGTTCTTGGCCTTCATGGCCTCCTTGACCGCATTGTTGATGTCGTCGCGCAGCATGGTCGTGATCCCTTTTGCATGTCCGACGCCTGATCTAGGCCGTTCGCGGCCCTGAGACAACCGGGGGTCCCAGCCATTCGACCAGCGCCCGCACCGTCGCCGCAGGCTGCTCCGGCTGCGGCAGGTGTCCGCAATTCTCCAACATAACGAGCCTTGCACCGGCAATGCCCTCCGCCATCTCCTTCGAGAATGCGTTGGGAATCGTGTTGTCCTGATCGCCCGTCAGCACCAATGTCGGGCATTTGATCGTCGCAAGCGTCGGCCGCGAATCGACCCGCGCGATGATCGCAGTCTGCTGTCGCAGATAGCCTTCGACGCCGACGTCCTCGCCCTGCTCATGCACGAGCTGGCGAATACCGGCATCGTCGCGGCGCGACGGATGCACCAGTTCGGGAAACATCTCCTCGCGCGCGGCACGCAGCTCGCCGCGCCTGGCCCGCTCCATCAGGCCACGGCGGCGCGTGGTCGCCTCCTCCGTGTCGGGCCGCGCCTGAGTGTTGATCAACGCCAGCCTGGCCACCCGCTCGGGCGCCTGGCGCATGATCTCGAGGGCGATGTAGCCGCCCATGGAATGGCCGGCGAGCGCGAAGCGCGGCGGCGCCTCGCTCAGCACCCGCCGGGCGATCGCCGCCATGTTGTCGTCGCGAACATGGTTGGCGACCATCACCGGGCCGAACCGCCACAGCGACGGGATCACCGGTGCATAGATCCGGGCCGAGGAGGCTAGTCCCGGAACCAGCAGAATCGGCGTCGTCTGGTCCATTATTGCCTCCCAAGCCCCGGAATTTGCCGGAAATTATGCCGCGGAGCTTAGGGGCCGAAGGCGATCTGTCAAATATGCAAAAACGCATGTGAATCGGCGCATCTCCGCTTTGACGTCGGCGCCCGCGGAGACTATGAACCGGGCTCATGACACAACATGACAACGATCCCGCCTGGCCGGACCACAAACCGACCGCGCTGTTGGTGCTTGCCGACGGCACGGTGCTGGAAGGCTTTGGCCTCGGCGCCGAAGGTCAAGCCGTCGGTGAGGTCTGCTTCAACACCGCGATGACCGGCTATGAGGAGATCCTCACCGATCCCTCTTATGCCGGCCAGCTCATCACCTTCACGTTCCCGCATATCGGCAATGTCGGCACCAACGACGACGACATCGAGACGGTGAACATGGCCGCGACGCCCGGCGCGCGCGGCGTGATCCTGCGCACCGCGATCACCGATCCCTCGAACTACCGCGCCACCAAACACCTCGACCAGTGGCTGAAGGCGCGCGGCATCATCGGCCTTTCCGGCATCGACACCCGCGCACTGACCGCGCTGATCCGCGGCAAGGGCATGCCCAACGCCGTGATCGCGCACGCCAGGGACGGCGAGTTCGACCTGCACGGCCTGAAGGAAGAAGCGCGCGAATGGCCGGGGCTCGAGGGCATGGACCTCGTGCCGATGGTCACCTCCGGCCAGCGCTTCACCTGGGACGAGACGCCCTGGCTCTGGGACAAGGGCTTTGGCCGTCAGGACAAGCCTGAGTTCAACGTGGTCGCCATCGACTACGGCATCAAGCGCAACATTCTGCGCCTGCTCGCGGGCGTCGGCTGCAAGGTGACGGTGGTGCCGGCAACGACGTCATCCGAGGACATCCTTGCGATGAAGCCGGACGGCGTGTTCCTGTCCAACGGTCCCGGCGATCCGGCCGCGACCGGCAAATATGCCGTGCCCGTGATCCAGGACGTGATCAAGTCGGGCACGCCGACTTTCGGAATTTGCCTCGGCCATCAGATGCTCGGCCTCGCCGTCGGCGCCAAGACCAAGAAGATGCATCAGGGCCATCACGGCGCCAATCATCCCGTCAAGGACGAGACCACCGGCAAGGTCGAGATCACCTCGATGAACCACGGCTTTGCGGTGGACGAGAGCACCCTGCCGACGGGCGCGACCCAGACCCACATCTCGCTGTTCGACGGCTCCAATTGCGGCATCCAGCTCGATGGCAAGCCGGTGTTCTCGGTGCAGTACCACCCCGAGGCCTCACCGGGTCCGCGCGACTCGCACTATCTGTTCCAGCGTTTTGCGGATCTGATGCGGCAGAAGAAGACCGCGTAGGGCGCGCACTCTTTCGCAATTGACGTCATGACAAAGAGCCCGGGCCTGGACCCGGGCTTTTTTCGTGAAAGGAACGCCGCTTAACTCCCTTCGTTGATCCCTGCTACGCTCACGCAGGAGCCCCTTATGTCCGTCGTCCGCGACAATGCCGAGCCGCTCGCCATCGTGTTTGAGGATGACGGGCTCGTGCCGAACAATATCCTCCCCTTCCTGGTCTACCAGGCCGCGGTGAAGCTTGATTCCAGACAGCCGGAAGAGACGATCGAACGCTTGTTCGAAGCGAACGGCTGGGGCGGCACGTGGCGCAATGGCGTCTTCGACTATCTGCATTATCATGCGACCGTGCACGAGGTGCTCGGCGTTGCGCGTGGCAGCGCGCGCGTCCGCTTCGGCGGCGACCATGGCCAGGAGCTGGAGATCAAGGCCGGCGACGTCGCGATCCTGCCCGCCGGCACAGGTCACCAACGCATCAAGGCCAGCGCGGATTTCTGCGTGATCGGCGCCTATCCGCCGGGTGCGAAGATGGAGGTCACCCGCGCAACACCGGAGAACCACGCGAAAGCGCTGAAGACGATTCCAAACGTCGCGCTGCCGCCGGCCGATCCTGTGACGGGGAAGGACGGGGCGTTGATGCGGTTGTGGCTGTAGCTACAAGCAAGGTGATGTAGGGTGGGTTAGCGAAGCGTAACCCACCTCTTCTGTTTCCGCGGAGGCAGACGTGGTGGATTACGCCTGCGGCTAATCCACCCTACGACCTATCCTACGCCTCGTTCGCACCTTCCTGTCTTGTGGCTTCGAACAGGAACCAGGTGCGGCGCTCGGTCTCGTCGATGAAGTTTTCGAGGATGCTTGCGCTGGCGACGTCACCGGCGTCGTCGCAGACCTCGTGTGCCTTGCGCATTGCCGCGGCGACATGCTTGTTGTCCTGCATCAGCTCGCGCAGCATCTCACGCGGCGGGACGTAGTCCTCGTTGTTGTCCTTGATAGTCTGGAGCTTGGCGACCTGGCCGATCGACTTCAGCGTCGTGCCGCCGATCTTGCGGACGCGCTCGGCGAGCTGGTCGGTGGTGGCGAAGATCTGGTCGGACTGCTCGTCCAGCAGCAGGTGATAGTCGCGGAAATGCCGGCCGCTGATGTGCCAATGGAAGTTCTTGGTCTTCAGATACAGCGCGAACGCGTCGGCCAAAAGCACGTTGAGTGCCTCCGAAACCTTGTTGACCGCCTGGGGCGACAGATCGGTGGGGGTGTCGAGGTCGGGCGAGACCTTTTGTGGGGCTTTGCTCACGGGAAACCTTCCTGTTAGGACGCGGACATTGACGGCGCGCCGCCGCACCCCTAACGCAGGCGGGCAGCGCCGGTTCCTGCAGCGGAACCGTTTGGCCGGGGCCCTCGACGACCATGGACGATTGGATCGATTATTACGACTCGACGCATACGATCTATGTCAGCAAGCTGCATCGCGACTTGCACTTTCAGATTATCGCGCGGGACATCATCGGCTACATCTCTTCGCCCGAGGCGACCGTGCTTGACTATGCCTGCGGCGAGGCACTGTCGGCGAGCCAGGTCGCGGCTGTCTGCGGCAAGCTGATCCTCGCCGAGCCCGCGCCCGGCGTGCGCGGCCGGCTGATCGCGCGGTTTGCCCCGAACACGAAAATCCGCGTCCGCTCGCTCGACGACGTCCACCACATGCAGGAGCAGTCGATCGATCTCGTCGTGATGAACTCGGTCGCGCAATACATGGCGCCGGACGAGCTCGACGCCGCGCTCCTCAACTTCCGCCGTATCCTGAAGCCCTCCGGCAAGCTGGTGCTCGGCGACATCCTCCAGCCCAATGTCGGCATGTTCAGGGACGTCACAGCGCTGCTCAGCTTCGGCCTTCGTCACGGCTTTTTGAAAGATGCGCTGATCGGGCTGATCAGCACCGCATTGTCGGATTACCGTCAGCTGCGCACGCGCATCGGGCTGCAGCGCTACAGTGAGGAGGAGATCACCGCCAAGCTCAAGACAGCCGGCTTCACGGTCCAGCGCGCTCACCGCAATATCGGCCACAATAGCTGGCGCATGACGTTCGTCGCGCGGCCGCCGTTGGTCCGTTGAGCTTCGTGGATCCGTTAAGCATAACGCCTGCCTGAGGTGGCTTGTCGCACCCCGATCAGTAATGATCGCCGCGGCCCGGTGGCGGAAGTGTCTACGCGAGGGCGATGCATCGCTCTTTATCCTGGTTCAAATCCAGGCCGGGTCTCCACGCTTCGCCCCTGCGGGGCTAGGCGTGGCGCAGCCACGCGAAGCCCGAAGGGCGAAGCATGTCCGGCGTAGCTGGAGCGAAGCGCAAGCGTAGACGGACTGGCCGACCAATCCTCACTCCGCCTCGACCACTTCACATTCAGGCAAGAGCCGCAGCCGGTCGGCATCCTTTGCCGCGGAGGTGATGACGGCATCGAGCAGGCCCGGAAAACGTGCGTCCAGATCCTCGCGGCGCAGCCGCACGAAGCGGTTGGTGCCGGCGACACGGGTCTGCATAAGGCCGCATTCGCGTAGCTTGGCGAAGTGATAGGCGAGATTCGACTTGCCGCTGAGCCCGTTGAAATCGCCGCAGCACAGCTCGCCGCTGACATGGTCCTGCTGCGCGAGCTGATACACGATCGCCAACCTGATCGGATCGCTCAGGCAATCCAGAACCATCGGCAGTTCGATCTGCTCGCGGGTGGGGTGGGGAGGCGTGCGGCTCATGGTCTGAGGATCATAGCGAAATGGCCTCGATGTTCAATAGTTCTTGAACCAATTGACTCCTGACCCGGTCCCATCGATAGTTCAATAAACGTTGAACATAGGAATTTCTCGGATGAGCGTATTCTGGTTGGCGCTGGCGGCCTTTGCGATCGGCACGGAAGGCTTTGTCATTGCTGGGCTTTTGCCGTCTATCGCAACCGACTTGGCGATTTCCGTCCCCGCCGCCGGCCAGTTGGTCACGGCCTACGCCCTCACCTACGCGATCGGCTCGCCGATCCTGGTGGTGACGCTGAACAATATCGACCGCCGCACCGTGCTGGCCCTGGCGCTATCGACTTTCGTCGCCGGAAACCTCGCGGCGATGGTGGCGTCGAATTACGCCCTGTTGCTGGCCTCGCGCATGCTGATGGCGCTGGGCTCCGGGCTGTGCATGCCGACCGCGCTGGCCGTATCCGTGGCCGTCGCCGCGCCGGAGCGACGCGGCCGTGCGGTGGCACTCGTCACCTCGGGCCTCACGATTGCGACCGTCATCGGCGTTCCGCTCGGCAATCTCGTCGGCAGTCTGCTCGGCTGGCGTGCGACCTTCGCCATGGTCGCCCTGATCGGCGCCGTTGCGCTCGCCGGCCTCCTGCTCGGCCTGCCTCGCGGCCTGCCGCGCAACACGGCCTCGCTCAGCGATCGGCTGGCGGTGGCGCGCCACCGCAATGTCCTGGTCGCGCTTCTGATCACGATTTTATGGGCGCTCGGCGGCTTCACCGTGTTCACCTATTTCGCGGTCCCGCTGCGTGGCCTTGGCTTCGATGCCTCGCAGATCAGCCTCGCGCTGCTGGTGTTCGGCGGCGCCGCCGCGATCGGTAACATGCTCGGCGGCGTCCTCGCCGACCGGCTCGGCACGCTCGCCACAGCAGGCCTCGGGCTTGCCGGCATGGCCAGCGCGCTGATCCTGCATTCGCTGGTCCTGAAGCTGATGCCGGGACAGGCGCATTATGCGGTGCTGGGCGCGATCTTCCTCTGGGGCATCTCGGGATGGGCGTTCTACCCGGCTCAGGTCGCCAGCATCATCCGGATCGAGCCGCAGGCCTCGATGATCGCGCTCTCGCTCAACGCCTCGGCCATGTATCTCGGCTTTGCGATCGGCGGTGCCTTGGGCGGCGCCGTGCTTGCAGCGTGGAGCCCGGCCGATCTCGGCTGGGTCGGCGGATTGAGCGTTTCGGCGGCTCTTCTGGTGCATGTCGCCCGCGGCTGGCAGGCCCGGCCAAAACCGGTCAAAATTGCCGGTTGATGGGCGTTTTTCGGGGTTTCGCCGCCCCGAAAACTGTTCTAAGACCCACCCCGCGCGCGAGGGGGGACCACCGCGCTCTCGGCCAAAGGGACGCGCAGCAGGCGCGCCCTTTTTTTGTGGCCAAATTCCACTTCGGCGAGAGTTGATGCCCAAACGTACAGACATCACCACCATCCTGATCATCGGCGCCGGTCCCATCGTGATCGGCCAGGCCTGCGAGTTCGACTATTCGGGCACCCAGGCGGTGAAGACGCTGAAGGAAGAGGGCTATCGCATCGTCCTCGTCAATTCCAATCCGGCCACCATCATGACCGACCCGGAATTGGCCGATGCGACATATATCGAGCCGATCACGCCCGAGATCGTCGCGAAAATCATCGAGAAGGAACGTCACGTCATCCCCGGCGGCTTCGCGCTGCTGCCGACCATGGGCGGACAGACCGCGCTGAACTGCGCGCTGTCGCTGCGCCAGCAAGGCACGCTCGACAAGTTCGACGTCGAGATGATCGGCGCCACCGCGGACGCGATCGACAAGGCCGAGGACCGCCAGCTGTTCCGCGAGGCCATGACGAAGATCGGGCTCGAGACGCCGAAGTCGCGGCTCGCCAACGCCTCCGCCCTGAAGAAGTCCTTCCGCGACAAGTACCAGGCCGAACGCGCAAAGGCCTCCGGCGCGGCGCTCGCAGAGCTCGAGCGGCAGTGGACGCTCGGCGAGAGCGACCGTCGCAAGCGCTACCAGGAATATGCGCTCGGCCAGGCGCTGATGGCGCTCTCCGAGATCGGCCTGCCCGCGATCATCCGCCCCTCCTTCACCATGGGCGGCACCGGCGGCGGCATTGCCTACAACAAGGAAGAGTTCCTCGACATCATCGAGCGCGGCCTGGATGCGTCTCCCACCAACGAAGTGCTGATCGAAGAATCCGTGCTCGGCTGGAAAGAGTACGAGATGGAGGTGGTGCGCGACAAAAAGGACAATTGCATCATCGTCTGCTCGATCGAGAACCTCGATCCGATGGGCGTGCACACCGGTGATTCCATCACGGTGGCGCCGGCGCTGACGCTGACCGACAAGGAATACCAGATCATGCGCGACGCCTCGCTGGCGGTGCTGCGCGAGATCGGCGTCGAGACCGGCGGCTCCAACGTGCAGTTCGGCGTCAATCCCGAAGACGGCCGCATGGTCGTCATCGAGATGAATCCGCGCGTGTCGCGTTCCTCCGCCCTGGCTTCGAAAGCCACCGGCTTTCCGATCGCAAAGGTCGCCGCCAAGCTTGCGGTCGGCTATACGCTCGACGAAATCGCCAATGACATCACCGGCGGCGCCACCCCGGCCTCGTTCGAGCCGACGATCGACTATGTCGTCACCAAGGTGCCGCGTTTCGCCTTCGAGAAATTCCCCGGCGCCTCCACCACGCTGACCACGTCGATGAAGTCGGTCGGCGAAGTCATGGCGATCGGCCGCACCTTCCAGGAAAGCCTTCAGAAGGCATTGCGCGGGCTCGAAACCGGTCTCACCGGCCTCGACGAGATCGAGATCGAAGGTCTCGGCCGCGACGACGACAAGAATGCGATCCGCGCTGCGCTCGGCACGCCGACACCGAACCGGCTGCTCCAGGTCGCGCAGGCGATGCGGCTCGGCTGGTCGGACGAGGAGATCTTCAATTCCTGCAAGATCGATCCGTGGTTCCTCAGCGAGATGCGCGGCATCGTCGATATGGAAGCGAAGGTCCGCAAGAACGGCCTGCCAGGCAACGCCTTCGGCATGCGCACGCTCAAGGCCATGGGCTTCTCCGATGCCCGGCTCGCGGTGATCGCGGAGACGACTGAGGCGGAAGTCACGGCGAAGCGCCACGCGCTCGGCGTTCGCCCGGTTTACAAGCGCATCGACACCTGCGCGGCCGAGTTCGCCTCGCCCACCGCCTACATGTACTCGACCTATGAGGCGCCGTTCGCGGGCACGCCTGCGGACGAGAGCTCGCCGTCCGACAAGAAGAAGGTCATCATCCTCGGCGGCGGACCGAACCGCATCGGCCAGGGCATCGAGTTCGACTATTGCTGCTGTCACGCCTGCTTCGCGCTGCACGACGCCGGCTACGAATCCATCATGGTCAACTGCAACCCGGAGACGGTGTCGACCGACTACGACACGGCCGACCGGCTCTATTTCGAGCCGCTCACCGCCGAGGACGTGCTGGAGATCATCGCGAAGGAACGCACCAACGGCACGCTGCACGGCGTGATCGTGCAGTTCGGCGGCCAGACCCCGCTCAAGCTCGCGCGTGCGCTGGAAGCCGCCGAAGTGCCGATCCTCGGCACCTCGCCCGACGCCATCGACCTTGCGGAAGACCGCGACCGCTTCAAGCGGGTGCTCGACAAGCTGCGGCTGAAGCAGCCCAAGAACGGCATCGCCTATTCAGTCGAGCAAGCGCGCCTGGTCGCAACCGATCTCGGCCTGCCGCTGGTGGTGCGCCCGTCCTACGTGCTCGGCGGCCGCGCGATGCAAATCATCCGCGAGGAGAACCAGCTCAGCGATTACCTGCTCGGCACGCTGCCGGAGCTGGTGCCGGGCGACGTCAAGGCGCGCTACCCGAACGACAAGACCGGCCAGATCAACACCGTGCTCGGCAAGAACCCGCTGCTGTTCGACCGCTATCTATCCGATGCGACCGAGATCGACGTCGACTGCCTCTGCGACGGCAAGGACACCTTCATCGTCGGCATCATGGAGCACATCGAGGAAGCCGGCATCCATTCCGGCGACAGCGCCTGCTCGCTGCCGCCGCACTCGCTGGACGACAAGATGATCGAGGAGCTGGAGCGGCAGACCCGCGAGCTGGCGCTCGGCCTCGACGTGGTCGGCCTGATGAACGTGCAATACGCCATCAAGGACGGCGAGATCTACGTGCTCGAAGTCAATCCGCGCGCCTCGCGCACGGTGCCCTTTGTCGCCAAGGTGGTCGGCACGCCGGTTGCGAAGATCGCGGCGCGCATCATGGCCGGCGAGAAGCTTGCCGATTTCAAGCTGAAGAAGGCGAACTTCGAGCATGTCGGCGTGAAGGAATCGGTATTTCCGTTCGCCCGCTTCCCCGGCGTCGATACCGTGCTCGGCCCCGAGATGCGCTCGACCGGCGAGGTCATGGGCATCGACCGCTCGTTCGCGGTGGCGTTCGCCAAGAGCCAGCTCGGCGGCGGCACGCGGGTGCCGCGCAAGGGCACGGTGTTCGTCTCGGTTCGCGAGAGCGACAAGACGCGCATCACCGAGGCCGTTCGCGAGCTGCATTCGCTCGGCTTCAAGGTGCTGGCGACGTCGGGCACGGCCCGCTTCCTGACCGACCAGGGCATCCCGACCGAGAAGGTGAACAAGGTGCTGGAGGGCCGGCCGCACATCGTCGACGCCATTACCAATGGCGACGTCCAGCTCGTCTTCAACACCACCGAAGGCCCGCAGGCGCTCGCCGACAGCCGTTCTCTGCGGCGCGCGGCCCTCTTGCATAAAGTGCCGTATTACACCACTCTTTCCGGGGCCGTGGCGGCCGCGCAGGGCATCCGCGCCTATCTGGGCGGGGACCTTGAGGTTCGGACCCTGCAGAGCTACTTTTCGGAAACCTGATCGCGAGCGGGAGGCCCAATCTCCCGCTAAGTGATTGGCGATGAAGCCAATATGGCCGGAGGAACTGTCCGGCCATATGGTTGTTCTGTTCCGGCGCCAAGCCCATATGAACGTTCGGCGGCAAGCGCTTGAGCCCCCGGACAGACTGACGAATCAAGTTGCGTGCGCGCTGACATTTCAGGGCGCGCGCGACCGAAGGACGAGAGAAGAGATGGAAAAGGTACCGATGACAGCGGGCGGCTTTGCCGCGCTCGGGGAAGAACTGAAGAAGCGCCAGTCGGAGGACCGTCCGCGTATCATCGAGCATATCGCCGAGGCGCGCTCGCACGGAGACCTGTCGGAAAACGCGGAATACCACGCCGCGAAGGAAGAGCAGTCCCACAATGAAGGCCGCATCGCCGAGCTCGAGGACAAGCTGGCGCGCGCTGACATCATCGACATCTCAAAGCTGTCCGGCGACACCATCAAGTTCGGCGCGACCGTGACACTGGTCGACGAGGACACCGAGAAGAAGACGGTGTGGCAGATCGTCGGCGAGGTCGAGGCCGACGCCAAGAAGGGCCGCATCTCCATCACCTCGCCGCTCGCGCGCGCGCTGATCGGCAAGAAGAAGGGCTCAACCGTCGAGGTCAACGCACCCGGCGGCGCCAAGGCTTACGAGATCACCAAGGTCGAGTGGCGGTAGCGATTTGCCGTTGCGTTTGATTTGAAAAGGCCGCGCGATGCGCGGCCCTTTTTGTTGCTGCATGTTGCGGGGAATGTGAGGTGAAGCGCTCACTCAGCCCTCGTGTCCCGGACGCTCTGCAGCGCACCGCTGAAGAAGCGTTGCGCTGCGTCCGGGGCACGAGATCGCGCTACCTTCGTCCCCTCACGTCGAGCGGCACGGCCGCCTCGTATTTCGAATTGTGCAGCACCAGCGAGGTCCGCACGTTGCGGACGTGCGGAGCGGCGGTCAAATGGGTGACGAAATCCTGGAAGGTAGCCATGTCGGGGGCGACGCATTTCAGGATGAAATCGACTTCGCCCGACAGCATCCAGCACTCGCGCACCAGCGGCTCGGCGCGGACGAACTCCTCGAAGGCGCGCAAATCCGCCTCGGCCTGGCTGGAGAGGTGCACTGCCGCAAACACCGTGACGTCGAAGCCGAGCTTGCGTGCGTCCAGAAGCCCGCGATAGCCGTGGATATACCCCTCCTCCTCCAGCGCCCGGACTCGGCGCAGGCAGGGCGGTGGCGAAATGCCGACGCGCTTGGCCAGCTCCACATTCGTGATTCGACCGTCGGCCTGAATCTCGGTGAGAATCTTCAGGTCGATCTCGTCTAGGTTCCGCGACACGTGATTGGAACTCCTGGCCTTTGCGGCGGTATTGGTGGGTCTATCGCAATCCTCATAGCGCAGACCGCGCACTCGGCGCAATTTTATTGCGCGTGCAGCGCAATCGACTTTTGTTCCTTGTTGGAAAAATCCGCCGACAGGGAATGCAATTCTTGCATAGCTCACCAGAAGGCTTAGATTACCTCTGATATTTCAGCGCCTCCGCGAGGCCTCCCGGCACGTTCCGCGCCCGCGCTGCAGTCCCCCGTGAAAGGCATCTGTCGAAATGTCCGCCGCTGTCCATGCAAAGGTCGTCATCATCGGCTCCGGCCCCGCCGGCTACACGGCGGCGATCTACGCCGCGCGCGCGATGCTCGAGCCGATCCTGATCCAGGGCATCCAGGCGGGCGGCCAGCTCACCATCACCACCGACGTCGAGAACTATCCGGGTTTCGCCGACGTGATCCAGGGCCCCTGGCTGATGGAGCAGATGGAGAAACAGGCGCTGCATGTGGGCACCCAGATCAAGACCGACCTGGTGACAAAGCTCGACACCTCGCAGCGACCTTTTCGCCTGACCTGCGATAGCGGTGACCTCTATCTCGCCGACACGGTGATCCTCGCCACCGGCGCCCAGGCGCGCTGGCTCGGGCTGCCGTCCGAAGCGAAATTCCAGGGCGGCGGCGTGTCGGCCTGCGCCACCTGCGACGGCTTCTTCTACCGCAACAAGGAAGTCATGGTGGTCGGCGGCGGCAATACCGCGGTCGAGGAAGCCCTGTACCTCACCAACCATGCCTCGCAGGTCACCATCGTGCATCGCCGCGATCACTTCCGCGCCGAACGCATCCTGCAGGAGCGTCTGTTCAAGCACCCGAAGATCAAGGTGGTCTGGGACTCAGCCGTCGACGAAATCTGCGGCACCGAGAATCCGAACAAGGTCACCCATGTGCGACTGAAGAACGTCAAAACCGGCGCCTTGACCGACGTGCCGACCGACGGCGTCTTCGTCGCCATCGGGCATGCCCCTGCGACCGAACTCGTTGCCGGCCAGATCAAGTTGAAACCGTCGGGCTATGTCGAGGTCGCCCCGAACTCGACGGCCACCTCGGTCCCCGGCCTGTTCGCCGCCGGCGACGTCGCCGACGAGACCTATCGTCAAGCGGTCACCGCGGCCGGCCTCGGCTGCATGGCGGCGCTCGAGGCGGAACGATTTTTGGCCCTGCGCGCCAGCGAGCGCGCGGCAGCGGAATAGACATCATGGCAAGAACACGCGACGGATTTACGGATATGGACTGGGACAAGCTGAAGGTGTTTCACGCCGCAGCGGAAGCGGGCAGCTTCACGCACGCGGGCGAGCAGCTCGGCCTGTCGCAATCGGCGGTGTCACGCCAGGTCTCGGCACTGGAACAGGAGCTCTCGGTCTCGCTGTTCCACCGCCACGCTCGCGGCCTGATCCTCACCGAACAGGGCGACCTCCTGTTCCGCACCGCCCATGACGTGTTCATGCAGCTGCAGGCGGCGCGCGCGAAACTGACCGACAGCCGCGAGCGGCCGAGCGGCGATCTCAAGATCACCACCACGCCCGGCGTCGGCATCAACTGGCTGATCCCCAGGCTCGGCGAATTCACCGCGCTCTATCCGGAAATCCGGATCTCGCTGATCGTCACCGACGAGGAGCTCGATCTCTCGATGCGGGAGGCCGACGTCGCGATCCGCACCCGCAAGCCGACGCAGCCGGATCTCATCCAGCGCAAGCTGTTCGCGATGGGCTTCCACGCCTATTGCTCGCCCGATTACATCAAGCGCTTCGGCACGCCGCGCACGCTGGAGGAGCTCGACTCCCACCGCATCATCACGCTCTCCGACGGCAACTTCGCGCCGCATCTTCAGAACCGCAATTGGCTGGTCGAAGCGGGGCGCAACGGCTCGGGTCCGCGCGAAGCCTATTTCAGGGTCAACAACATTCTCGGCCTCGTCCGCGCGTGTCAGCAGGGCCTCGGCATCGCCGCGCTGCCGGACTATCTGATCGAAGAACAGAGCCGCCTCGTGCAGCTGTTCGGCGAATCGGATTCGATCCAGCTCGATACGTATTTTGTTTATCCGGAAGAGCTGAAGACGGTCGCGCGCGTGCAAGTGTTCCGCGACTTCGTGGTGAGCAAGGCGCAGCGCTGGCCGTCCTGATTTCCGCATGTCAGACATGCGGCTCGGACGCTTGATGCATGGCGCGAAGCTAGCCCATAATCTCTTCACGCTGAGCCTTCGCGTTGCGCATTTGTCCCCCTCCTCCAGTGGCGCGGGAGTTCAGTAATCCCTCTTGGAAGGTGATTGTGTCGGCCTCACGTGGCCAATACCTTAAGCCGGGCTCGATCGAGCCCGGCTTTTTTTTGGCGGATTCGGCCTTCGCCCTCCACGTGTATTGACAGTTCCATGCTTACCCCGCATCATTTGCGAATGATCACGAAGTCGTGCGCAATCTCATCGCAGGCAATCGCCTCGAAAAAAGAGCCCCATCTGGGGACCTCGGATTTTTGCGCGCGCTAACAGCCTTCGTCATCGCGAGCCGAACTTCGAAAGCCCCGCCGCCTGGACGGGGTTTTTTCATGTGCCCTCGTCTCAGGATCTTTCCCGAGAAGGAGATGGAACATGACCGGACTACAGGAACAATTGCACGGGCTCTGGCTGCCGCTGGTGACGCCGTTTCGCGACGGCGCCCTCGACGAGAGGTCGCTGTGCCGGCTGATACGGCATTACAGCGGACAGGCCGTCGACGGCTTCATCCTGGGAGCGACCTCCGGTGAAGGCATGACGCTGCGCCACGTCGAACTCGAACGCCTCGTCGCCATCGTGCGCGACGAGCTGGCCACCGGCCACAGCAAGATTCCGATCTGCCTCGGACTGTCAGGCGCCGATACCTCGCGGCTGAAGGAGCGTCTCGACGAGACCGCGGATTGGCCGATCGACGGTTATCTGATCGCGAGCCCGTATTATGTGCGGCCGTCGCAGCGCGGCCTGCTGGCGCATTTCGAAGCGCTCGCCGATCACGCCGCCTGGCCGCTCGCGCTCTACAACATCCCCTATCGCACCTCGGTCAACATCACCAACCAGACGCTGCTGCGGCTTGCCGGGCATCCGAACATCATCGGCCTGAAGGATTGCGGCGCGAGCCGCGAGCAATCCATCGCGCTGCTGCGCGACAGGCCCACGGGTTTCCGCGTGCTGACCGGCGAGGATGCGAATTATTTCGAGGCGCTCAGTGACGGCGCCGACGGCGGCATCGTGCTATCAGCCCATCTCGAGACCGCGACGTTTGCGGCTGTCCATGCCGAGCTGAAGCGCGGCAACCATGATGTTGCGCTGGCGCGCTGGCAGGAGGTCGCGGACCTGACGCGCCTGTTGTTCACCGAGCCCAGTCCCGCGCCCGCAAAATACTGGCTGTGGCGCGCGGGTCTCATCGATAGCCCCGAAGTGCGCCTGCCGATGGTCGAGATCGGCAGCGAACTCGCCGTCCAGATCGATCGCGAGATCGAGCGGCGGATGCAAGTCGCGGCGCAGCTGATAGCCCCTCACCCCGCCCTCTCCCCGTAAGAACGAGGAGAGGGAGTGAGAGAGAGCGTGCCGTGGTTAACCACGCCCCAACGGCCTTCGCTGCTGCCGCATGGCGCAGCTACGGCTCGTTTACGCAATCGCGGCTACCGTCTTCATTCAAAGTCTTTTCAAATGGGGGAATGATCATGGGGCAACGCATCCGCCCGACGGCGGCAGACATGTTCGCGTCCGCCGATTTCTTGCGGGGAATTGTGGTGGTGTCGTCGTTCGGCTTCTGGGCGGTGATGCTCGGCCTGATGCCGGTGCTGGTGTTTCGGGTCTGGCTGGCGTGATGCCTGCGCAGACCCGGATGGTTAACCCGTGGTAGCACCTGTGTTCGAAAGCGCGCGAAACTGCGACCCGGAATTTTAAAACATCACGCGTAGCGTTCATGCCCATAAGCGAAGAAATCGCGGGGGCGTTTGTGAATAGTCATAACGAAGTGGCGTCGCATTACGACGCTGGACAGCAGGGCTTCACCACCGAGGACATTCTCTGGGCCGCCGGCATCTGGTCGGTGATCCTCACTTTGTCGCCGGTAATCGTGTTCTACATGCTGATGGTCGCCTAGCGGCAAAGTCATCTTCCCAAAAACGCAAAACGCGCGGATGTCCGCGCGTTTTTCGTCCGGGGAATGATTTATGAAAAATTATGCCGCCTGCTTGTGCATTGCGCCGGACGCCGACGCCGTGCCGCGAATAGCCTTTACCGAACGTTCGATCGCCGCCCACAGCCTTGCGATTTCCTGGGCCGCACGACTCTCGGCCTGATATTCCCGCGCGCCCTCGCCGTGGCTCAGCGCCATCAGCAGATCCGAACGGTTGGTGATCTGGCCGCCCCACACCGGAGCACGGAACTTCGCCAGCGCCTCGCGGGCGATGGTGACGATCGGGCTTTCGGACTCGTCGCGGCGCGCCGGCGCACCGTTGAGCACGACCGCGTAGGGCTTGCGCGCCGCACGGCACATCTGGATGGTTTCCTGCACCGCGTTGACGTCGAACACGCCGGGACGGGCGGGAATCACCACCATGGTGGCATTGCGGATGGCGTCGTCGACGACGGCCGACAGGTTTGGCGGCGTGTCGATCAACACCCATTCATAACCGTCGCGCTTGGCAGCGGAGACGATGCCGCTGACCGAGTTCACCGCGGACTTGATCGGCGGCTCGTTGGTGCCACGCAGCTTGTGCCACAGCGTGAGCGAGCCTTGCGGATCCGCATCGACGAGCAGGATCGGCTTGGTCGCCTTGATCTGCGCGGCGAGATGCGCGGCCAGCGTACTCTTGCCTGAGCCACCTTTACGCGATGCAAAAACAATAACGTTCATACCTCTGCCTCCAGATTGACCCCAGGCGGCGAAAATGAATCACCGCGGTGATTCGGGAAAGAAAAATTTATCATAAGTTATGTCGGCGCCATGAAATAACAAAGCGCGTTGGCTTTTGAGTCACACTGCTGCGTGCGACGACGGCTTCACGCCGGCAATCGTGCATTTATTGAGCAGTCCTGCGGGAAAAAATGGAATGCAACCTCGCCGCGCAAACCATTCCGTGACTCGTTTTCCATCCCGCCTTGTCGCAAGCGCCCGCACAGGAAGGCGAACAAAACGAGTCCGGTGGCTGGTGTGGTGCTGATGTCCTGGTCAGTTTGACTCAGGGGCGAGCGAACGAGGGGCCGGACACGCAAATGCCCGGGACTTCAAACGCCCTGCGCGCTGTGGCCCGGGCATGATCGAGTTTCAAAAAGGGAACGCCGTGCCCGCGCTCAGCCTTCGCTGGATTTCTTCTTCTTGGCCGTCTTCGTGCTCTTCTTCGTGGGCTTAGGGGCGATGCTGGTCGGCTTGCCGGCGCGGGGCGCGGCCGCCATGCCCGGCTCCGGCCCCGGCCGGAAGAACACCCGGCACTGCGGCGAGAGCTGCGACTTCTTCTGGATCATGCAGGCGGTAATGGCGTCGACGTTCGGAACGAACTCGCCGCACAGCCGCATCGCGTCGGGGGTGCAGGCCTGCTGCTCCTCCTGGGAGTAGGCAAAGCCTTCACCCGGGTGGATCAGGACGGCCAGGGCGATCCCCGTGATCGCGGCAGCAAAGGTTTTCTTGAAACGGAACGCCGGCATCGATCCCCCCAAATGTCGAGTCGGAGCGGATAGTGGGTGAACGGGGGTTCGTTGGCAACGAGGCGAGATGCGAAAGGCGGGACGTGTGCGGTCTCGGCAACAGGGTGCCCCCAAGAACAAAAACGCGAAAACAACCCCATGCACAGTAGCCAAGTCCATGTCCCCATTGGACTTTGCGGATCGCAGTCTGCGGATTTTACGAAATCGAATTTGACTCGTCGGGCAAAACAGGAGCATCATGCCATCATCACAGAACGTGCGTGGGGTGGTCGGCTTGTCTCCTGCGCTGGTCGAAAGCGTGAGCGGGACGGAGACGATTGCATGGAGGGAAATGAGGCGGAGCTGCCGCTGTCGGGCGTGACGGTGGTCTCGCTCGAGCAGGCGATCGCGGCTCCTCTTGCCAGCCGGCATCTCGCGGACTGGGGCGCGCGCGTCATCAAGATCGAGCGGCCGGGCGATGGCGATTTCTGCCGCGACTACGATCACGTGATGAACGGGATGTCGAGCCAGTTCGTCTGGACCAACCGGTCGAAGGAGAGCCTCGCCATCGACATCAAGAGTCCTGATGGTCAGGAGGTGCTCGAGGCCCTGCTGCCGCAGGCCGACGTCTTCATTCAGAACCTGGCGCCCGGCGCGGCGGAGCGGCTGGGCCTCGATGCCGCATCGCTCCTGCAAAAATTTCCCCGGATCATCGCCTGCGACGTTTCGGGCTATGGCGCGGGCGGCCCCTACAGCAACAAGAAGGCCTACGATCTCCTGGTGCAGTGCGAGGCCGGCGTCCTCGCCATCAACGGCACCGAGGCGGAGCCCGCCAAGGTCGGACTTTCGGTGGTCGATATCGCCACCGGCATGTACATCCTCAACGGCGTGCTGATGGCGCTGTATCGCCGCGAGCGCACCGGCAAGGGCACCGCCTTCCAGGCCTCGCTGTTCGATTCCATCACGGACTGGATGAGCTATCCCGCCTTCTACACGCAGAGTACGGGCCGGCCGCTGCCGCGAACCGGGGCCAGGCATGCGACGATAGCGCCGTATGGGCCTTTCCGCGTCGGCGACGGCAACACGATCTTCTTCGGCATCCAGAACGACCGGGAATGGCGATCGCTGTGCGCCATCGTGCTTGGCGATGCCGCCTTTGCCGATCACCCCCGCTTCCGCACCAATCCGCTGCGCATGCAGAACAGGGACGATCTGCAGGTCCATATCGAGCAGCGTTTTGCGGCGATGACCAGTGACGAGGTGCTGCGGCTGCTCGACGAGGCCTCGATCGCCAACGCGCATCTGAATTCGGTCGAGGCATTCCTGGAGCACGAGCAGCTCCGCTCCCGCGCCCGGGTGCAAACGGTGGGATCTCCCTGCGGCCCGGTGATGAGCTTCCTGCCGGCTCTCACCATTCCCGGCCTGTCGCCCCGGATGGATCCGGTGCCTGACGTCGGGCAACACAACCAATCCATCCTCAGCGAGCTCGGTCTCGCAAAGGAGACATGACGATGGCGCCTCAACGGCCGACGCGGGTTTATCTGGCCGTTCCCGCGCATCGCTCCCGTCTCGTCGCCAAAGCTGCCGCCTCGGCCGCGGACGCGGTGTTCATGGATCTCGAGGACGCGGTGCCGCCATCAGAGAAGAGCGCGGCGCTGGAGGAAGCGGCGCGGGCGCTGTCCTCGCTGGATTGGGGCAACAAGGTCGTAGCGGTCAGGGTCAACGCCGTCGACAGCCCCTTCATCGCGCAGGAGATCCGCAAGCTCGCTGCGCTCCCCCGGCTGGATTCGGTGATCGTGCCGAAGGCGGAGCGCGCGAGCGACATCGCCGCCATTGCCGATCAGCTGCGCGCGGCCGCGCCCGGTCGCCCCTCGCCTGTCGCGCTCGAACTGCTGATCGAGACCGCGCTGGGTCTCGTCAATGTCGACGCGCTCGCCGCCGCGCACGACAGCGTCGCCGCCCTTCATCTCGGCGTCGGGGATTTCGCTGCCTCGATCGGCGCCCGCTCCTCGGAAATCGGCGCGTCGCCGGACGGCTACCGCCACGTCGGCTCCGCCGAGAGCGGCTATGCCTCCGCTCCGCTCGACCTGTTCGCCTATCCGATGATGCGCCTGCTGGTGGCCGCCCGCGCGTTCGGCCTGCGCGCGATCGACGGCCCCTGCGGCGCGTTCCGGGATGCCCAACTGACGGAAAGCAGCGCGCTCAAGGCGGCTGCGATGGGTTTTGACGGCAAGCAGGTGATCCATCCCGACCAGATCGAGCCGACGCTGCGGGCGTTCGTCCCGTCCGACACTGAGCTCGCGCACGCGCGGCGCGTGGTCGAGGCCATGGAGCAAGCCGAGGCGCAGGGCCAGGGCGCGGTGACCCTCGACGGCAAGATGATCGACTATGCCAATGTCCGCATGGCGCGCCGGATCATCGAGATGGGGTCGTAGCGGCGCATGGCCACCATGCTGATCGTCGCGCCGGTGTTTGCGCTGATCGCGGCGGGCTATGCCGCGGTGCTGTTTCGCTTCGTCTCCGAGACCGCACACAAGGGCATCTCCGAATTCGCCTTCAGCATCGCGATCCCCGCTTTGCTGTTCCGCACCATCGTCGTGTCGGAATTTTCCGGCGTCAGCCCCTACCGGATGTGGGGCGCCTATTACGGCGCGCTCGCGCTCACCTGGATCGCGGCGCTGGTGCTCTCGGCCCTGCTGCGGAAGCGGCGCGAGGACCGCGAGGACGGCGTCGTGTTCGCGATCGGCTCGGTCTACGGCAACATCGTGATGCTCGGCATTCCCCTGACGCTCTCGGCGCTGGGCAACGAGGCGGGAGGCCCGATGGCGCTGATCCTGTCGGTGAACACGCCGCTGCTCTGGCTCTGCGGCACGCTGCAGATGGAGCTGGTCGACCGCAAGCAGAAAGCTTCGGCCGCCTCGCTGATCCTGCCGGTGCTGCTGGATCTCTCCCGCAACCCGATCATGCTGGCGATCGGCTTCGGCCTCGTCTGGCGCCTCACCGGCCTCGGCCTTCATCCCGTCGTCGACCGGACCGTCGAGCTGTTGGCGCAAGCGGGTTCGCCGGCGGCGCTGATCGCGCTCGGCATCAATTTGTTCAGGTTCGAGGTCAAGGGCGAGATGTTGAGCGTCGTCGTGATGAGCGCAGTCAAACTGCTGGCGATGCCGGCAGCCGCTTTCGTGCTAGCAAAACTGCTCGACCTGCCGCCGCTCGCGACCGGCGTCGTCGTGCTGTTCGCGGCGATGCCGACCGGCGCGAATGCGTATATCTTCGCGGTGCAGTATCAGCGGCTGGTGAACCCGGTGTCGGGCGCGGTGGCGCTGGGCACGCTGCTGGCGGCGGTGACGCTGCCGGTGGTGGTGTGGGTGGTGGCGGGGGTTAGGTAGCGTTGGCCGGCCGTTGGCCGAACAGCCTGAGGTCATGGGGATAGCGCGCGACATGCGCCACGCGGATGCGCGCCGCGTCCTTGTGCCCTGGGATTGATGAGGTAGTTTTGCGCGAATGGCACGATGACCGATGGCACCGACACCATCGCCGTGCGCACCTCGGTGAACCAGGTCCGCAACACATCGCGGCTCACCCTGGGATCGTCAGCCCAATCCGGCGATATACTCTCGATGTCGGCCCGGCTCACCGTCTCGACGGCGAGGTCGTCCGGCACGTCGAGGCCGAGCAGTTGGTAGCTCGTCGGCAGGTCCTCGAAATCGATTTCCAGATGCACCATCACTTCGAGCAGTGCCGACGCCGGATGATCCGCTGCGTAGACCGCGTGCCGGCCGCGATCATGCCAGCGGCCGTCGGCCTTGAGCCCGCCCACGCCAGACAGATCGTCGAAGTTGGAGATCCGCCAGATCCTCACGCCAAATCCTTACGCAAGGATGCCGTGATCGATCCGGTGCAGCATCTCTTCGACGACGCGCGCGCCCGCTTCCGTCGCGAGGTAAGCAAGTGGCGTTTCCCCGCGAAGCAACTTCTTGGGCTTGCGCAACCAGCGGTGCGCCTTCGCAGGCTCGCCGAACACGTTGGCGGCCAATCGGTCAACCCGCGCCAGCCGCACGGCTTTGTCGGTCTCCTCGACCGTCAGCGGCTCGCCCTCCGACAGCCGCCGCGCCAGCGTGCGCTTCGGCACGACAAGCGCGTGAATTTCGTCGTCGCTGTAATTGGCGAGGCGCTTGAGCGCGGCAGGTTCGATGCGAAACAGGCTGTTGGCGTCGATAACGACATTGAACAGCTCGGCCGACGGCTGCGATTCGTCCGCCCCGCCCCTGCCCAGCCCGAGCGAAGGCGCGTCAGTGACGGTGGAGAGCCCCGTGACCGCATCGAAATGCCCCTGCACGACAATGGCGCCGGCTTGCGGTTGATAGGTGTGGTCCTGCTCGGCGGCGAACAAGCGTTCAATTGCCGTCCCCCCGCGCGATTTGTCGGGAGGAGATTTGTGCGTCGGCTTCGATGACGGCTTGCGGTCAGGCCGCTGGGTCAGGGCTGCCGCCGCGATCGTCTTGATCTGTTTGTTGGTCAGCGAGCCGGGGGCACGAAGCCCGCGGGAGGTTGAACCAACGCCTTTGCCAGTCCGCTCGTTCTTTGCCATTGGGACCGCCGTAATGCCAAATGCCTAAAAAATACAGCCAAGTGGCATTTAAGCACATGGGCTGCCGGATACAAGCGCGGCGGCGCTCTCGCGACCTCATGCCGGGAAGCTCTGACAATGCCTGAAAGAGCTATTGAATACGCTGGCCCGCGCGCCAAGCCATCTGCCAGAAGTCTGCCTCGAGTCGGGTGGCTTCCTTGAAGATCGCAATCAGTTCCGCCTCGCGCGCCGGCGTGGCGTAGAGATCGGCGAGATGCTCCATATGCGCCCGCGCTTTGGCCGCGACCTCCTGGTACGGGGCGCCGGCGTACTCGGCGATCCAGACGCGATAGGCGTTCGTCGCGGCGTCCGCGAGGGGGAGCGAGGCGAGCCGCGTTGCGATCTCCGCGTACCCGATCACGCAGGGGGCAAGCGCCACCTTGAGTGCCAGCAGGTCGCCGCGCATTCCCGCGTCGAGCACGTAGCGTGTATAGGCCAGCATCTCGGCCGCCGGAGGGGCCTGTTCAAGGTCAGTCGGGGACAGACCCCAATCGGCACAGAGCTTCACATGCAGATTCATCTCGACATCGAGGATGGCCGAAAGGCCGGCCGCGGCTTCACGCATGTCGGCAAGTCGGGGCGACTTGTAGACCGCGAGCGCGTAGGCGCGCGCAAACTCGATGAGGAACAAATAGTCCTGAACGAGATAGTGACGAAACGCCGCTTCGGGGAGCGAGCCGTCCGCCAATCCGTTCGTGAAGGGATGCTCGGTGTAGGCCCGCCACTCAACGGACGCTGCTGTCTTGAGACGCTCGAAGAAACTCACGATCTGCCCGGCCTGCTTGTCCACGAACGCCCTTGGTTTGCTACCGATAGCGTATTGCGAACCGGGGAGCTACGGTGACCGCGGACAGAATTGGTTTTGAGCAGCGTTGCGGGCACTCCCCGCGTCGGGGGCTTTGTGCACCGTCGCCGGAATGCTCGAGAGTGCGCCGCACCACCTGCCAAATATCCAATCAGCGCAGGCCCAGGAACGAGAGCACCACACCAATCACGACGACGAGTCCGACCAGATAGATAATTCCATTCATGTCTCAGCTCCTCAGCGTTGTCAGTCCTGCCGCAACACAAACACCTAAGGTCGTGAAAAGGTTCGGCGTAGCCCGACACCGTTTTCTCCTGAAATCGGGGAACGAAAGCGAGCGCCCCGACATCGTGGCGTGCTGAGCCCTCACCCCTCATTTCGATGATTTTGCATCTGCACGCAAAGGTGGCTAGTCTGCCGTGATACGTCATGCGGGGAGGGTAAGATGGGACAGCGTGAAGAGATGCTGGCATTGATCAGAAGCGCTTACGCGGCACGCGACGGCGGTGACGCCGAGGGCTTGGTGACAGCCTTTCATCCCGAGGGTCTGTTCACCCTGATGGGCGACAAGAGCGCGCTCGCACTGACAGGGAGTATGCAGGGGCATCCGACCCTGCGTGGGGCCTTCAGTAAATTGATTGATGAATTCGGTTTCGAAGGTCGCGAAATCCTGGCTGAGCTGGTGGACGGAGATCGCGTCGCCGTTCATTCCCGCGTCGTCGTTCGACACCATCCGACCGGGAAGGCTTCCGGCACGGAGATCCTGGACCTGTTCAGATTTCAGGACGGCAAGATCGTTGAACTGATTGAGTTTGCGGACACTGCGCAGATCAAGGCGATGATCGCCTGAGGGGCGTCGCCTGACGTTGTTGAGTTTCGGGCACTGCAATTGCCAGCTCGGAAGCTATAGATGTCCACCAATGCCGCAGCACTTCCGGCCTGATTGCGGCTGGACTGCAATACGACTTGTTGTAGAGTAGCTATCTTTGGTTGCGGTATACGCCCGCCACTAGCATTTAATTGGGTACGTACTTCGAAGTTTGGAGACTGGGGACATGGCTGGGGAAGAGACGGAAGGGGCGTTGGGCCGCCCTCCGAGAGAGACCACGTCGACCATAACGATCCGGGCACAGTCACCTTACTTCAGAGGTAGATCTAGAGAGGAGTTCTGGGCAGGATATCGAGATTACGTCGAGAATATTCATCTGAGTTTTCCTCTACCAGACGGAAGCGGCGATCTTGAACGTCGCATCAGGGAGTATTTTCCCAACTTTTTGCGAGAGCGCTTCAAATCGTTTCTGCGGAGGGCCTACCCGCCAGGAACGTCCGATCCAGGAAGAGAAACAAGGCGCGAGCAAGCCTTGGGTGCCGTCCGATTTTCGGTGGAGGATATTTGGTACGGCTCGATCGATATCAAGACAGTCATAGAGCACTTAGATCAGATAATTGACGCGTTTGTCTCACCGTCGAAGTAGTGACCACAATATTGAGCGCAAACGCACCGGGTGCCTTGGACGAAGCACTTGGCTCGTCGGGAATGGAATGGAATATCACGCTTCCGGTTTTCGATATTCGGACTCCACCGCCGCCCGCGCTTCAACGACAGTCGGAAGGTGCGAACCGCGGAGGAATTCTCTCGCGTTTCTCGGGCCCAGCGTTCGCATGGCAATTGTTGAACGCGCTGTATATAGTTCCGATCGCAATTGCCCTGTTTGTCTTTATGTCTACGTCCCGGGAGATGAAGGAAAGAATCTCGGCGTACGACACCGACCTTCTAAAGGTAAAAACCGACGAAATTGCACGCGTCGCTGCCCGATCGGACAACTTCGATAAGCAACACGAACTATCATTGCAACGTCAGGAGAATAGCCAAGCTTCCGAAGAAATGGCTGCGAAGGACTATGGACGATACAAGCAGTTCAAAAAGAAAATGAAAATTGAAAGCTTGTCAGAACTGCAACGTGTGTTCGACACCGATCTACTGCTCGTGCTCGAATACCTCCAGTTGATCGAAGGCAATCAACATCAGCGCCTGCGTCACTGCTTCGATCTGCGCAATCAAAGCGCCCATCCGGGCCTAGCACCTATCGAGCCGGAAAACGTCTATGCCTTCTACTCAGACATCACCAAGATCGTGTTGAAGAATCCTAGCTTTTCATAAGCCGAGCACTTGCATGCTCAAGAGAATGAACCTTGGGCCGGCATTAGTTAAGTTGCTGATTTAATTGGTACAGTTGGGTGGGCTCGAACCACCGACCTCCTGTTCCACAGACAGGCGCTCTAACCAACTGAGCTACAACTGCATCCTTGCGAGCCGCCCGAGGGGCGCCCTTGATAGGGCCGGTCACCGAGGGGGGCTGGACGGGGCGGAAACTAGGTGCAACGGGCGTTTTTGGCAAGGCCGCAACACCCTCAAAACGTCCCGCAAACGAGGTTATTTCCAAAGCAAAACCCGGGCTCTAGGCCCGGGTTTCTTAATTGAGACGACCCGGCCAGATCAGGCGGCAGGGTAGAGCTTCGCGGCGGAGGCCTTGATCGGCTCGACGGTCGCGGTGGCGACGCGCTGGGTGATCTCGGCGAGCTCCCGGGCCTGGGCCTGGAAGGTCTCGAGCTGCGTCTTGGAATGGTTGGTCCACAGCGCAAACGCATCCTGCGGCGCCTTCACGCTGAACAGCTCCTGGGTGAAGTCGAGATGGGCCTTGGTGTTGGCCTTCGCGAACTCCATCAGCTTGGCGGTGTATTCGCTCACGCCCTTGTGGGCGGACGAGAACACGGCCTCGACGGTGCCGTTGTGGGTCTCGGCGGCGTCCTTGAACTTGGCGTAGTTCTCGCGGGCCTGCGACACGCCCTTTTCGGCGAACGCACGCACCTGCTCGGGGACCTCGAACGGAATGATCGAGGCAGAAAACGGATCAGTCGCACCTGTCATGGTTTGTCCCTCACACTAATGAAAAAACGGAGTGAGCCTTCAGGCGCGCCCGCCGGCCGACCGGGTGACGGGTGCGAAGACTGGAAACACGAAACGAATGATGGCTCGCCCAGCGCGAGGACCATGCCTGCCTAAAATGTCAACATTGTGCATCGCAACGGGTTTGAGGGTGCGTTGCGCAAATTTAATCTCGGGGAGGATGAGGTTCCCGGGCAGGGGAACCGGTGGTTGAGGTAATTGAGTGCGCCGGCAGCGCTCTCTCCGTTCCCTCCCCCCTTGTGGGGGATGGTCAGGGAGGGGGGTGCCACACGGGGATTCTGTCCGTCGCGCTTCGGCCTCGGGGCAACGACTGGCAGCTTTTGCTGGGCTTACCCCTCTCCCTAGCCCTCCCCCACAAGGGGGGAGGGAACGCAGCTGGGTTGGGGCGCGAGTTCGGGTTGACGCGACTGACCATTTGCCACGCGCGAATCCTGCGGATGCAGCGCGGCTGCGCCTTGCGGGCCTGGGGACATTAAGGTTATCGCGGCTTTAGGCCTTGGCGCATAGGCTTGGGACGTGGACCTGCCCGCGGCTGCGGGCGATACTAACCCTTTCTTAAGGCTGCCATTCCCGGCAGCCTGATGCGCACAAGCGGGACGCGAAGCCGGTCGGATGACGAGTTCGGATTTCCAGTTGCGAGGCGTGGGCGATCCCCGGCTGGCCGTGCACGCGACTTCGCCGCTGCCCGCCTGGCTCTGGTCGATCGACGGCACACGCGTGCTCTGGGCCAATCCGGTCGGGGCAAGGCTGTTCGGCGCGGCCAATGCCACGGCGCTGGCGGACAGGATTTTCGGCCCTGCCGACAGCCACCGCCGCCAGATCGTCCGGCTGGCCGGCCGGCTGCCTGCGAACGGGGCCATCCGGCTCGAACGGCTGCGCGGCTTCGGCGCGCGGCTCGGCACGCTGATGACCTGTGCCTGTGCCCGGCTGGAGTTCGCCGATGGCGGCCGCGCGGTGCTCGTTACCGCGATGGACCCCGGCTTACGGTCCATGCCGCTGGTCGAGCGGCTGCTTCGTCTCGTCGACGGCGCCAAGACGCCGATGGCGGCGTTCGCGCCCGATGGCCTGTTCGTCGGCGCCAGCGAAACGGCCCGCACCCTGCTCGGCTTCCGCGACCTCGGCGAGGCCGGCCTCGAACAGGCGCGCAGCGATGCGCTCAGCCTCGGCCGCGCCGAGACGCCGATCGGCATCGGGCAGATGGTGCTGCAGCGGGTCGGCAGCGGGGCCGATGTCGGCCTGGTCGCGCTGATCGAGCCTGCCGTGCAGCAGGCGGCGGCAGCCAGTGATGAGGTCGAAGCCGGGGCTGCTGAGGAGGTCGCGCGCGAAGACATTGTCCAGCGCGAGGCTGCGCCGCCCGCTGCTCCCGCCGCCGTGCCGGAGCATGTTCAAGCAGCGCCGTCGCACGAGGCGCCATCCGAAATCGCGCTGTTCGATGCCTTCGCCGAGGACGCGCCGGAAGCAACGATCGCGCACGAACCGCCCGCGCGCGAGCCGGCGACCGAGATCGTGACGATCCAGCAAGCCGTCGAGCAAGCGGCCGAAGCCGCGCCAGAAACTCCGGTTGAAAACTCGGCCGAAGCCATGGTGTCGCCGCAGGCCGCGCCGACCGTGACCGGCATGGTCGAGCCGCCGTCGGGCCATGAAGAGCCGCCCGCACCGCGTCAGCATCCGCTGCGCTTCCTCTGGAAGGTGGATGCAGAGGGCCGCTTTGTGCTGCTCTCCGACGAATTCATCCACTTGATCGGTCCGCGCACGGCCGCCGGCTTCGGCCGCCCCTGGCGCGAGATCGCCGACGCATTCGCGCTCGACCCTGAAGGCCGCGTGGCGCAGGCGCTTGCGAGCAAGGATACCTGGGCCGGGGTCACCGTGAACTGGCCGGCCGACGGCGGCGAGCATCTGCCGGTCGAGCTTGCCGGGCTTCCGGTTTACGACGGCGACCGCAACTTCGCGGGCTTCAGGGGTTTTGGCGTCTGCCGCGATCTCGACGGCCTCAACCGGCTCGATGCGCTCAGGCGTTTTGAGCTTTTGGCCGCACCGGCGGCGCCGCAAAGCCTGTCCGCCGATGTGATCGAGCCGGAGCCCGAGCCAGAGTCAGTGCTAGAGGCGCCGCCGCCTCCGCCGATCGAGCCGCCCGCACCTGAGCCTGAGCCTGAGCCTGAAGCTGAAGCTGAAGCTGAACTGCCCGAACCCACAACCGACGCGAATTCACATCCAACCGATCCGGAAACGCCAGTGGAAACGCCTCCCAATGTCCTGCCGTTCCGCGCGCCCGGCGACACGCGATCGCCGACACTGACGCCGGTCGAGAACAGCGCGTTCAACGAGCTCGCCCGGCAATTGTCCGAGCGCCTCGAACGCGACAAGGAAACCATCGCGGCATCGGCCGAGCCGCCGGATGCCGAGATCACGCCTGAAGCGCCGACGCCGGAGCGCGAGCCCGAGTTTGAGACGCCGCATGCGCCGGCCGAATGGCTGAGCGAGCCCGCGCCGCCCGCGCACGGCCACAGCACGCGCGACCGCGCGCTGCTCGACCTGCTGCCATCAGGCATCCTGATCTATCGGCTCGACCGCCTGCTCTACGCCAACCCCGCGTTTCTCGCGCGCATGGGCTATGCCAGCCTCAGCGCACTGGAGAATGCCGGCGGGCTGGACGCGCTCTATGTCGAGCCGGGCGTGTCCGCGGCCAGCAGCACATCGCAAGCAGGCACGCCTGTTACGATCAGCGCCACGCTCGCCAATGGCGAAGCGCCGCTGCCGACCACCGAGGCGCATCTGCACGCGATCGACTGGGACGGCGAGAGCGCGCATGCGCTGATCTGCGCGCTGCCGCAGGCCGCGCCCGTTGCGCCCCTGATCGCGGAGACCGTCGTCGCCGAGGCCATTGCTCCCGAGACCTTTGTTCCGGAGATATTGCCCACCGAGCCCGACGTCGGCGAGGCGGACGCGGAAGATCTCGCCGCGATCCTCGACACCACGGCCGAGGGCATCGTCATGTTCGACGCCGAAGGCAACATCCACGCCTGCAACCGCAGCGCCGAGGCGCTGTTCGGCTATGACGGCGAGACGCTGATGCAGCAGAATCTGGTGACGCTGTTCGCGCCGGAGAGCCAGCATGTCGTCATCGACTATCTGGAAAACCTCAAGAGCCAGGACATCGCGAGCCTGCTCGACCACGGCCGCGAGGTGCTGGGGCGCGAGAAGAAGGGCGGCGTCATTCCGCTCGCCATGATCATGGGCCGCACCCGGCCCGACGGCCCGAACTTCTTCGCCGTGTTCCGCGATCTCTCGCACAGCAAGCAGGGTGAGAGCGAGCTGACGCAGGCGCGACGCCTGGTCGACGGCGCGGCGAATGCCAAGGCCGACATGCTGGCGCGGATCAGCCACGAGATCCGCACGCCGCTCAACGCCATCATCGGCTTTTCGGAGGTAATGATCTCGGAGCGCTTCGGCACGCTCGGCAACGAGCGCTACGGCGAATATATGAAGGACATCCGCGCCTCCGGCGAGCGCGTCATCGCCATCATCGACGATCTGCTCGAGCTGTCGCGGATCGAGACCGGCAAGCTCGACCTCACCTTCGCCAACCTCAACCTCAACGATCTGGTCGAGGCCTGCGTGGTCGTGATGCAGCCGCAGGCCAATCGCGAGCGCATCATCATCCGCACCTCGCTCGGCCATGCCCTGCCGCAGGTGAGCGCGGATGCGCGCGCGATGCGGCAGATCACCATGAATCTGATCTCGAACTCGATCCGGCTCGCCAGCGCCGGCGGCCAGGTCATCGTCTCGACCGCGCTCACCGACCGCGGCGAGGTCGCACTTCGCATCCGCGACACCGGCCACGGCCTCAGCGAGCGCGAAGTCGCCGCCGCGATGGAGCCGTTCCGCACGCCACCGCCCGGCGACGCCGAGGACAATTCGGCGCTGAGCCTGTCGCTGACCAAGGCCCTGGTCGAAGCCAACCGCGCCCGCTTCAACATCAAGAGCGCGGCGAACTCCGGCTCGCTGATCGAGGTGGTGTTCGCACCGGCGCTGGCGCAGGCTTGAGCCTTCACCACATCGTCGTCCCGGCGAAGGCGGGACGACCCGCGTTGAGAGAGCTCGCAAGCCCAAATCACCCAAACAAAAAGGGCACGGCGTTTGCGGCGCCGTGCCCTTCGCATTCAATGAGGCTATCGTCTCAGCTGTAAATCTCGAACAGTCCCGCGCCGCCCTGGCCGCCGCCGATGCACATCGTCACGACGCCCCATTTGGCCTTGCGGCGCTTGCCTTCCTGGAGGATGTGGCCGGTGAGACGCGCGCCGGTCATGCCGAAGGGATGGCCGATCGCGATCGAGCCGCCGTTGACGTTGTACTTGGCGGGATCGATGCCGAGCTTGTCGCGCGAATAGAGGCACTGGCTGGCGAAGGCTTCGTTGAGCTCCCAGAGATCGATGTCGTCGATCTTCAGGCCATGACGCTTCAACAGCTTCGGCACGGCAAAGATCGGGCCGATGCCCATCTCGTCCGGCTCGCAACCTGCCGCCGCCCAGGCGACGAAGCGGCCCATCGGATTGAGGCCGCGCTTCTCCGCGTCCTTGGCCTCCATCAGCACCACGGCCGCGGCACCGTCCGACAGCTGGCTGGCGTTGCCGGCCGTGACGAACTTGCCGGGACCCCTGACGGGCTCGAGCTTGGCGAGACCTTCCAGCGTGGTCTCGGGCCGGTTGCACTCGTCGCGGTCGACGACGTAATCGACGATCGACTCGGCCTTGGTTGCCTTGTCGACCACTTTCATCTTGGTCTTCATCGGGACGATCTCGTCCTTGAACTTGCCCGCCTGCTGCGCGGAGGCCATGCGGCGCTGCGACTCCAGCGAATATTCGTCCTGATATTCACGGCTGAGATTATAGCGCTCGGCGACGATGTCGGCGGTGTCGATCATCGCCATGAAGATCGCCGGCGCCGTCTTGAGCAGCTCGGGATCGATCGATTCCTTCGGCGTCCCGCCGCCCGGCATCGAGATGCTCTCGACGCCGCCTGCGACGATGCAGTCGGAACCGTCCGAGCGGATCGAGTTGGCGGCCATCGCAATGGTCTGGAGACCGGACGAGCAGAACCGGTTCACCGAGACGCCCCCGGTCGATTTCGGCATTCCTGCCAGCAGCGCGGCCTGGCGGCCGATGTTCGGCGCGCCATGGGCGCAATTGCCGAGATAGCAATCCTCGACATAGTCCTTCTCGACGCCGGCGCGGTCGACCGCGTGGTGAATGGCGTGGGCCGCGAGCGACATCGGCGGGGTGATGTTGAACCCGCCGCGGCCGGATTTCGCGAGGCCCGTGCGTGCATAGGAAACGATGACGGCTTCACGCATTGTTTTCTCCCTTTTCGAACGATTTTGACCGGAGCGCCGGTCGAGGTCTTCTCGGCGCCATTGGTACACAATGTCCAGTGGTCGCGGGAGAAATAAAAACGCCGCCCTCGCGAGAGGGCGGCGTTGTTCCGCGGGTCGGAATATGTCGGCGTATCAGAACGTCAGGGCCTTGACCTGCTTGACCTGCGGCAGGGCCTGCACCTTGGCGAGCAGATCGGCCGGCACCGCGCCGTCGACCTCGATCAGCGCGATGGCATCGGAGCCCGGCGCGACGCGGCCGAGATGGAAGGTCGCGATGTTGATCTTGGCATCGCCGAGCAGGCTCGCGAACTTGCCGATGAAGCCCGGCTTGTCCTCGTTGGTCACGTAGATCATCGACTTGCCGAATTCAGCGTCGACGCGGATGCCCTTGATGTCGACCAGGCGCGGCTTGCCGTCGGCATAGACCGTGCCCGAGACCGACCGCTCCTGCCGCTCGGTGGTGACGGTGACGGTGATCAGGCTTTCATAGTCGCTCTGGGCGGCGCGGACGATCTCGTCCACCACCATGCCGCGCTCCTTGGCGACGACGGGCGCGGAGACGACGTTGACCTCGCCCAGCATCGGCCGCAGCAGGCCGGACAGCACGGCGGAGGTGATCGCCTTGATCTTCATCTCGGCGACGTGGCCTTCATAGGTGATCTCGACCTTGAGGATGCCGCTCTCGGTGAGCTGTCCCGCGAACGAGCCGAGCTTTTCGGCGAGCGCGATGAACGGCTTCAGCTTCGGCGCCTCTTCCGCCGTGATCGAGGGGAAGTTGACGGCATTCGAGATCGCGCCGGTGAGCAGGTAATCCGACATCTGCTCGGCGACCTGAAGCGCGACGTTCTCCTGCGCTTCGGTGGTGGACGCGCCGAGATGCGGCGTGCAGATCACGTTGGGATGACCGAACAGCACGTTCGCGGTGGCGGGCTCCTCGACAAAGACGTCGAATGCGGCGCCGGCGATGTGCTTGGAATTCAAGGCGTCGACCACGGCCTGCTCGTCGACGAGGCCGCCGCGGGCGCAGTTGATCAGGCGCACGCCCTTCTTCATCTTGGCTATCGCGGCTGCGTCGATGATGTTCTTGGTCTTCTCGGTCAGCGGCGTATGCAGCGTGATGAAGTCGGCGCGCTTCAAGAGATCGTCGAGCTCGACCTTCTCGACGCCGATGTCCCTGGCGCGCTCCGGCGACAGGAACGGATCGAACGCGATCACCTTCATGCGCAGGCCGAGCGCGCGGTCGGCGACGATCGAGCCGATGTTGCCGCAGCCGACGACGCCGAGCACCTTGCCGGTGATCTCGACGCCCATGAAGCGGTTCTTCTCCCACTTGCCGGCCTGGGTCGAAGCATCCGCCTGCGGAATCTCGCGGGCCAGCGCCAGCATCAGCGTGATGGCGTGCTCGGCGGTCGTGATCGAATTGCCGAACGGCGTGTTCATCACGATGATGCCCTTGGCCGTGGCGGCGGGAATCTCGACGTTGTCGACGCCGATGCCGGCGCGACCGATCACCTTGAGATTGGTGGCCTTCTCGAGGATCTTCGCGGTCGCCTTGGTCGCGGAGCGGATCGCGAGGCCGTCGTAATTGCCGATGATCTCGGCGAGCTTGTCCTTGTCCTTGCCGAGATTGGGCTGAAAGTCGACCTCAACGCCACGATCCTTGAAGATCTGCACGGCGGCGGGAGAGAGCGCGTCGGAAATGAGAACTTTGGGTTTGGTCATGGGAATGATCCCTGATGGTCGATAAATCTGAGACCGTCATCCGCAGGCTTGACCCGCGGATCCATTCTCTTCGATGGATGGCCGGGTCAAGCCCGGCCATGACGAGATGAGATAGCGCGACGAGCGAAGCTTGCTTACGCCGCCTTGGCGAGCGTGGCCTTGGTCTCGGCAAAGGCCCAGTCGATCCACTGGGTCAGCAGCGCGACATCGCTGGCCTCGACGGTGGCGCCGCACCAGATGCGCAGGCCGGCCGGCGCATCGCGGTAGTAGGCGAAGTCGTAGCCCGCGCCTTCCTTCTCGACCAGCGCCACCAGCTTCTTGGAGAAGTCGGCCTGCGCGTCCTCGGAGAGCGAGGTGATCGCGGGGTCGGTGAACTTCAAGCACACCGACGTGTTGGAGCGGATCGCGGCGTCCTTGGCGAGGAAGTCGATCCAGGGCGTCTTCGCCTTCCAGTCGGCGAGCACCTTGGTGTTGGCGTCGGCGCGCGCGATCAGCGCCTTCAGGCCGCCGATCGACTTGGCCCAGTTCAGCGCGTCGAGATAATCCTCGACACAGAGCATCGACGGCGTGTTGATGGTCTCGCCGATGAAAATGCCTTCGTTGATCTTGCCGCCCTTGGTCATGCGGAAAATCTTCGGCAGCGGCCAGGCCGGCTTGTAGGTTTCGAGCCGCTCCACCGCGCGGGGCGACAGGATCAGCATGCCGTGCGCGGCTTCGCCGCCGAGCGCCTTCTGCCAGGAGAAGGTGACGACGTCGAGCTTTGCCCAGTCGAGGGGTTGCGCGAACGCGGCCGAGGTGGCGTCGCAGATGGTCAGGCCTTCGCGGGTCGTGCTGATCCAGTCGGCGTTCGGCACGCGCACACCCGAGGTGGTGCCGTTCCAGGTGAAGACGACGTCGGACTTCGGATCGACCTTGGAGAGGTCGGGGATCTCACCGTAAGCCGCGTTGAGCTTGGTGACGTCCTTGAGCTTCAATTCCTTGACGATGTCGCTGACCCAGCCCTCGCCGAAGGATTCCCAGGCGAGCGTGGTGACGGGCCGGGCACCCAGCATCGACCACAGCGCCATCTCGACCGCGCCGGTATCGGAGGCCGGCACGATGCCGATGCGATAATCGGCGGGCACTTCGAGCACCTCGCGCGTCAAATCGATCGCGAGCTTGAGCTTGGTCTTGCCGACCTTCGCGCGATGCGAACGGCCGAGCGCTGCGTCCTTGAGATTTTGGGCATTCCATCCGGGGCGCTTGGCGCAGGGGCCGGAGGAAAAATGCGGCACGTTTGGCCGCGAAGCGGGCTTCGCTACAGTCATCGTCTACCCTTCCAGATAGTAAGCCTCCCGTTGGGGGGAGGTGTCCCGCCGCGGCTGATACGGGAATCGGGAAGGGTCGTCAAGGAAGTTCCGGGGCCTCACGCGCGAGTGATGTTGTCTCCGGTGCGATTTTGGGGGATTCGACGGCGGCGAGCGCGTTCAACAAGTCCGTGGCATCGTTGATCAATTGCGCGGCGCGGCGGCGGCTGCCGACTTTCAAAATGCATTTGTCATTGGCCTGCACGACGTAGTCGTTACCGACCTTGATCATCGAATAGCTTGTCATCGAAATCCCCGAACCGATCGAGCCCGGTTTCAGACGCTCGCGTAGCACCGTTCGTTCCTGGTTCCACGTGAACGTCGAACGGGTAGTTTATCAGCTCTTAAGATGAACGTATGCGCGATCCGATTTCGTTGATCGCGCAAGGCGCATAGCGTGCTGCGTCAAAAGCGGACAGTCATGCCGACGTGACTCGCCGTGAACCCAAGCCGCTTGTAGAAGCGCTGCGCATCCGTTCGCGTCTGATGCGTCAGCAGTTCGACCAGATTGCAGCCGCACGCTTTCGCTTCCGTCATCGCCCATTGCACCAATTGCTCGCCGATGCCGCGGCTGCGGCAATCGGAGGCAACGCGGACGTCTTCGAGCAAACCGCGCAAGCCGCCTTGCGAGCTGAGACCCGGCAGGATCGCGAGCTGCAGGCAGCCGACTACCCTGCCCTCGCTCTCGGCAACCACGAGCTGGATATTTTGGTCGCGATCGACCCGCGCGAATGCCTCGTAATAGGACGCAGGCAACGGATCTTCCACGCGCTCGCGTGCGCGCCCGAGATGATCGTCGGCGAGCATCGCCACGATCACAGCAATATCCTCGCGGCGCGCGGGACGAATGGAGACGGATTCGCCGTTCATTGAGTTACTCCTGCCTCAGCGCGCCTTAGCGCACTTGGGAAGGCCGAGAAAGGTCTCGGCTTCGCCGATCCAGCGGCGGATGGCGGCATAACGACCGAGATCGAAGCCGCCTTCATGCGCGACGCGCGTATAGGCAAGCAGCGAGACGTCGGCAAGCGAAACGTCATCACCGGCGAAGAAGCGGCCTGCCGCCAGATGCTGCTCCATGCGATCGAGCGCCGCATAGCCGCGCTTGACCTTTTCGGGATCGAGCTCGGAGGCGTTCTTGCCGAGATAGACGATCTGGAAGCGGCACACCGCGATATAGGGCTCGTGGCTGTATTGCTCCCAGAACAGCCATTCGTCCATCTTTGCGGCAGTGAAGGCATCGCGCGGAATGAGCGCACTGTCGCGCGCGAGATAGCGGATGATGGCATTGGATTGCGCCAGCGTGCGACCTTCGTCGAAGGCCACCGTGGGCACCTGGCCGGCGCCGTTCATCCTCAGGAATTGCGGCGTGCGGCTTTCGCCCTTGCGAGTGTCGATCTCGATCCACTGGTAGGGCAGCGCGAGCTTGTCGCAGACCCACTTCACCTTCAGACAATTGCCGGAATTGGTATCGCCGTAGATCCGCATCGCTGCCCCCGCGTTCAGCGACAGAGCATCAGGACGGAGGCGGCCTGTCAATCGGCGGCGCGCACGCGCGTCAGAACTTGTAGCCGAGACCGGCGCGGACGGTATTGATGCTGGTGTCGACCGCCGAGCTGAAGCGGATATATTCGTACTCACCGCGGAAGAACAGCCCACCGACCAGATTGACGTCGACGCCAAGACCGGCGGTGTAGCCGTAGATCAAATGGTTATGCTGAGCGTCCGTCGAGCTCAGTGGCGCGAGTGGAGTATAGGGACCTAATAGGGTCGCGCTGATGCGGTCCTGCGCACTGACCGTGCGGATGATGTCGGCATTTCCGAGTGCGAGACCCGCGAACATGTAGGGCAGAAAGCATCCCCAGGCGTAAGCTGCGCGGCCGCGGAATGTCGCCATGTCGCTGATGTTGATCGACGACGTGGAGGTCGCCGTGACGTCGTGAAAATTGTTGTCGGACAGGACGAGGGCGCTGACGCGCCGCTCCGAGGCTGACGCCGTTCCACCGAACTTGCCGTGCAGGTAGCTCATTTCGAGGCCGAGTACGACATCGTCCCACTGGGCATTGTAGCCGACGAAAGCGCCGTAGCCGCTGGTGCGCTGTGAAGCCTTGCCAAGTCCGAGGTTCCACTGCGATACGCCCATCTCACTTTCGATCAAGGTATCGGCCAACAACGCCGCCATCATATTGCTGGTCGAGCCTCTGAAGTTCTCATCCGACGAGCCATAGCCGCCCTGGGCGCCGATATAGCTTCCCTGCCAGTTGACGCCGGACTTGCTCAGGCCGTCGGTGAAGCTGCCGCGCAGGATGGGCAAGTCAGAGAGATCGGCCGCTTGCGCCGCAGACACCGTCCCCAACATCGCCGCCGCCAACAAAAGCCTACGCATCGAACGCTCCATCGAACTCGAACTTTCAGCCGTGATCATGGCTCGTTAACCTTAACCAATGGTTGCGCCGGAGCCTTTCGTCGCCGCGCGCCATGAAAAATTCGCAAAGCAAAACGGCGCGGGATGATCCCGCGCCGTTAAGAGAGGTTAAGCGATGAGGCTGCCGATCAGCCCTTGGTGACGAGCGGCGGCATGTAGGCCGGCGGGCTGTTGAGATCCCAACGCACGCCGAGCTTGACGTCGTGCGAGGTGAGCTCCTTGATCTTGATCGTGGACGGACCCGAAGCGCTGTTGTCGAACAAGCGATAGTTGCCGGGCGCCGCGTCGCCGAGGTTCATGTAGCTGTAGGCCAGTTCGACGGTGAACCCGGGATTGACCTTGTAGGCGAGACCGGCGTGGGCGGCCCAGGCAAGGTTCCACTTTCCGTTGTCGGCGAAGTAAGCGACGCTGTTGTTGAGCCCCGGGCTGTACGACACGCCGTCGTCGCGGAAGCCGCTGATCTTGTTGTAGGAGCCGCCGACACCGGCGCCGATGAACGGGGTGATGCACCACCAGGTGCCGAGATCGACATAGGCATTGGCCATGACGACCCACTCGGATTTGCTGCCGCTGTAATTGTTGACGCCGACGAAGCCGGGTCCAATGACGTTGTCGCTGCCGTGCAGATTGGCCCTGCCCCGGTACTGGCCGATCACGTCGCCACGGAACCAGTTGTTGAAGCGGTAGCCGACGCCGAGATCGAACAGCGTGGCCGAGTCGAAGCCGAGTCCCTCCGTCGTCTTCGTAAACCCAGGCGCTATGGCGCCCTCGATGCTCTTGGCGCGCTGGTTGGTCATGCCGACGTCGCCGCGCAGATACCAGCCGCCGAAATCGGCGGGCGGAGCCGGGGGCGCGTACATCGGAGGGGGCGCCGCGATCGGCATGTCGGCGGCGAACGCCATCGAGGAGATCAGGGTTGCCGCACCCGCGGCAAGGAGAGACTTAACGCTACGCATTGGCTTCGTCCTTTTGGCCGGTGAGGCAAATACGGCGCCTCACGTTCTGGAAACTCACGGCCCGGACGATGCCAGCAAATGTTTAAGCGCCACTTAACCCTAATTTTTAAGGTTGATTTTTTCTGACCGCACGCGCGCATGCGGCGCGAGCGTTGCAAAAATGCAGCGCCAAATGCGACGGCTTCGCCGCATTTCCTAACGATGTATGAAGCCGCGTTGCAGCAGGACAGGATATGTTAACGCGCGTGCCGCGGCAGCTTGGGCAGGAACACCGCAAGCAGGCCGATCGCGGGCAGATAGGCGCAGACCTGATAGACGAACGCGATCGAGGTGTGATCGGCGAGCTTGCCGAGCACGGCTGCGCCAAGGCCGCCGATGCCGAACGCGACACCGAAGAACACGCCGGAGATCATGCCGAAGCGATGCGGTACCAGCTCCTGCGCGAACACGATGATCGACGACGTCGTCGAGGAGATGATCAGGCCGATGATCACGGACAGCACCGCGCTCGCATAGAGCCCGGCATAGGGCAGCGCCAGCGTGAACGGCAGCGCCCCCAGGATCGAGATCCAGATCACGATCTTGCGGCCGAAGCGATCGCCCAGGGGACCGCCGAGAAAAGCGCCGACGGCGTTCGCCGCAAGGAAGATGAAGAGATACATCTGCGCGGCCTGCGTCGACACGCCGAAACGGTCGATCAGATAGAAGATGTAGTAGCTCGACAGGCTCGAGACGTAGAGCTGTTTCGAGAACAGCAGCGCGACCAGCACGAGGAGCGCAACGACGACGCGACGCGAGCTCGGCGCGTCGGGATGGGCTTCAGCCACCGCGGTCTTCTTCGCCTTGATCTGCGGTTCGTACCAGCGGCCGATGCGCCAGAGGATGAGGATCGCGAGAAAGGCGATCGAGGAGAACCAGGCGATGCTGCCCTGCCCGAACGGCACGACTATGACCGCGGCGAGCACCGGTCCCATCGAGGTGCCAAAACTGCCGCCGAGCTGAAACACCGATTGCGCAAAACCGTAGCGCCCGCCGGAGGCGAGCCGCGCGATGCGCGCCGATTCCGGATGAAAGACCGCCGAGCCGAGGCCGACCAGCGCGGCGGCGACGAGGATGACCAGATATTGGTGAGCGGCACTGAGCAGCAACAGACCGAAGAAGGTCGAGGCCATGCCGATCGACAGCGAATAGGGCTGCGCCTTCTTGTCGGTGTAGTGGCCGACCACCGGCTGGAGCAGCGAAGCCGTGAACTGGAAGGCCAGCGTGATCATGCCGATCTGCGCGAAGTCGAGCGCGTAGGTGTCCTTCAGGATCGGATACACGGAAGCGATCAGCGACTGCATGGTGTCGTTGAGGAAGTGCGAGAAGCTGATGCCGGCAAGCACGACATAGGCCGGCCCTGCGGCCTTGGCTGCTTGTGCCACGTCGCTGACCACGACGGGCTCGGTCAGCGTTTCCTCTGAGACGACGACTGGCTTGTTCAATGGAGCATCCCGGCCGGCGCGGCAGATTGCCGCGACAAGCTAGTTACGCTGCGCGCGGCGACCGATCCACCGCCAATCGTCGATGGCTGGGATGCGCTTCGCTCCATCCTTTGCGGGAATTCGTAGCGTAGCGCCTCAGGCCGCGGCCTGCCCGAGCGCCGAGACGATGGTATCGACGACGTCCTCGACCAGGATGCGATCCTCGCCCTCGCCCATGACGCGGATCACCGGCTCGGTGCCGGAGGAGCGGATCAGGAGGCGGCCGTGGCCGTTGAGCCGCTGCTCGCCGTCGGAGATCGCCGATTTGACGTCGGAATTGTCGAGCGGCTTGCCGCCCTTGTGACGGACGTTCTTCAGGATCTGCGGCAGCGGATCGAAGCGATGGCAGACTTCGGACACCGGGCGGCGCAGCTTCTGCACCACGGCAAGCACCTGCAACGCGGCAACGAAGCCGTCGCCGGTGGTGGCGTAGTCGGACAGGATGATGTGGCCGGACTGCTCGCCGCCGAGATTGTAGCCGCCGTTCAGCATCTGCTCGAGCACGTAGCGGTCGCCGACCGGCGTGCGCACGAGATCGAGCCCCTGCGCATTGAGGAATCGCTCGAGCCCGAGGTTCGACATCACGGTGGCGACGATGCCCGATCGCGAAAGCCGGCCGTCTTCCTTCCAGCTCTGCGCGATCACCGCGAGCAGCTGGTCGCCGTCGACGATGTGGCCGCGCTCGTCGACCAGGATGACGCGATCGGCGTCACCGTCGAGCGCGATGCCGATGTCGGCGCGCATCTCGCGCACCTTCTTCGACAGCGCCTCGGGCGAGGTGGAGCCGCATTCCTTGTTGATGTTGAAGCCGTCGGGCTCGACCCCGATCGGGATCACGTCGGCGCCCAGCTCCCACAGCGCTTCCGGCACCACCTTGTAGGCGGCGCCATTGGCGCAATCGACCACGACGCGCAGGCCGTCGAGCGACAGATCGCGCGGCAGCGTGCGCTTGGCGAATTCGATGTAGCGGTCATGCACGCCGTCGATGCGGCGGGCGCGGCCGAGACTGGCGCTCTGGGCAAGACGCTTGTCGATGGGCTCATCGAGCAGCTGCTCGATCTGCTTCTCGACGTCGTCGGAGAGCTTGAAGCCCTGCGGGCCGAACAGCTTGATGCCGTTGTCCTCGAACAGATTGTGCGAGGCGGAGATCATCACGCCGAGATCGGCGCGCATCGACTTGGTCAGCATCGCAACCGCCGGCGTCGGCATCGGGCCGACCAGCAGCACGTCCATGCCGACCGAGGTGAAGCCCGCCACCATCGCGTATTCGATCATGTAGCCGGACAAGCGCGTGTCCTTGCCGATCACCACCCTGTGGCGGTGGTCACCGCGCTGAAACGCCAGGCCTGCGGCCTGGCCGACCTTGAGCGCGAGCTCCGGCGTGATCAGCCCGTTGGCGCGGCCCCGGATCCCGTCCGTCCCGAAATATTTGCGGCTCATATCGTCCCCCACGCGACAACCAGGGATCCCCAAGACAACCTGCGGGTGCCCTGGCGGGACCCGCATCCCTGATTTGCTGAGGTCTTATAAAGCCATCGCGGCTAACTTGGCTTCAAAAAATATGATGAATCATTACGGAACCGGACGTACCCCGGTGCCGATAACGCCTTGTTAACACTATATTTCCAGCAAGGACGCCGGAACAGGGCGGAACCCGAGCCTAGTCCGAGCGCTTCACATGGCCGTCCCCGCGGCTCGGCGCCGGCTGGGTGACACTGACGGGATCGGAGCCCGGAAAGGTCTCTTCCAGACCTTCCTCCAGCGCTTCCTCGAGATCATGCTTCTCCTTGATCTCCTCCGGCGTCGGTCCGGTGTGCGGCCTGGTCATGGCGCCCTCCTCTCCACAAAGAATTTGCAAACGATTTGGCTATGCATCCAACCATGCTAGATGACCCCTCGATCTTCCGATGCAAGAGTCTTCCAATGCGAGACTCTTCCGACAAGACGGGCCGGGGAAACGTTCATGAAGCACATCACCTGTATCGACGATCTTCGCACACTGCATCAGCGCCGCGTGCCGAAGGCGTTCTTCGATTATTGCGACCGCGGCTCCTACGCCGAGGAAACGCTGCGCGCCAACCGCGAAGACATGCAGGCGATCAAGTTCCGCCAGCGCATCCTGGTCGACGTCTCCAAACGCGACACCGCGACCACGATCCTCGGCGAGCCCTCGACCATGCCGCTGATACTCGCGCCGGTGGGCCTGCTCGGCATGCAGCATGGCGATGGCGAGATCCATGCCTGCCGCGCCGCGCAAGCCGCCGGTATCCCGTTCACGCAGTCGACCATGTCGATCTGCTCGATCGAGGACATCGCGGCCAATGTCGAGAAGCCGTTCTGGTTCCAGCTCTACGTGATGAAGGACCGCGGTTTCATCAAGGAATTGATCCAGCGCGCGATCGCGGCGAAATGCTCCGCGCTGGTGCTGACAGTCGATCTCCAGGTCATCGGCCAGCGCCACGCCGACATCAAGAACGGCATGACGGTGCCGCCGGAATGGTCGCTCTCGAAGCTGTTGGATTTCGCCAGCAAGCCGACCTGGGTCTCCGGCGTGCTGCAAGGCAAGCGTCGCACCTTCGGTAACATCGCCGGCCATGTGAAGAACACCGGGGACCTCAATCGCCTCGCCGAGTGGACGGCGTCGCAGTTCGACACGTCCCTGAACTGGAAGGACGTCGAGTGGGTCCGCAGCATCTGGCCGGGCAAGCTGATCATCAAGGGCATTCTGGATGTCGAGGACGCCGAGGAAGCCGCCAAGACCGGCGCGCAGGCTCTCGTCGTCTCGAACCATGGCGGCCGTCAGCTCGACGGCGCGCCGTCATCCATCGAGGTGCTGCCCGAGATCGCCGAGGCGGTCGGTGACAGGATGGAGATCATGTTCGACGGCGGCATCCGCTCCGGCCAGGACGTGATGCGCGCGCTCGCGCTCGGCGCAAAGTCCTGCATGATCGGCCGCGCCTACGCCTATGGCCTGGGCGCCGGCGGCCAGGCCGGCGTCGCCAAGGCGATCGACATCATCCAGAAAGAGCTGCTCACCACCATGGGCCTGTGCGGCGTCAACAGGATTGACGAGATCGACGAGCATATCATCGCGATGTGAGCGTCTACCGGGATGCAGCTGCAACAACAGCTATCGTCCCGGACAAGCGCAGCGAAGCGGAGCGCTGATCCGGGACCATAACCACAGGGAGACGTGGTTACGGGGGACTCGGAGCGACCTGCATCGCGCAACAACTTCTCCCTGTGGTTATGGGTCCCGGATCTGCGCTTACGCTTGTCCGGGACGACAGTGGAATTTGTTGCGGCAGTTGCGCTCTATATTTCTCGCCTCACATCGGCGGCGTCACCCCATCCCTGCCGACGTTGACGCGGTTGGCTTCCAGCGAACCATCGTCCTTCTTCACCGCACCGAAAATGATCAGCTTGGCGCCCGGCTTGAGCTCGGATTTGTCGCTGGCGACGAAGGTGACGATCGGTGTGTCCGGGGGCACCACGACTTTCTTCTCACCGTCCTTGTACTTCACCGTGATGTTCTGGCCGTCGGTGCCCTTCACGGTTGCGCCACGGTGGCGTTGGTCATGGTCGAGTTGGCGCGTGCGTCCCAGGGACGAAAACCTTCGGCCGCGCCGCGCTGGTTTTCGGGGAAGATGTGCACCGCGATCGCCTTCTGGGTACCGTCGGGCTCGGGCAGGCCGGTGACGCCGATATACGAGCCGTCCTTGATCTCCGACAACGACGTCTTCACCACCGCGAAGACGGCGACGTTGTCGGTCATGCGCACCTTCACGTCGCTGCCTTCGCGGGTCTTGATGCCGAGCGTGTTGCCGTCGACGCTCTCGATGGTGCCGCGGATGCGGACCGTCGGCGTCTGCTGCGCCAGGGCGGATGACGTGACGATGCAGGCGGCGAATGCGGCCACGCCGAGGCGTGATATCCAGCTTCTCTTCGACATGTTGTTAGTCTCCATTTACATCGGCGGCGTCAGGCCGTCGCGGCCGACGCTGACGCGGTTGGTTTCGAACGAGCCGTCCGGCAGCTGCTTCATGAAGGCGATCACCTTGGCGCCGGCCTTCAGATCGGATTTGTCGCCGGGCACGAAGGTCACCACCGGCGTATTGTCAGCGACGAACACCTTCTTCTCGCCGTCCTTGTACTTGACCAGCAGCGTATGGCCGTCATTGCCGACCACGCTCTCCGACACGGTCGCATTGGTCATGCTGGAGTTGGGCTTGAGGTCATAAGGTCGCGAGCCCTCACCGGTGCCGCGCATGCTCTCCGGAAACACGTGGACCTCGACCGCGTTCGCGCCGCCGTCGGGTCCCGGCACGGTGGTGGCGCCGACAAAGGAGCCGGGCTTGATGTCGGCAAGTGAAATCCTGGTAATGCCGGACACGTTCACGTCGGAAGCGATGTGCAGCTTGACATCCTCGCCGCTCCGCGCCTTGACCTGCATCGTGTCGCCATCGACGCTTTCGATCGTGCCGCGCACGCGCGTCGGCACCGGCGCCCTTTGCGCAAGTGCCGAGAGGGTCGAGACGGCCACCATCGCGACGGCGATAAGCGGACGTGTGAAAGTTGCACGTTGAACAGACATGATGGTCTCCGATTGTCCCTATTGTCCCCTTACGGACATAGAACTCCGGAGGTTACGCGCTATTCTCTCAAGTCTTTGTGAGATCGGCCTCGACCAGCGCGCGCAGCTCGACCGTGACCTGCGGCCGCTGGCCGAACCACAGCTCGAAACCGCGGACCGCCTGATGCAGCAGCATGCCGAGCCCGTCGGCGGTCTTCAGCCGGCGCGCCTTTGCGGCCGCGAGCAGCGGCGTCACCAGCGGGACATAGACGAGATCGGCGACCACGGCGCCATCCGGCAGGCGCGCCACGTCAAGGTCGAGTGAAGGCTGACCGTGCATGCCGAGCGAGGTCGTGTTCACGAGAAGTTTTGCACGCGGCAGGATATCTTCGATCCGCTCCCACGCAACAGGATGCACCTTCGGTCCGAACTGCCTTGCAAGCGTCTCGGCCCGGCCGATGGTGCGGTTGGCGAGATGGACGCGCTCGATGCCGCGTTCGAGCAGCCCGAACACAATGGCGCGCGAGGAGCCGCCGGCGCCGAGCACCAGCGCCTCTTCGGCTGCGTCCCAGCCGGGCGCACTGGCGTCGAGATTGCCGATAAAGCCCTCGACGTCGGTGTTGGTCGAGCGCAGCTCGCCGTCCGCAAACCACAGCGTGTTGGCCGCACCGACCGCCTGTGCGCGGGCGTCGGGCGACGAGAGCTCGAGCACGCCTTCCTTGTGCGGAATGGTGACGTTGGCGCCGACGAAGCCGCGCAGCGACAGCCGCAGCACGAAATCGCGCAAATTATCGGGTGGAACCGCCTCGATGACATAGCCGCCCTCGATCCCGAGCGTACGCAGCCAGTAACGATGGATCAGCGGCGAGCGCGAATGCGCAGCCGGCCATCCGATCAGGCAGGCTGCGGGAGCCTTGGTCACGGTCGTCCTCCCCTGGGGTCGTTTCGGAGGCGATCCATTTCGCGTCCCGCAGGCCCTGTCAAGCGCGCGGGCCGTCTCATGAGAGGCTCGACCTCAGGTCGTGCCCGCCTCACCGGCCGCGGGCTGCGCCGCGCCACCCTTGATGTCGGCAACCGCACGCGCGATGGTCTCGCGATAGCGCGCGCGTGGCGGCGTGACGCCATGGGTGAGCAGCGCGCGGCGAACCGTTGGCGATGCCCCCGTGATGAACAGCCGGATGCCCTGGCGGTGGGCCTTGGCGGCGACGCGGCCGAGCACGTTGGCCGCGGTCGAATCCAGGAACGGCACCGCGGCGAAATCGACCACAAAACCCTTGCGCTTGTCGGCGATGCCGTCGAGCACGCTGCCGATCGCCGAGGCTGCGCCGAAGAAGAACGCGCCGGTGATTCGATAGACCAGCACGTCGCGATCGACCGCGAGCGCGGGGTCGTAAGGCACGCGCTCGCCATTTTCGTCATCGGGACGATCGGCGGCCACCATCGGCGAACGTTCCTCGATGCCGGTCATTTCCGCCATGCGATGGATGAACAGGACCGCGCCAAGCGCGAAGCCGACCAGAATGCCTTCGGTCAGATCGCGGAAGATGGTGAGCAGGAAGGTTGCGAGCAGCACGACGGCATCGCCCCATGACGAGCGCAGGAGCGTCGCGAATTCGTGCTTCTCCGCCATGGTCCAGGCCACCACGACGAGCACGGCGGCGAGCGCGGCCAGCGGGATGTAGCTCGCGAGCGGCGCTGCGATCAGCATGAACAGCAACAGGAAGACCGAATGCAACATGCCCGCGAGCGGCCCCCGCGCGCCGGCGCGGATGTTGGTTGCGGTACGCGCGATCAGCCCCGTGACGCAGATGCCGCCGAACAGCGCCGCGCCGACATTGGCGGCGCCTTGCGCCACCAGCTCGCAATTGGAGCGGTGACGGCGTCCGGTCATGCCGTCGGCCACCACCGCCGACAGCAGCGATTCGATGGCGGCGAGCAGCGCGAAGGAGATCGCATCGGGCAGCACGGCGGTCGCCTTCGCGAGCGAGAATGCAGGCAAGGCCGGCGAGGGCAGTTCGCGCGGAATGCCGCCGAAGCGCGATCCGACGGTCTCGACCGGCAGCGACAGCACGGCACATGCGACCGCCGCGAGCACGACCGCGATCAGGATGCCCGGCCAGGACGGCCGCCAGCGACGCAGGCCGGCGATGATGGCAATGCTGACGATCGCGACTGCGACGGCGGACGGATTGACGGTGTGCAGGCCGCCGGCAAGCGCGACCAGTTTCGGAACGAACTCGCTCGGCTCCTTCGCGAGGAGCGTGATCCCGCCGAGATCGCGCAGCTGGCTGGCGAAGATGATGACGGCGATGCCGGCCGTGAAGCCGACCGTCACCGGATAGGGAATGAACTTGATATAGGTGCCGATCCGCAGGAAGCCCGCAGCGATCAGGAACAGGCCCGCCATCAGCGTGGCCAAGATCACGCCGTCGACCCCGTGACGGTCGGCGGTCGCCGCAACCAGCACAATGAAGGCGCCGGCGGGACCACCGATCTGGAACCGGCTGCCGCCGAGCAGTGAGGCAATGAAGCCGCCGACGACGGCGGTGTAGAGTCCGCGGTCCGGCGTCACGCCCGAGGCGATCGCGATCGCCATCGACAGCGGCAGCGCGACGATCGCGACCGTGAGGCCGGCGAACACATCGGCGCGAAAATCCGATAGACCATAGCCCTCGCGCCATACGGTGACGAGCTTTGGCAGATAGAGTTCGGTAAAGGTCGGCCGACGAAGCTGGTGCAGCTTGCCTGCGTGTTCGCCTGTGATGCTCATTTCAGCAAAATGCTCCGCTGCCCACAACGCTCCGATGCATCGTGCGGCCGCGTATTGGGGCGCGACGGTGCGTTAGTTAAGACTGCTCCCGAGCATGATCATTGCGGGATCATGCTCCCACCCGACGCGGCGGCCCCGGCTCCTTGAGCCGAACGCCACGTCCGCCGCCTTCGCTGCGCGCCTGTTCGCCGATCAGCTCGACGCCGGCCCGATCAAAGGCTTCGACCACCTTCATCAAGGTCTCGACCACGCCGCGAACGTTGCCGGTGCTCGCCTCCATTCGCTGAATGGTCGGCAGCGATACGCCTGCAAGCTCCGCCAAGGCCCTCTGGTCAATGCCGAGCAGCGCACGCGCGGCCCGCATCTGGAACGACGTGATCACCCTGGCCTCACGTATGAACGATTATAAATGATGTCTGGAGCATGTACAATGATGTAAAATACATCATTCTCCGCCGAACGCAAGCCTTAACCTCTCCCCGTAAGAACGGGGAGAGGGAGTGAGACAGTGATGCGTCCCTTACTTCGGCAGACCGATCACGCCGCGTGTTGATGCGCGGCGATGATCTGGTCGGCGGCGCGGCCCGTGACTTCGGCCATGTGGTCGAACTGGCGGGTGAAGCTGCCGGCGCCTGCCGTGGCCGAGCGCAGTTCGACGATCAGCTCGCCGATCTCCGCTTCCGGCATCATGGCGCGGACGCAGTCCCATCCGCTCCAGCCGTCGCGGGTGTCGAAACCGAGGATCTGGCCGCGCCGCGCCGACAGGATCGCGTTGATCTTGGCGGTGGCGTCGGTCGGGCAGACGATCTCGACCACGTGGATCGGCTCCAGCAGCACCGACTGGCATTGCGGCAGGCCCTCGGTGAGCCCGACCCGCGCCGCCGTGCGGAAGGCGAGGTCTGAGGAATCGACGCTGTGATAGGAGCCGTCGGTCAGCGTCACCTGCAAATCGGTGACCGGGAAACCGAGCGGGCCGCGTGCGAGCCCGTCGACGACGCCCTCTTCCACCGCGCCGATGTAGTTGCGCGGCACCGCGCCGCCGACCACCTTCTCGGCGAACTTGAAGCCCTCGCCGCGCGGCAGCGGCCTGATGTCGAGCACGACATCGCCGAACTGGCCATGTCCGCCGGACTGTTTCTTGTGGCGACCGCGCTGGACGATCGGCTTGCGGATGGTTTCCTGATAGCCGATCGCGGGGGGATGCGAGGCGACCTTGACGCCGAAACGGTCGCGTAGCCGCTCGCTTGCGACGCGCAGGTGCATCTCGCCCTGACCACACAGCACGGTGTCGTGGGTCTGCGCGTTCATCACGAAGATGAGCGAGGGATCCTCCTCGTGCAGCCGCATCAGCGCCTGGCCGAGCTTGACGTCGTCCTTGCGGTCGGTGGCCGCAACCGAGATCGCGAGCACCGGCGGAGTGGGCTCAACGGCGGCAAGCGCTGCCGGCTGGGTCTTGCCGTTCGAGACCGTGTCGCCGGTCTTGATCGGGTCGAGCTTGGCGAGCGCCACCGTGTCGCCGGCTTCCGCCGCAGCACGCTTGGTGTCGTAGGCCCCGGTGACGGCGAGAATGCCGGAGATGCGACTGGCCCCACCTGAGGAGGATTGCAGCGTGGCACCGTCGTCGAGATGGCCGGCGAGCATGCGCGTCAGCGACAGCTTTCCGCCGTGCTGCGAATGCAGCGTCTTGAAGACGAAGCCGAGGGCGTCCCTGGTCTCGGGAACGCCGAGACGTTTTGCGGTCTCCGCGATACCGGGCGCCTCGTGACGCAACGCTTTCATCAAACGCAGCACCCCGTTTTCGCGGGCGGCGGCGCCCAGCAGCACGGGGCAGATCAGCCCGTCGCGCAGTTCGCGGGCGAGATCGTCGAACACGGCATCGCGCGGCGGCTGGATGTCCTCGAGCAGCTGCTCCATCAGCGCATCGTCATGATCGGCGAGCTTCTCCAGCATCGAGAAGCGCGCCTCCTTCTCGCGATCGAGATCGCCGCCTTGAAGCGCGACCACTTCGGAGGCCTTGTGCTCGCGGTAAATGAACGCGCGCTCCAGCGCGAGATCGACGAAGCCCTCGATCAGCTCGTCCTTCCAGATCGGGATCTGGCGCAGCACCAGCGGCACGCGCGAGGCGGGCTGGAGCATCTCGAGCGTCTCGCGGATGCGCTTGTTGGCACGGTCGATCTTGTTGAGGAACAGGAAACGCGGGATCTTCAGTTCCTCCAGCTCGCGCAGAATGATCTGAAGCTGCGGCAGCTTCTTCTCGTCGGCTTCGCAGACCACGATTGCGGCATCGACCGCAGGGAGCGCGGCGCGCATGTCGTGGGCAAATTCGACGGAACCGGGACAATCGAGGAAGGTGTAGCTGTCGCCCATGAAACTCGTGGTGACGGCAGTCAGCCCGACCGTCATCTTGTGATGACGGGCCTCTGGCGCGGCGTCGCCGACAGAGGTCCCGGCGTCGACGCTGCCGGCGCGCGGGATGGCGCCCGTTCGCGCCAGGATGGCTTCGAGAAGTGTGGTTTTACCGCTTTGGAAAGGGCCCACCAGCGCGATGCACCGTGGACCTCGGGGACTTCTGACGTCTTGTCCCATTCGCCGCCTCCTTGGTGTGGAGCTCGGCCCATGATTGGGTCGGCAAACGCCGATGCTCTGCCCGTCCCCGAGATTTGGCAAGCATCAAACGTCGCTGCGGTGCGTCGTTGCCGGAATCGCGTCGGAGCGACGCGATTCACACACGGAGTTGTTAACGGCCCGGGCGCAGTTCCAGGCTCTCGAGGCCGGCGGCGACGTTGAGGCCGACCTGGCCCTGCACGCTGAGCGGCTGGAGCGCGATCGAATTGTTGGAGCCGCCGACCAGCACGTTGCCGCCAAGGCCGACGCCGACCGAGGCGCTGCCCTGCGCACCGGCGTAGGTGCCGGCGAGGTCGCCTGGTCCGAGCCGGTTCACCGGCGCGAACACGCCCCAGGCGAGTGCCGTTTCCTGGGTGATGCCGAGGTCGAGGCCCACCTTGCGGATCGTCGCGACGTAACGGTCGTCCGGCAAACCATCGACGCGCAGCACGCAGCCGAGATTGGTCACCGATCCCACGATGAAGCCCACGCTGGCGCCGCCGCGGCATTCGAGCACGCCCACCTGCACCATCCGGGACTGCGCGCTGGCGCCCGCAACGGAGGCAACGAGGCTCGCAGCGGCAAGCCCGGCGAGGAGGAGTGAACGGCGCATGAATGTCTCCGGCGATGAATGTGACGCGAGCAGAGAGAGCGCCCTACCCGTGATGCGCGACGGTCTATGCCACAACAGTTCCGGTGGCGCCAGCTCGCGTAGACTTGAAAGAAAAAGGACCCGCATAGCGCGGGCCCTTTCATGTCACATCATGTCTGCAAGCTTACCGCAGATTGCCGCAGAAGCGCTGGATGCGCTTGCAGGCGTCTTCGAGGTCCGAGGTTTTGGTCGCGTAGGAGATGCGGAACGCCGGGCCGAGGCCGAAGGCCGAACCCTGCACCACGGCGACGCCTTCGGTCTCCAGCAGTTCGGTGACGAACGTCTCGTCATTGTCGATCACCTTGCCCGACGGCGCGGTCTTGCCGATGGTGCCGGCGCAGGACGGATAGACGTAGAAGGCGCCCTCGGGCCGCGGGCATTCGATGCCCTTGGCCTGGTTGAGCATGGAGACGACGAGGTCGCGGCGCTCCTTGAAGACCTTGTTGTTGGCCGGGATGAAGTCCTGCGGACCGTTCAGCGCCTCGACCGCGGCCCATTGCGCAATCGACGACGGGTTCGAGGTCGACTGCGACTGGATCGTCGACATCGCCTTGATGAGCTGCGCCGGACCGCCGGCATAGCCGATGCGCCAGCCGGTCATGCAATAGGCCTTCGACACGCCGTTCACGGTGAGCGTGCGGTCGTAAAGTTTCGGCTCGACCTGCGCGACCGTGGTGAACTGGAAGTCGTCATAGACGAGATGCTCGTACATGTCATCGGTCATGACCCAGACGTGGGGATGCTTGACCAGCACGTCGGTGAGCGCCTTCAGCTCGGTCCTGGTGTAGGCAGCTCCCGTCGGGTTCGACGGCGAGCACAGGATCACCCATTTGGTCTTCGGCGTGATCGCGCGCTCGAGCGCCTCGGCCTGGAGCTTGAAGCCGGTCGCGGCGGTGCAGACCACCGGCACCGGCTCGCCGCCGGCGAGCGCCACCATCTCTGGATAGCTGACCCAGTACGGCGCGGGGATGATCACCTCGTCGCCCGGATTGATGGTTGCCATCAGTGCGTTGTAAAGCACCTGCTTGCCGCCGGTGCCGACGATGATCTGGTTCGCCTTGTAGACGACGCCGTTCTCGCGCTGAAACTTGGCGATGATGGCTTCCTTCAACTCGGGAATGCCGTCGACCGCGGTGTACTTGGTCTTGCCGGCTTCGATGGCGTGGATCGCGGCCAGCTTGATGTTGGCGGGCGTGTCGAAGTCGGGCTCGCCGGCGCCAAGACCGATGACGTTGCGGCCCGCCGCTTTCAGCGCACGTGCTTTATCCGTGACCGCGATGGTCGCGGACGGCTTCACACGGTCGAGCGCAGCGGCAAGGAAGGACATCGTCATCTCCTGACAAGCGTCGTGAACCCTTTGGCTTCACGACTCCGATTGTGGGAATGAGCCACCCTAAAACGAGTGCCGTTGCACCGCAAGAAACTTCGGTCCGATCCCGCAAAAGTTTACGTGTCTGCGCGCATCAAGGCCTGACTTTCCGCAATTTTCCGCAACTTTGCCGGGCAAATCCCACATATCCGACAACGCGTGTCCTCGGAGCAATTTTGCGCCCTTCAAGACGCCCATGAAGCTGACGGCAGTCCGGCGCTCGAGAGACCAGCGGTCGAGGCGATCACGACCGTTCGACCTTCTCACACAAATGCTCCGAGCGATGAGGCCGCGTTGACGCAAGCGTGAACTGAGTTGGATGGTCGCACGGAAATGATCTTCCGCCGCATTGCAATGCGGTAGGGTTTTCGAGTTTTTCTATTGGCCGGGTCTTGCGGCGGATTCGCATCGGCATCATTGTTTAGCCGCGTTGCGGGGCAACAAGCGCCGCGCCTTCCCGTCTTCCGGAATCATCCTCAGAATGTACAAGCTCTATTCGATGCAGCGCTCGGGCAACAGCTACAAGGTCCGCCTTGCGCTGGCGCTGCTGAACTTGCCTTACGAAGCGGTCGAGGTGGACATTCTGCGCGGCGAGAGCCGCACCCCGGACTTCCTGGCCAAGAACCCGTCAGGCCAGGTGCCGCTGCTCGAGGTCGGCGACGATCGCTATCTCGCCGAGTCCAACGCCATTCTCTGGTATGTCGCCGTCGGCACGCCGCTCGCGCCGGAGAACCGCATCGATCGCGCCGACGCGCTGCAATGGATGTTCTTCGAGCAGCACGCGCTGGAGCCGAACATCGGCGCGGCCTATTTCTGGCTGTCGCTGGTGAGGGGCGGCCGCGACCTCCAGACTCATTCGCTGGAGGACTGGATGGAGCGCGGCTATGGCGCGCTCCAGGTGATGGAGAATCATCTCAAGACCAACGCCTATTTCGCCGCCCGCCAGCTCACGGTCGCCGACATCGCGCTGTACGGTTATACCCACCTCGCCGAACGCTGCGACTTCGACCTCTCGACCTTCCCGGCGATCCGGGACTGGCTGAAGCGCGTGGAAGCGGCCCCCGGCTTCGTCGCGATGGACTGGCGGCCGGCCGACATCGAGGACCCCGCCAGCATCGCCGCTGGCGCCTGAGAGGGGCGATCGCGCTCTGGCGAATAGCGGGCATAAGGGTCGCCATTGCCGCAATCTCGCCGTTTTCGCTCAAATGGCCGCCGCAATATTGCCGATTGCAACAGCGAAATTGTTCGATGTCGCGGGTGATTCGCTCGCGCGTTGAAGGATTTAGACCATGATTCGGGCGTCCGGCACGGCAGGCTTTCAGGGCCCCCCCGCTACCGTTTCGTCTTCCCGGCTGACCAACGCGGTCGCGGCCTCGCTCGCCGTCGCCGCGCTCTCGCTGTGCCTGATCGTTACCCTGACAGTGCTGTCGACCAAGGCGACGATGGCGATGGGCCTGCCGGTCTGATTCCCGCTTCATCCTGGACCCGCCTTCAAGGCGCCTCGTGGCCTGCGCCGACCGGCATCGCGACAGGATTTCGATGAAATCACCTGTGGTCATCGTTGCAATCACCCTGACCGCGGCCATTCTGGTCGCGGCATCGCTGTTGATCTTCGTCGGCACGCGCAAGGGCCAGGGGACGTCGACGCTGAATGCGCCCGCGCTGCAACAACGTCTCAAGCACGCGCACTTGGTCTAAAATCATCCGAAAGCTTTGTGCATGACCCAAAGCGCACCTTAAGCACACCGCGCGAAACCGCATCGCAATGGCGCAATGTTCGGTCAGTGTTGCCGCCTTACCTCGTCCAGGGAGGAGCGAGACAGGCCCATGCGGTTGGGATGGCGTGCGATCTCCGGTCCGGCGCTGACGGCAGCGACTTTGCTGCTGGCGATGTTTTTCGATCGCTTCGTCCCCGTTCCCTCGCCCGCGCCGCTGCTCGCCTGTATCGTGGCGCTCGCCGGCGCGCTCTCGGGTCCTGCTTCCGCGGTCGCCAGCGCAGCCATCGCCGTCATCGGCGCGGCACTGCTGCTCCTCAGCCGGCACGGCGTTGCAGGCCTGACCACGGCGGATATGATCCAGCTCGGCCTCCTGGCCGCGACGGCGGCGGGCACCGCAGGCATCACCGGCCTGATGCGCCAGCGGCTGCTCGGCACGTTTGCCGCCGAGCGTCGGAGTCACGCCATCGCCGCGCGGCTGTCGGCCGCGCTCGACCAGGTCGACATCGGCATCGTGCTGCTCGATGCCGAGACGCGCGCCGAATTCATCAACCGCGCGTTCCGCGATTATTTTGCGGTGCCGGACGACATCGCCGACGACAAGCCGCCGTTCATCGCGCTGATGTATCACGGCCGCGACACCGGCGCGTTCGAATTACCCGAGGACGAACTCGGCACCTTCATCGCACAGCGCATGGAGATGGTGCGGATCGGCGATGCCACGCCGATCAACATTGCCTTGCGCAATGGCGAGGTGTTGCGCTTCGTCTGTGCCGCGCTGCCCGATGGCGGGCGCATGCTGAGCTACACGCCCGTGACCGACCTCGTGCGCCACACCGATGCGCCGTCCCACGCCGACTACTACCGCTCGCTGCGCGATCCCGCGGGCCGCAAGCTGATCCGGTATCTGCGCGTGGCGGAGTGATGCGCGATTGATCGGCACGTCCATGATCACGTATGAAGGACGCCTCATCGATCGCGGGAATTTCATATGTCGCTCACCATTCGCTCCGTCACCAGGCAGGACTACGATCAATGGCTGCCGCTGTGGGACGGCTACAACGCCTTCTACGGCCGCTCCGGCCCGACCGCCCTCTCGCCCGAAATCACGCGCGTGACGTGGCAGCGCTTTTTCGATGCCTATGAGCCGGTGCACGGATTGGTCGCCGAGAGCGACGGCCGCCTGCTCGGGATGACGAATTATCTGTTTCACCGCAGCACCACCGCGATCGAACCATCCTGCTATTTGCAGGACCTGTTCACGACCGAGGCCGCACGCGGCAAGGGTGTCGGGTCGGCGCTGATCCATGGCGTCTACGAGCGCGCAAAGCTTGTGGGATCGCCGCGCGTGTACTGGCAAACACATGAGACCAACGTGACGGCGCAGCGCCTGTACGACAAGGTCGCCGAGCGTTCCGGGTTCATCGTCTATCGCAAGATCTTCTGATCCTCGCGGTCGCGAGGCCTGTGGATAACTCTGCCTGTCACCCGCGCGTAACATAGCGGGACTAGGCTGCAGCTGCGTCTGGTCAGCCCCCCGTCACCGATCAAGCGCCCCAAAGCGGTCCCCGTCAGTCGCCGCGTCTGACAGGGGCCGCATTTTTTTGTCGGCAGTCCTTGTCGGAAGCGCCTTCTAGGCATGGCAGCAACGCGGCGCGCCGCTTGCTGCGGCGGCGCACCGCAGTCACAATAAGCCCCTGGCCATCTCCGACAGGGATCTCCCATGGAAATTCGTAATCTCGGCGCCTCCGGCCTGCGCGTGTCTGCGGTCGGACTCGGCTGCAACAATTTCGGCCAGCGCACGGATTTGGAGACCTCGCGCAAGGTGATCCATCGCGCGCTCGATCTCGGCATCACGCTGTTCGACACCGCCGACATCTATGCCGGCATGGGCGGTTCGGAAACGGTGCTCGGAACCGTGCTCGGCGACCGCCGCAAGGACATCGTGCTCGCCACCAAATTTTCCAAGCCGATGGCGACCGACGGAACCAAGCAGGGCGCTTCGCGCCGCTACATCATGAACGCAGTCGAGGCGAGCCTGACGCGGCTCAAGACCGACTACATCGATCTTTATCAGCAGCACGATTACGACCCGCTGACGCCCATGGAGGAGACGCTGCGCGCGCTCGACGATCTCATCCGTCAGGGCAAGGTGCGCTACATCGGCAATTCCAATTTCCCGGCCTGGCGCTTGGCGGAGGCCGAGTTCACCGCGCGCGCGATGAAGGTCAGCCGCTTCGTCTCCTGCCAGGATGAATACAGCCTGCTTGTGCGCGACATCGAAAAGGACCTGCTGCCCGCCGCACAGGAGTACAAGCTCGGCCTCCTGCCGTTCTTCCCGCTCGCAAGCGGGCTGCTCACCGGCAAGTACCAGCGCGGCGCCGCCGCCCCGACCGATACGCGCTTCGGCAAGGTACCGGCGCTACGCGACCGCTACGTCACGCCGCGCAACGAGGACATCGTCGAGAAGCTCACGGCCTTCGCGAAGGCGCGCGGGCACAGCATGCTCGAGCTCGCCTTCTCCTGGCTCGCCGCGCGCCCGCAAGTGTCGAGCGTGATTGCCGGCGCCACCCGCGTCGAGCAGGTCGAGGAGAACGTGAAGGCGATTGCCTGGAAGCTCAGTCCGGAGGAAATGGCGGAGATCGACAAGATCACGCTGGGCTGACCGTTGAAGCGCGGCGCGCTACTTGGCGCCGTGTCCGACCGTCTGGATCACCTCAAAGCCCTCGAACTGGGGATGGCCGAGATAGGTCGGCTTGGTGTCGCCGGCCCGCGCATGCGCGGCACGAAAAGCATCCGATTTGGTCCAGGCCTCGAACGCCGCATGGTTCGCCCACACCGTGTGCGAGGCGTACAGCGTGTGGTCCTCGAGCTCGGGGCCGCGCAGCAGATGAAACTCGACGAAACCCGGCACCTTGTCCAGATGGGTATCGCGCGAAAGCCAGACCTGCTCGAAGGCGGCCTCGGAGCCCTTGGCGACGCGGAAGCGGTTCATGGCGATGTACATGGGGATGATCTCCTGATGTTCGGCTGATGATGTCGTCATTCCAGGACGCGCCGCAAGGCGCGGGCCCGGAATCGCAGTTAAGTAACCAGCCCCTTCATCGGACGCGCGCTTGCGCTATCCGGAAACACCGTCTCGGCCAGCACGCGATCCGACAGGCCGAACTGTCCCTGCAGCACGCCCTTGATCACGGAGCGCAGATCGGTGGTGGGCTTGAGATCGCGGGCCTCGAAGAGGTTGGCGGGCTTGAGGCCGGGCCAGTCGGCGATGACGCGGCCGCCCTTCACCGCGCCGCCGGCGAGCAGCGCGATCGTTCCCGTGCCGTGATCGGTGCCGTCGGTGCCGTTGATGCGCGCGGTGCGGCCAAACTCGGTCGTGACCACCACGGCGGTGTCGCGCCAGCGGTCGCCGAGGCCGCTTTCGAATTCGGCGAGCGCACCGTCGAGCCCGCCGAGCAGGAATGCGAGGCGACCGACAGGCCCGCCTTCATTGGCGTGCGTGTCCCAGCCGTCGAACGCGAGCGCCGCGATGCGCGGGCCATCGTCGGACGCCATCAGTTTTGCGGCGCCGCGCGCCACCTGCCGCATCTGCGCGACCGCATTGCCCGGCTTCGGCTTCATGTCGTCGCCGCTCGCGGCCTTTTCCAGCGCAAGGCCCTGCGACAGCACGGCCGCCAGCGCGGGATCGCGGTGACGATAGAGCTCGACCAAGCGCATGGCGGTATCGTCATCGGCTTGCGGCAGCGCCACCGGCGCCCAGCCGACGGTCGGCGCATTGCCGCGCAGCACCAGCGGCGTGGTCGGGCCGACGGCAAGAGCACTCGACACCCGCTCACCGCGCGGCAGCGCCTCCAGCGCGCGGTTGAGCCAGCCGGATTGCACGCGACCGGGACCGGCATAGCCGCTTTCGAGCACGTCCTGGCCGTCGAAATGCGAGCGGTCGCGATAGGGCGTCGCGACCGCGTGGATCACCGCGGCATGCTTGTCGCGATACATGCGTGCGAACTCAGGCATCGACGGATGCATTCCAAAGAACGTATCGAGCATGATCGCGGGATGCGCGCCGTCCGCCGTGAGCGCGATCGACCCGTGCAGGCCGGCATAATCGGGATCGCCGACCGGCGCGACGGTCGAAAGCCCGTCAAGCGCGCCGCGCAGGATCACGACGATCAGCCGGGAATCGCGACCGTCCGCCGCGCGTGCAAATTTTGGCAAATAGGCCCACGCCGCGAAAGAGGCGCCGCCGAGCAGGAGGCCGCGGCGCGAGGTGAGGAGCCGGTTCTCGACGCAGTCGATCATCATCATCTCCTCTGCATTTCCGGTGACATCAACAGCAGCGCCAGCGCCTGCTGCCGCGACTCGGCGCGCTCGATGGTGCGCCGTGTTTCGATCGAGGCCGCATCGGCCGCGGCGAATTCCAACAGATCGAGCGGGTCGATGTTGGGCCCGAGCCGCGCGCCCATCTGCGCGGCAATGTCGAGCCGGAGCTTGATGCCTTCGGGCGCAGCCCACGCCGCGTTGGTGTCGGCGAAACCATTCGGGCCGGCCGGCGACCACAGCGGCTGGCCCAGCAGATTGAGGTTGTTGAGATAGGCGCCGGGATCCTCCGGCACGCGCGCGAGCAGCCGGCCGCTCGCGACCAGGAAATCATAGGGGCTGCGCATCTTGGTCAGCGACGCCTTCCACGCCTCGTCGGACTCGACCAGTGCCGTTGCGAGCGCCTTGAGATCCCCGTCGGTCTTGATGAAGACATCGCGCAATCGCGCCACCAGCGCCGGCGGCGGATCGTCAGCGACGAAATGGCGGACGAATTTGGTGGCGATGAAATTCGCGGTCGCGGGATGGTGCGCGATGTCGGCGAGTGCGGCTTCGCCTTGCGAAAGGCCGGTCGGCTCGTAGGTCTTGCCGAGCAGCATTTGCGGCCCGGGCTGGTGCGCATTGACGTTGAACACGAACGAACCGGGCGCTCCCAGCTGTCCCTGCCGGCCGGCGAAGGTCCAGCCGGTGATGATGCGCGCGAGCGAGGTGACGTCGTCCTGCGTGTAGCCGCCGCCGACGCCGAGCGTATGCAGCTCCATGATCTCGCGCGCGAGATTTTCGTTCAGCCCGCGCTTGCGGTTCTGGCCCGCGCGCGAGTCCGGTCCGAGCGATTGCTGGTTATCGAGGAAGAACAGCATCGCCGGATGCTGCTCCACCGCCTTCAGCATGTCGGCGAAACGCCCGAGCACGTGCGGCCTGATCGCCTCGCGCTCGAACGCGCCGGCCCATATCCGCGCCAGCTCGCCCTTGCTGGCGGAGATGCAGAAATGGTTGGACCAGAACACGACCAGGCGTTCGGTGAAGCCGCATTCGACCAGGGTCGCGCGCTGCAACCGCGCCAACGCCTCGGCGCGAAAGGTCTTTTGGATGACGTTGAGCGGCTGCGGGGCGGGTTTTGCCGCAGCCGGCGCGGCCGTGTTGGGCTGCATGGTGTCCGGCTTGGCCATATTGTCCGCCGGCTTATTGTCAGTCGGCTTATTGTCAGTAGGTTTGGCCTCAGCCATCTGGCCGGCGATCTCGGTTGCCACGGCGTTCAGCGAGAGATTGCGGCGCGGTCCGGGCTTCTGATCGGTCGGCGCGCCGGCTTTGGCGGCGGCCTCGCGCGCCTGCTTGACCTGATCCTGATAGGCGAACACGGCCTGCCCGAGCTGCGGCGTGGATTGCAGGCCCGGCGCCTCCAGCAGCACAGCGTTGGGGCGGGCGAGTTCCGCCTTCACAAAACCGCGAGGATCGGAGGCCGCGTTGACGAGATCGCCGGATGCGCCGCCGCGGGCGCCGAAGCCGAAACGGTTGAGCGCGACGAGCGCGGCTTGCGAATCGCGGGCCATCGATATGTCCTTCGCGCGTTGCCAACCGCTTTCCGAGTCTGTGCGCGAGGCATAATATACCGCAGCGGGAGATGAACCCGGCATGAAAATGACAGCACAGCTTTCGCGCAAATCATGACAAATCCGCAAGACATTCCAGTGCAGAAACCGCGCCGCCTCGCCTGCTCCCGTTGCGGCGCCGAGTTCGGCTGCGATCTCTCAGGCACGTGCTGGTGCGCGGAAGAAACAGCGCGGCTGCCGATGCCGGTCAAGGGCGAGGATTGCTTGTGCCGGGCTTGCTTGCGCGAGGCGGCGGCGACGCGTAGCCCGGATGGAGCACAAGCGTAATCCGGGTTCGTGCCACGCATTGCGACCGTCCCGGATTGCGCTGCGCTCCATCCGGGCTACGAAGCTTACACCGCGTGCCCCGGCGATTTCCGCGCCATGCCGTCGAACGCATCCAGCAGCTTTTCGCGCCAGGCGTAGACCGGGTCGTCCGCTTCCAGCAGCTTGAACGGGCTCGTCACGCGCGCCCACTGAAAACCACCGAACACGATGTAATCGGCATAGTTCGGTGCGGCGCCGCCGATGAAGGGCTGCTTCTTCAGGGTCTGCCGCATCACCTCGAGCGATTTGCGGAAAGCGACCACGCCGGCATCGCGGCTGGCCATGATCTCTTCAAGCGTCTTGCCGCCGAAACGCGCCTCGCGCGACTGGCGGAAATAGGCGGCGTCCACCTCGTCCAGATTCTTCGGGATGTCGGCGATGATCAGCGGAAAGATGCCGCCGACGATGGCGATGTCGCCCCAGGCGTTGAGCATGCGCGCCATGGCGCGGCCACCCTCGCCCCCGAACAGCGACGGACGGTCCGGAAACTTGTCTTCGAGATAATTCGCGATCGTCCAGGAATCGACCACCGGCTGGTCGTGATGCAGCAGCACCGGTACCTTCTCCGAGCCGTGCGGCGCAATCGCGCTTTTCTCGGTGAAGCGCCAGGGCAGCGTTTCCGCCGAAAGGCCCTTATGCGCCAGCGCCATCCGCGTGCGCCAGCAGAACGGGCTGAACGGTCGCGAGGCGTCAGTGCCGACGAGTTCGAAGAGTTTAAGCGACATGATGGGCCTGCCCTGCAATGATGCAGCTGCATTAGTTTCGTAACATCGTACCACTCTGTCAACCGCCGAGCTTGCTCGCGCTCGTGAGACTGACGACGGGAATCTACCTGAGGCTTGTTGAGGGCATTCCGGATTGGACCTAAGCTCGGGCCTTTCCAGCATTCATACGGAAGGAATTGCAATGACCAGAAACCTGCCACGACGCGATTTCCTGTTGGGTTCGGCAGCGCTCGCAGGTGCTGCGGCTGCCAATGCGTTCACCTGTGTCGAGATCGCGAGCGCTGCGCCGATTGCCGTCCCGACCGTGGACAAGGTCTCGATCCGCGTGCTGGTGGATTCGAGTTTCGACCTGTTCTTCCGTCCCAAGCAGATCAACGGCGTCTCGATCGCACCTGCGCCGCGCGGCAGCGATTTCCGCAAATCGCTGCACAACGAATGGGGTCTGTCGCTCTGGCTGGAATCTGAAGGCGGCGGCAATCAGCGCACGCTGATGCTCGATTACGGCTACACGCCCGAGGTGCTGCTCAACAACATGGCGCTGATCGGCGTCGATCCGGCGAAGCTCAACGCGCTGATCGTCAGTCACGGCCATTACGATCATTTCGGCGGCCTGAACGGCTTCCTCGACAAATTCCGGGAAAAGCTGCCCGCCGACCTCAAGCTTTATGCGGGTGGCGAGGATAATTTCTGTCATCGCGTCAACCCGACCCCGACACAGGGACAGTTCGCGGATTTCGGCACTCTCGACCGCCGGCAGCTCGCGGCACAGAAGGTCACGACCGTGCTGTGCGAAACGCCGACTTTGATCGCTGACCATGCCTTCACCACGGGCAAGATCACACGCCGCAGCAGCGAACGCGTGCTGCCGAACACTCTCGTCGAGTTTGGCATCAAGGACGGGCTTGGCTGCAATGTCGGACACTATCTCCCGGCAGAGATGGAGGGCAAGATCGTGCCGGACGAGCACACCCACGAGCACGCCACCTGCTTCAATGTGCGGGATCTCGGTCTGGTCGTGATCTCGTCCTGCGGCCATGTCGGCATCGTCAACTCGGTGAAGCAGGCGCAGGAAGTGTCGGGTATCGAGAAGGTGCACGCCATCGTGGGCGGCTTCCATCTCGGCCCGGCGCCCAAGGACTACCTCACGCAGGTCGTGAGCGAGATCAAGGCGCTCAATCCTGACGTCGTGGTGCCAATGCATTGCAGCGGGCTCAACTTCGCGCAGGAAGCCAATGTCCAGATGGAGGGCAAGGTCGTGGTGACGACAACAGGCAGCCGCCTCACCTTCGGGCTGTGATGCGACGTGTGAGCGCGGGGCTATTGATGATGCTGGCGCTCGCCTGCGGGGCGGCAGCGGCGCAGGCGCGCTCGGCCGCGCAGACCATGGACGTCCTGATGTGGAATCGGGAGCCGGTCGGCGGACCGTTCGAGTTAATCGACCAGACCGGCAAGCTGCGCAGCGACCGCGACTTTCGCGGGCAGCTTATGCTGGTCTATTTCGGCTTTACTTACTGCCCTGACGCATGTCCGACCGACCTGATGGCGATCGGACTGGCGCTCGAGCAACTCGGTCCGGATGCCGACGCCGTGCAGCCGGTCTTCATCACACTCGACCCCGAACGTGACACGGCCGAGCATCTTGCCGAATATGTGCCGCTGTTTCACCCGCGGCTGCTCGGGTTAACCGGCAGCCTTGACGCAATCGGGACAGCGGCAGACGCCTACAAGGTCTATTTTGACAAGATTCCGGTCGGCAAGGAGGCCGGAGACTACACGATCGACCACACGTCCTTCATCTATCTCATGGACCGCGACGGAAAATATCTCGGCTTCTTTCCGCCGGGCACCTCGGCCGAGCGCATGGTCGAGATCATCCGACCGCGGCTTGCGGCGCCTTCGCGCTAGCAGGAGTGGCTCAGACCGGACCCGAGTCACCGCCCGTTCGAGCGCAGCAGCTTCTCGCCGTCCCTTGTCACCGCGATGATCAGCCCCATTCCGGGCAGCGTCTCGCGCGCGACATAGCCGCGGTCGGCGGCGTCTTCCCAGATGGTGAGGCGCGGGCACGAGGTCTTCCAGGTCGCGATCACCTCGGCATAGGCGCGCGGCTCGCGCGCAACCCATTCGACGAAGTCCAGCACCAGCGGGTCGGCAGTCTCGCTCATTGCAAACCTCCCTTGTCGAAGGCTGCCAGCACGGGCGTGCGGACCAGCAGCCAGCTGCCGTAGGCGATGTAGTAGCAGGCGATGGTGGTGATCAGCTTCATCGACCAGGCCACGAATTGCTGGTCGGTCATGGCTTCCAGGATGCGCCGCGCCAGCGTGGTGCCGAGCATGGACGCTGCGATCGCGACGGCCGCGAGCACGGGATCGAGCGTCGCCGCCTGGTCGATCACGCCGCCGAAATAGATCAGCTTGATGAAATGGCTGACGAGCTGGCACATCGCCTTGGTCGCCACCTTCTCGCGCCGGCCGAAATCGCCGCCGAGGAAGAAGGTGTCGAGCAGCGGCCCCGACACGCCGGTCATCAGCATGAGCCCCATGCAGATCGTGCCGTAGACGGTGCCCTGCCAGAGACGGTCGGGATCCGGCTTGATGTTGGCGGGCAGCAGCCGCGCCATGAACGGGGTGATGCCGAGCAGCAGCAGCGCGACCGGCTTGTCGGGTACGTATCGCGTCAGCGACCACGCCGCGAGCGCGACAGCCGCGCCGACCATGTAGTTTGCGACCGGCCGCCAGCGGATATGCGCGCGCCAGAGAAAGGCCCGCCAGCCGTTCGAGGCCATCTGCGTGATCGCATGCAACACCATCGCAGTCGGCAGCGGCATCAGGGCCAGCAGCACGCCGATCAGGATCAGCCCGCCCGCCATGCCGAACAGCCCCGACAGGAACGCGGTGCCGACCATCAGCAATCCAAGGGCAGCAATCATGATGGGCGTCACGCGATGTTCTCCGGGTGTGGCATGTAAGGGACGCAAAGGTGCTTCACTCCCTCGCCCCGCTTGCGGGGAGAGGGTGGGGTGAGGGGGAGTCTCCGCAAGGGAGCCAGCAGTGGGACTCGCGGAGAGCCCCCTCACCCGAAATCCAAGCTGCGCTTGGATTCCGGCCTCTCCCCGCACGCGGGGAGAGGCGAAGGGCACCGCCTCCGCTTCAGCAAATCAGCATGAATTGCGCCGATATTTCTGCCGCGCTTGCCCCGTCTACGCAAACTGAGTTATCTTGGCCTGGCATCAGCTTTTCTGAGGGTCGTCATTTGCGGCGCCTGCTGTTTCTCAACGGCATCAAGGCCTTCGAAGCCGCGGCGCGGGCCGGCAGCTTTGCCGCGGCCGGCCTCGAGCTGAGCGTATCGGCGGCGGCGGTCAGCCGCATGGTGCACATCCTGGAAGAACGGCTCGGCGTCGCGCTGTTCGAGCGCAAGGCCAACAAGCTGCTTCTCACCCAGGCGGGCCGCGCCTACCAGAGCGGGTTGACGCCGATCTTCGACGCGCTCGCAAGCCTCACGGCCCAGGTGACGGCGCCCTCGAGCGTCCGCGTGCTCACCATCGGCATCGGCCACACCTTTGCGATGCGCTGGCTGATCCCGCGGCTGTCGGAGTTTCGAAACGAGGAGCCCGACATCGAGGTGCGCTTCACCACCGGCGGCGCGTCGGTGCCGTTCGGCGAGGACTGGAGCTGCGGCATTCAGCTCGGGACCGGCGACTGGCCGGGGCTGGTGGCGGAGCCGCTGTTCGCCGGCGATCTCACACCGGTCTGCGTGCCCCGCCTCGCCTCCTTGCTGAAGCGCCCGGCCGATCTCAGGGGACCGAGCCTGATCCGCGTCGCGCATTCGCCCGAGGACTGGCCGATCTGGCTCAAGGCCGCGAACCTCGCGCGCATCAACGCCCGGGGCCCGGAGTTCCAGTTTTACGGCCAGGCGCTTCAGGCCGCCGCCGACGGGCTCGGCATCGCCATGGGCATCCGGCCCTATATCGACGACGATCTCGCCGCCGGCCGGCTGGTGGCGCCATTCGACCTCTCGGTGCCCAAGGGCATGCGCTGGTACCTGCTCTATCGCAGCTTCCAGACCGAGCAGCGCGACTTTGCCGCCTTCCGCCGCTGGATCATGCGCGCGGCGTCGGAACCCGCCGCCCGCCCCGTGCGGCGGACCGGCCGCACCAGCGCGCGGAACTGACGCTGCAATCGGCCTTTGGACAAAAAAGGCCGCCGCTTGTGAACGGCTTCACATCCCAGAATCCGCAAATGTGGTCCCCTGACCCTCCAACAAGGCGCTCGAACAAAACATTTTTGGGGACTGCAATGACGACCCTCTACGACGGCTTTGACATCGAATCCTTCGAAGCTGGCAAGGGGCTGTGGCACGCCCGTATCAGGCGTGCCGATTTCAGCCCGGTTGCCATCGACGGCGTGCTGTTTCCGGCCATGGAAGTCGGCTTCGCCTGGCCCGATCCCGATGCCGCGATTGCCCATGCCAAACATCACATCGATCGCTTCCGCCGGCGCGCCGACGACAGCGACGACGAATAAGCGAGCGGGACTGCAGGCGACCAAGGAACGCGCAGGGTCAAAGGGGGAAACCGGTCATGTCAGTCATCGAATTCGAAGACACGTCGCGGCCGAGGATTTACACCCGCAATGTGTTGTCGAGCTGCCCGGAATGCGACGGCGATCTCACGGTGCTCCGGGTGATCGGCGGCCGTGCCGGATGCGAGTATTGGGCCATGCGCTGCACCGATTGCGGCGGCATCCATCTCGACATCCTCGAGCTGCGTCAGGCGGCCGGGGACGATGAGGGACCGTTGCCGGCGGCCTGATCGCGGGTTCGTAAGCCTAGCGGCCGCAGTTCCTGACGCGGACGAATGCTGACGGAGTGAGGTGACTCGATCTGCCGAGGCGACGCTTGCTTGGACATCTCGGAGCTCCACACCCCCCGCTCTTGCGCACTACCTTTGATTGCATCCGGCCATCCGATGTGGCAGAATCTTGAGCGGAGCCCCGGGGCTGATGACAGCAATTGGCAAATTTCTGGCCTTTGGCCTGATCGCCTGGTTCGGCGCGATGCTGTTGCTCGTACTCATTCGTGTGCTGCGTGACGAAGTGGCGTCAAGCGGCCTGCTCGTCAGCGACATCTCCAAAGACGATAGCGTCAATCCCGAACGAGTGGTCGCAGCCGCCATCGTTCCCGCGGTGCTGGCCATCTATACGATTCACGCACTCAACACCGGGATTGTCACGATGCCAACCGGAGCATTGTCGATGCCGGATCTGTCGGAGGAGCTTGTGACGCTCCTGACCGGCGGGAACGGCCTCTATCTTGCCGGAAAAATCGCACGAAGGAGTGAACGAAGCTAGCTTTTCAGGAGGTAATTTCATGACCGCACAATGGATTTCATGGTGGGGCTTTGTCGTTATTTCGATCATTCTGCTCGGGTTCGCCGCGCTTGTTCTCTGGAAGTTGTTCAGCGACTCCGGAGCTCTCGCGGGATTGCTGTCCGAGCCGCAAACGCCCAATGACACCTCGCCGCCGAAGGCGAGCCTCTCCCGCTTCCAGTTCCTAATCTTCACATTCGTTATCGCTGGACTCTATCTGCTGCTGTCCATCGAGGCCGGAACGCTGATCGAAATTCCGGGCAATGTGCTGGCGCTGCTCGGCATCAGCGGCGGCACCTATGTCATATCGAAGACCGTGAGCTCGTCGGAGCGCAAGCAGGAGCAAACTGCAGAGGCCGCGGCAAGCAAACCGGCACGGGGCCGCAAGCCCACGACCACGCCGCCCGGCGCGGCTGGTTGAGTCCGGAGGCGAGCCATGTCGAAATTCTCGCGTCTGTGCTGGCTCATCTGCCTCGGACTGACCCTGTGTCAGCCGGTCCGGGCGGATGTTTGTGAAACAGCTCCGGCAAAGCCGGTGAACGATCCCGACACTTGCCGTGCGCTCTGGGAAAAGATCGGCCTGCCGACCGGTGGCGACGATCTCGACTCCACCACCGTCTGTCACACCCGCTACGTCCTCCTGCACAACAACGAGGCCAAGACGCCGTTCTGGGTGATCGAGGCGCTGAACAAGAAGCAGGTCAGCGGCAAGTTCAAGCGTCCGGAGAGCAAGAAATTCAAGTCGGAGGAGGACGTCTGCGATTCGGCGCAGGCCAAGGACGCAGACTATACCGGCAGCAAACTCGATCGCGGGCATCAAGCCGCCTCCGCCGACTTCAGTTTCAACGCCGACTGGATGGACGAGAGCTTCATTTTGTCGAATGCCGTTCCACAGCAGGGCCTCGGCTTCAATCGGGGCATCTGGAAGGAGTTTGAACAGCTGGTTCGTACCCTCACCAAGGATCGGGGCGAACTCTACGTCATCACGGGACCAATCTATGCCGACGACGAAGACAATCTTCCCGAGGTGACCCGGAAGAACAACGCCTGCAAGACCGAAATCAAATTCAAGGCCCCAACAAGGCCAGCCATTTGCGGCTCAAAGAAGAAGTGCGACGCTGGCGTGGGGGTTCCGATTGCTCTCTTCAAAATCATCTATGATCCAGCCACCAAGCGCGCCAACGCCTACGTTTTGCCAAATATCGATCATCGGGAGTTCGAGGATAAGGACGCGCTCGAATACCTCAAGGGCTTTCGAACCACGGTGAAGGTGGTCGAGCGCCTTACCGGATTCCAGTTTCTGCCGGATATTCCGGGGCGGCGGGCGCAGGTCGAGGAGTGCGTCGCGACAATGCTTCATTGAGGTTCTACTGCTTCCGCCTTGCTGACATCTGTTGCCAAGCGGAGAGACCTCTTTCCTGAGAGCCGGACTCGCCCCATATTCGGAGCATGGCGAAGAAACCTGCGTCCCCCGAAAAATCCGGCAAATCCCCGAAGGCCAAGGCTCCGAAAGCGAAGGCGCCCAATTCCAAGGCGTCTCGCCCCGACGTGCAACCGATCGGGCCGGCGCTGGCCGAGTTGCTCAATCCGGCGATCAATCGCGGCGATGCCGGGCTCGGATCGGGCACCGGCCTGCAGCCGCCGCCGGACAATTCGCGCGACCGCCGCTCCGGCGGCGAAGCCGCCGCGCATCGCGCGCGGGCCTCGACGCCGAAGGAGTTTCCGCAGGACAATACGAGGCCGATGCCGCTGCGGCCCAATCCGCAGCCGCCCGGCGCCCGCGACGCGGGCTTCGACGAGGCGCCGCAGGCCAATTACGGAACCGCGGCCACGATCCCGACGCTCGATCCGGAACTGGCCCGTCAGCTCGGCCTTCCTACGGAAGAGGACGATGCCGAAGCGTTGGCGCGTCCGCCGCGCAGCAAGATGGAGGCGCTCGGCGTCAAGGCGACCGCTGACGCGCTGGAATCGCTGATCCGCGAGGGCCGGCCGGAATTCCGCAAGGACGACGGCTCCACCAGGGTGTGGACCCCGCATCGGCCGCCGCGCCCGGAAAAATCCGAAGGCGGCGTGCGCTTCGAGATCAAGTCGCACTACGAGCCGCGCGGCGACCAGCCGACCGCGATCGCCGAGCTGGTCGAGGGCATCAACCGCAACGACCGCTCGCAGGTGCTGCTCGGCGTCACCGGCTCCGGCAAGACCTACACCATGGCCAAGGTGATCGAGGCGACGCAGCGCCCCGCCATCATCCTGGCGCCGAACAAGACGCTCGCCGCCCAGCTCTATGGCGAGTTCAAGAGCTTCTTCCCCGACAACGCGGTCGAGTATTTCGTCAGCTATTACGATTACTACCAGCCGGAAGCGTATGTCCCTCGCACCGACACCTACATCGAAAAGGACTCCTCGATCAACGAGCAGATCGACCGCATGCGCCACTCCGCGACGCGCGCGCTGCTCGAACGCGACGACGTCATCATCGTTGCGTCGGTGTCCTGCATCTACGGTATCGGCTCGGTCGAAACCTACACCGCGATGACCTTCGCGCTGAAGAAGGGCGAGCGGATCGACCAGCGCCAGCTGATCGCCGACCTCGTCGCGCTGCAGTACAAGCGCACCCAGGCCGATTTTACCCGCGGCACATTTCGCGTGCGCGGCGATGTCATCGACATCTTCCCGGCGCACTATGAAGACCGCGCCTGGCGCGTGAACCTGTTCGGCGACACCGTCGAGACCATCGAGGAGTTCGATCCGCTCACCGGCCACAAGCAGGACGAGCTCGAATTCATCAAGATCTACGCCAACTCGCACTATGTGACGCCGCGCCCGACGCTGGTGCAGGCGATCAAGTCGATCAAAGCCGAATTGAAGATGCGGCTCGACCAGCTCCACGACCAGGGCCGCCTGCTGGAAGCGCAGCGGCTGGAGCAGCGCACCACCTTCGACCTCGAGATGATGGAGGCGACCGGAAGCTGCGCCGGCATCGAGAACTATTCGCGCTATCTCACGGGGCGCCTGCCCGGCGAGCCGCCGCCGACGCTGTTCGAATACGTGCCTGACAACGCGCTGGTGTTCGCCGACGAGAGCCACGTCACCGTTCCCCAGATCGGCGGCATGTTCCGCGGCGACTTCCGCCGCAAGGCGACGCTCGCCGAATATGGTTTCCGGCTGCCCTCCTGCATGGACAACCGTCCGCTGCGCTTCGAGGAATGGGACATGATGCGGCCGCAGACGATCGCGGTCTCGGCCACGCCCAGCGCCTGGGAGATCAACGAGAGCGGCGGCGTGTTCGTCGAGCAGGTGATCCGGCCGACCGGCCTGATTGATCCTCCCGTCAACATCCGCCCGGCCCGCACCCAGGTCGACGATCTCGTCGGCGAGGTCCGCGCCACAGCCCAGGCCGGCTATCGCTCGCTGATCACGGTGCTGACCAAGCGCATGGCGGAGGACCTCACCGAATATCTGCATGAGCAGGGCATTCGCGTCCGCTATATGCACAGCGACATCGACACAATCGAACGCATCGAGATCATCCGCGATCTGCGCCTCGGCGCCTTCGACGCGCTGGTCGGCATCAATTTGCTGCGCGAAGGCCTCGACATTCCCGAATGCGCGCTGGTCGCGATCCTCGATGCCGACAAGGAAGGGTTTTTGCGCAGCGAGACCTCGCTGATCCAGACCATCGGCCGCGCCGCGCGCAACGTCGACGGCAAGGTGATCCTCTATGCCGACCAAATGACGGGCTCGATGGAGCGCGCCATCGCCGAAACCGACCGCCGCCGCGAGAAGCAGGTCGAGTACAACACGGCGCACGGCATCACGCCGGAGAGCATCAAGAAGTCGATCGGCGACATCATGAACAGCGTCTACGAGCGCGATCATGTGCTGGTCGAGATCGGCGGCCACGACATGACCGACGACGTCATCTCGATCGGCCACAATTTCGAGGCCGTGCTCGGCGACCTCGAAACCCGCATGCGGGAGGCCGCCGCCGATCTGAACTTCGAGGAAGCCGCGCGCCTGCGCGACGAGGTCAAGCGCCTGCGCGCCACCGAGCTCGCGGTGGTCGACGATCCCACCGTCAAGCAGCGCACGGTGCAGGGCAAGGCCGGCGCCTATGCGGGCGCGAAGAAATACGGCGACGCCGCCAATTTGCCGGTCAGCGCGCTGAAGAACAAGAGCGCCGCTACGGCGCTCAAGGCCAGCGGCGGCAAGGGCTCGAGAATCCACAAGCCGCATCTCGACGAGATGCACGGTCCAGAGTCGTTGCCGTATCGGGGAGACCGCGCGCTGCCCTCAAAACCGTTCGGCGGCGAGAGCCGCATCATCCAGCCGACGGATTCACGGCAGTCGGGCCCGGAGTTCGGCCCATCGCCACGATCGAGCGGAGGGGCCCCGGGGCATCGAGGTGGGTGGAAGAAGAGGTAGGGGCGCGGAGAGCCGGGGCCGCCCATGGTTATTGGTGGCGGCGAACTCACCCCACGCTTGCTGTCAGTAGCGACAGCAGCAGCACTGAGGCCGTGAGCTGCATCGACGTCGCGGGCTTGGCGCGCCAGCGGGCGATCTTGTCGGAGAAGGACAGGCTGGCGTCGAAGAACAGCGGTTCGTAGGCGTTCTTTGCAAATCCCGGGAATGTCGATCCCGCCCAGATGGCGAGACAGCTGTAGAAGATCGACGCCATCGCAATGGTGAGTGCGTGACTGCCACCGCGGTCATGTCCCAGGAGTTTTACCATCAGCGACGCCGCGGCGAAGATCGGGAAGCCCTGAAGGATCGTGGTGAGCGCAAAGCCTTCGAGCCAGTTGAGCGGGCCCGATTTCGACGCCGTGATGAAGGGCATGATGCGATCACCCCACACTCGCCGTCACCACTGCCATCACCGACAGCAGCAGCACGATCGTCATCAGTTGCAGCGAGGCGGCCGGCTGGGTGCGCCATGCCGTGATCTTCTCAGTGAGCGACAGATGGGCCTCGAAGAACTTCGGTTCGTAGACGGTCTTGAACAAATGCGGGAAGTTCGGCCCGAAGGTCACCGCAAGCAGCGCATGGCCGAGTGAGGCGATGGCGACGAAGATGGCGACGCCGGGATCGCCGACCAGGTCGTGATTGCCGACCAGCTTGAGCAGGAAAGCCGCGGCGGCGAAGGTCGGGAAGCTCTGCAGCGTCGCAGTCAGCGCAAGGCCTTCGAGCGCGTTGTGCAGGCTGGACTTTCTGACTGTGGCGATGGCGGCCATGGCGCGTCTCCCTGATGACTTGCGGATAAATCTAGCCGCCATCAGGGAGGCCTGATGTGAGATGCGTCACGCCCCTTTCCTCTGCGGGAACAAGGGGCTCGTCAGGAATGACCAGGAATTACAGCTTGCCCTGGCCGTTGACCTGGCTCTGCTGTTGTCGCTGCCTCTCCTGCTCTTGCTGCTCCTTGGCATGGTGGCGGCCGTAGAGGCAGCCGGCGGCGGCGCCGAGGACGCCGTGATGGCCGGCATAGTGGCCGGCGACGCCGCCGACGACGGCGCCCTTGATGCAGCCCTTGGCGTCGGCGGCGGAGGTCGCGCCAACCATGAGAAGCGCGGCGGCGATGGCGGCAAGGGATTTCATGGGTCGATGTCTCCGAATGCGGGTCGCAATCTCAACGGGCACGGACCCCTCCCGGTTCCCGTGTCCGCTGCCGCGCGTTGGGCAGCGCGAGCCCATGCAGCCGAACGCCGTGCGAATTCGTGCAGGCGCGCGGTAACTCAACCGCCAATTGCAGCCATGAACCTGGCATTGCGTTTGCGCGTCAAATCGTCTGCAACATCTCCTGTGGTTTTGCGGATTGCCGGTGTCCGAAGCCGCGCGTTAGGCTTGCGCAAACTCCACACGGCCAATGAGGACGGGCGGAATGACGGTCGAGAAGCTCAATCGCCAGCGCGTGCTGCATCTGCTCGACGCCATCTCACGCAGCGATCTCGAGGGCGCGCTGTCGTGCTGCACCGACGACGTCGACTTCCTCACCCACGCGCCGATCGACGTGCTACCGCACATGGGCCCCTGCCACGGCAAGCAGGAGCTCGGCGAATTCTGGCGCACCGTGGGGGAGCGATACGCCGAAATCCGTTACGAGGTGCCGCAGATCGTCGCGGAAGGCGACACTGTCGCGGCCTATCTGCGCGCGTTCTTCAGGAAGCGCAGCCACGACCGCATCATTCAGGTCGACATGGCCATATTCTACACTTTCCGCAACGGCCAGGTGGCGCAGATCCGCGAGATCATCGATTCCTACGATTTGGTGCAGCAGGTGCTGGAACGTGAGATCGGCCCGCTGATCGTGGGCGAGCGGGTGGACGGGGGCTAGCTCCCTCGAACCGGCCGGACCGGGATAATACGGGGTTCTATTGTAAATCTCACACGCCGGGATCAATTGTGCATTGCGAAAACGTGAATTGCGTTTTGGCCGAATTGGCGTATTTTGTTTGTATACAAATGAGTTGAGCGACCCCGCGGCACCTTATCCTGTGCGCTTGGGGTTGTTTTTCGTTTTTTCGCAAGCCAGCTTCAGGACTGCCCAAATGACAGAGCACAGCCTCTGGCGTTTCTCGCGCGCATTGCACCGCGCGATCAACGACCGGCATTTCGAGGACATCGAGGCCCTGATCGACGAGGACGTCGAGTGGGCGCTGTACGGCCCGATCGACATGTTTCCGTTCCTCGGCGCGCGCCAGGGCAAGGACGCCGTGCTCGACGTCATCCGCCAGCTCGCCGACAATTTCCAGGTCCGCCGCTTCGACCGCGAGAGCATCATGCTCGGCGTCGATTCCGCCGCCTCGATGCTGCGCTATTCGCTGACCGCGATGGATTCCAGCAAGCCGATCAGCTTGCGGGTGGCGCAGTTCGCACAGTTCAGGGCGGGCAAGCTCACCAGCATGCGCGTGCTGATCGACACGTTTGATCTGGTCGAGCAGGCACTCGGCCGCGCCATTCATCTGCCGAAGATGACCAGCGTCGGCTGAACGGAACACCAACGGGCCCCGCACTTCGGGACCGATGACTGATGCTCCCCGCGACGCGTCCTGGCCTCCAGCCCCGCCGGATGCAATCGTGGAGAAGCTCGTCATCGGGCGCGCGCCTTTCGCGCGGCCCCTTGGTTCGCGTTTGATGGAACCGCCACAATTTCGCAACGATGGTTCCGCATCCTCGGCGGGAACTGGGCTGACGGGCAGGACGATGGAATTCGCGACAAGGTTTGGCTGGACCAGGCTGCCGATGCTGGCGGCCGCTTTCATCCTGGGATCGGTGCTGACGGTTTCGGCGCAAATCATTCCGCCCTTCTCCCCCGGCCCGGCCGCAGTGTCCGACGAGGACTCCGAAGCGGCGGAGGCCCCTGATGTCAACGACCCCGACGTGCTGAGCGGCATCGACGTCGACAAGCTCGACTGGGGCCAGCTCGCGATCGACGCCGGCACGCTCAACGACATCGTCGCCGCCAAGAAGCGTGCGCAGGCCGCCGCCAAGGACGGGCTGAACTGGACGACGAACGCCAACGCCAACGGCTCCTCGGCGGTGACTGTGGAGCAGTCGGTATCCTCATTCTGGGACGCCCGCATCGGCGCCGACATGACGGTAACGAGCGAGCCGCGGACGATGTCCGAGCTGCTGGCGCAGAAGGCCACCAATGGCGGCAGCGTGCCTCAATCGTCCGGCAGCGCCTGGGCGGCCGCGACCGCGCCGGGCGCGGGCGCGATCTGGGACCAGACCGCGGTCGAAGCCCGCGTCGATCCCGGCGCCGAACAGAGCAAGCTCGGGGCGTCGCTGGTTAAGTCGGTGCCGCTGTCGGGCGACACGTCGCTGACGCTCCAGAACGGCTACAGCGTCAATCAGCAGGGCACCACGGCGCTCCCCGGCGTCGGCGGTCACATCACGCGCAATTACGAGACCGAGCAGTCGGCCAAGGTTACGCTCACCGACACCGGCACCAGCATCACCGCGGGCCAGTCGCTGTCGACCACCGACGACAAATGGCTGCGCAAGGTCGGCGCCGAACAAAAGCTCTTCGACAACGTCACCGTCTCCGGCTCGGTCGGCGAAACCTCGCAAGGGGCGATCAACAAGAGCCTGACGGCGGGTTTCAAGAAGAGCTGGTAGCTGGGCGCTGATCTTTCTCCTCATCCTGAGGAGCGCTCCGACGGAGCGCGTCTCGAAGGATCGAGGCCCCGCTGCCACAGTTGGGCCTGCATGGTTCTCGCGGCGGTGCGCAGCACCGTCCGCCGCGGGCGTGGCGCGCCGCACCAAAAGGAACCCCAAAATTAAACGCCGCCCCCGGGAGACCATCGGTAACCAAACCCCCCCCCAAACCCCCCCAATGACCCCCCCATGCGCCCCACCGCCCACGTTGGGGCCAAAAACACCA